>JBBQSM010000064.1:0-22809 GCA_038234895.1 Gemmatimonadales bacterium
TCGACGCGACACTGCAGTCGCGCGCGGTACACGGGCTCTGGTTCGCCGGTCAGGTGAATGGCACCACCGGCTACGAAGAAGCCGCAGGACAAGGCGTCGTCGCCGGACTGAACGCCGCACGCTCCGTGCTCCAGCGCGATCCAATCATCCTCGGCAGAGAATCGAGCTACATCGGTGTGTTGGTCGATGATCTCGTCACGCGCGGCGTCGATGAGCCGTATCGCCTGTTCACGTCGCGCAGCGAATTCCGGCTCACCGTTCGTCAGGACAACGCACTCTCTCGGCTCGCCGACATCGCGCTGCACGCGCAGCTGCTCACGCCCGACGAACAACGCCACGCCGAACATCGGCTACTGGCCGTGCGGAACGCACACACGCTCGCCGAATCGACGAGCATGCGCCCCGAAATCGCCGACCCCGTACTCGCCGCCATTCCGTCGTCACCGCTCGCACACGCCGTACGCGCCGTCGAACTGGTGCGGCGCCAAGGCGTGTCGCTGCAATCCCTCTTCGACGCCGCCGGCGTGGGCGCCGATCTCCCGCGCGACGCCGTGATTGGCGCCGAACTCGAGATCAAGTACGAAGGCTACTTCCTGAAAGAACGTTCGCGCGCGAACAAGCTGCGAACGCTGGGCCACATTGCCCTGGCGCCCACCCTCGACTACGGCGCCATGCTCACCCTCTCCATGGAAGCGCGCCAGAAGCTCGCCGCCCTCCGCCCCGCAACCATGGCGCAGGCCGGCACCATCCCGGGCATCAGTCCGGCCGATCTCCAGAACCTCGTCTGGGAACTGGAACGCGCACGTCGCGCCGATCGTGAAACAACGGAATAGCGATCATGTTAAGAATAGAAGCGACTATAGTGGTTCGATAATGTCATTATACTGTATTGATGATGTGGAGATAGATGCGAATTGTGGATTCCAACGTACTACCCGCTCGACTACCCCCCCAGACGAACTTTGTCCCTGACACGGGGTCTCTCTGTAGCCAGCACCGACAGGTGCGCGACTCGCTTCGCGCTGCACCGCCGCTGCTGGCCCTACACGCCATCACGCCACACTCGTCCATAGGAGAACAAATGGCCCGTCCATTGTCCGCATCCGCCGCCGCAGGCGCTGCCGCATCCGCGCGCGCACTTCGCACCGTCGGCCTCCGCGCCGTCACGCTCGTCGCCCTGAGCGGCGCGCTCAGCACCGCTGCCACCGCCCAGACCATGCCACCAACCCCACCGCAAATCACCGTGCAGGCCCGCGGCGAAGTCCAGGTCGCCCCCGATCGTGCCCGCGTGCAAGTGGGCGTCGAAACCCAGGCGCGCACCGCTGCCGCTGCCGCGTCCGAAAACAACAAGAAGCAGACCGCCATCCTCGCCGCCATCCGGGCGCTTGGCGTGCCCGCCGCCGCCATCTCCACGCTCAACTACACCGTCATGCCCGTCCAACGGTACGACGAGAAAGAGAAGCGGGTCGTGCTCGACGGCTACCGCGTGAGCAACATCGTCCAGGTCGAGACCGACAAGCTCGAGCAAGCCGGTGGCATCATTGACGCCGGCCTGAAGAACGGCGCCAACCGCGTGGCGGGACTCGACTTTCTCGTGAAAGAGGCTGCCGCCGCCCGTGACTCTGCCCTGACCCTCGCCGTGACGTCTGCGCGTCGCCAAGCCGATGTCGCCGCCAGAGCCGCCGGTGGGCAGATCGCGGAACTGCTCGAGATCTCCGTGAACGAGTATGAGCGCCCGGAAGCCCGTCCCATGATGGCCATGGCCAAGATGGCGTCCGCCGATGCCACCCCCACGCCGCTCAGCGAAGGAACCACCACCGTCGCCATCTCCGTCTCCACCCGTTGGCGGTTCGAAAAGGCGCGATAGAGGGCACGCCGACGGGACCGTGTGGGCAACTGTTCCACGTGAAACGCCGTGATCGTGTCCAGCGAATCCTGACCGAACAACCGAATCAGCGACGCACCTGACAACCCAAGCCTCCCGTTTCACGTGAAACGGGAGGCTTTGTCCATTTCCACGCCAAAATCACGGCGAAATCGCCCCGACGGAACGATTTCGGCATGGTCCAATGGTACGGGCCGCCCTATACTTCCCGCCTCCCAGCGAACCCCCTGCACCGAACCGTGGCACGCATCCTCGCAATCGCCAATCAGAAGGGCGGCGTCGGTAAGACAACGACAGCCGTCAATCTCGCCGCCTCACTCGCGGTCGCAGAGCAGCGTACGCTCCTCATCGATGCAGACCCGCAAGGGAACGCCACCAGTGGCTGCGGACTCGCGCGCAGTGACTTCGACGCGACCACCTACGACGTGCTCATCGGCGAACGATCACTCGACGACGCGATCATTCGGCAGGTGCACTTCCGGCATCTCGATGTCCTGCCGGCCACGCCCGACCTGGCCGGCGCGGAAGTCGAACTGGTCGACGATCCCGAACGCGGGATCCGGATGCGATCAGCGCTCGCCCCGGTCCGCGACCGCTACGACTATATCCTGATCGACTGCCCGCCGTCGCTGGGGTTGATCACGCTGAACATGCTCGTGGCGGCTGACGCCATCCTCATCCCGCTCCAGTGCGAGTACTACGCGCTCGAAGGACTGAGCCAGCTCCTGGGCACGGTCCAGCGGGTCCAGGACGCCCTCAACCCCACGCTCGAAGTCGACGGCGTGCTCCTCACGATGTACGACGCCCGACTCAATCTCTCCCGACAGGTCGCCTCCGATGCGCGCGAGCACTTCGGGGACCGCGTCTTTCCGACGGTGATCCCGCGAAATATCCGCCTCGCCGAAGCCCCCAGCTTCGGAAAGCCGATCGTGGTGTACGACGTCGCATCGGTCGGCGCGCAAGCCTACATGGCCGTCGCGCGCGAACTGCTCGAGCGCGATCAACAACGCCTGCATCGCCTCGCCACCACGCCCGCACCGGCACCCTCAGAAAGCTGAGCGCTGCGTCCACGACGCACGGCGCGACTACGCAGCGCGCACCGCGCAACGACGTACCGCGTCCAGCACTGTACAACCGCTCGCCGCCTTACCTCCGCTTCCCGCTCTCAGCTCGCCTTTTCTCGCGTACTCCATGGTGCCTCCGGAAACCCCCAGACGACTCGGCCGCGGACTCGACGCCCTGCTCGCCCGCAAAGATCCTCCGCGCGCCGACTCGGCAAGCGGTGCCAGAGACGGGAGCGCGCCCGCCACGGAACCGGCCGCCCCGCCCAGCGCGCTTCAGACACTCCCCATCGCGCAGATCCGCCCGAATCCGTACCAGCCCAGACGCGAGTTCCGCCCCGAAGAACTGGCGGACCTCGAAGCCAGCCTGCGCGTGAACGGACTCTTGCAGCCGGTCACGGTCAGACCCGCGCCAAACGGACACGGATACGAACTCATCGCCGGGGAACGCCGCTTCCGCGCCGCGACGCGATTGGGCTGGACCGAGATCGCCGCCGTCGTCCGGCCCACAGACGATCGCGCGGCCCTCACCCTGGCCATGGTCGAGAATCTCCAGCGCGCTGATCTCGACCCGATCGAAGAAGCCGATGGCTACCAGCGACTCATGGACGAGTTCGCCCTGTCGCAGCAGGAAGTCGCCGATGTCGTCGGCAAAGACCGGTCGACCGTTGCCAACGCACTCCGCCTGCTCCAACTCCCGGCCGCCGTCCGACGACTCCTGCAGGACAAACAGATCTCCGCCGGACATGCCCGCGCCATGCTCGGACTGGGCACCGAACACGCCATCACCGACCTCGCCCGCGAAGTCGCCTCTGGTGGCATGTCCGTCCGCGAAGTCGAACGCCGCGTCCAAGCCGCACGACCGGCGTCGTCCAAGCACGCCAAGAAATCGGAAGCCGCCAGCGCGCCAGTCACACCCGCCGGCACCTCCGCCGCCGAAGTGCGCCGCATCGAAGAACTGCTGCGCCGGAAGCTCCAGACAGGCGTCTCGCTCCACCTCACCAGTCGGGATCGCGGCGAGGTGCGAATTGCGTTCTTCTCCAACGATGACCTCGAGCGCGTGCTCAGCATGCTTGGCGTCTCGCTCGAAGACTAGTTCATACATTAGCCCTTATACCGCCAGCATAAGGACATACATGCGCCATAACCACATTAGACCCGGCAAACTGTCTTTTCTCCGTGGAGTCGTCGCAGCTTTTGTGATGGTCGTGGCGACCGCCTGCGCCAGCGGCGACGGGGCGAAGGGTGCTGCGGGCGCGGACTCCACACGATTCCGGGTGGCCTTGCTCACGCCCGGACCGATCTCCGACAAGTCGTGGAATGGCAGCGCCTACGAAGGGCTGGTCGCCATCCGCGACTCGTTGGGCGCGGAGATCTCACATATCCAGACCAAGACCCCGGCGGAGTTCGAGGAGAATTTCCGGCAGTATGGCGCGGAGGGGTACAGCATGGTCGTCGGGCACGGCTTTGAATTTCAGGATGCGGCCAGTCGAGTCGCGCCGAGCTATCCGAAGACCACGTATGTGGTGACGTCGGGGCGTGTGACCGGACCCAATCTGGCGGGCGTGAGCTTCATGTTCGAGGAGGCCTCGTATCAGGCCGGGATGATTGCCGGTCGTATGACCACGTCCAACACCATCGGGCTGATTGCCGGCACGGAGCTCCCGCCGGTGAAGGCGAGCTTTGCGGCATTTGAGTTGGGTGCCAGGGCCGTCAATCCGAAGGTGCGGGTGCTGACGTCGTACATCGGCAATTGGGATGATGTGAGCGCCGGCAAGGAGCAGGCGCTTGCCCAGATCGCGCGCGGTGCAGACGTGTTGTTTCAGAACGCCGACGCGGCCGGGCTGGGCATTTTTCAGGCGGCCCGCGAAAAGAAGGTGCTGGCGTTCGGCACCAATGCCGACCAGAACGATGTCGCCCCTGATGTGATCGTGGGCAGTGTCGTGATCGACCAGCGCAAGGCGTTCATGCTCATCGCGCGCGAGATCAAGGCCGGCACGTTTCAGGGTCGGGTCATCAACCTGGGTGTGAAGGAAGACGTCGTGCGACTCGTGCTCAATCCGGAGCCAGCCATGCAGGCGCGCATTCCCGCCGATGCGCGTGCGGCGGCGGATTCCGTGGGCACTCTGCTCCGCGCCGGATCGTTTCATGCACTCGACGATCTGCTCAAAGGCTCCGACAGCGCCAAGCCCGTCACTCCACCCACGCCCTGAGTTGCCGTGCGCGTTCCCGATGTGATCACGCCCGATGCTGCGGACGCGCCGCCCGCGCACGAGGGCGTCGCGTTGTCCGAGGTCGTGGCGGCGCTCGACGCGGAATTGCGCACGTTCGAGATCCCCGACTATTCCGGCGCGGTGAACGGATTGCAGATGGCCAATCGCGGCCGTGTGACGCGGGTGGCCGTGGCCGTGGATGCGTCGCGTGCGGCGATTGCGGAGGCAGCCATCAGCGGCGCCGATCTGCTCGTCGTGCACCACGGGTTGTTTTGGAGCGGGGTGCAACCCATGGTCGGCGTGACGTACGACAAGTACCGCTCGCTGTTCGCGAACGGGATTGCCGTGTACGCGTCGCATTTGCCGCTCGACTTGCACGCGACGCTGGGCAACAACGCGCGGCTGGCCGATGTGTTGTCGTTGACCGTGAGCGCCGGCTTCTCGCGCTACAAGGGCATCGAGATCGGCGTGGCCGGTGAATCGAACGAACCCACGTCGCAGCTCCTCACCCGCGTGCAGGCGTACGCCGCGCGCTACGGCGGGTCGGTGCGCACCAGCATTCCCGTGAACGGTCGCGTCACCAAGCGGTGGGCCATTTGCAGCGGTGGCGGTGCCACGAGTGACTCGTTGCGTGAAGCGCGCGAGCGCGGCGTCGATACGCTCATCGTTGGTGAGGGGCCGCACCACACCACCGTCGAGGCGATCGAGCACGATCTCTGCGTCATCTACGCCGGGCACTACGCCACCGAGACGCTTGGTGTGCAGGCAGTCGGCGCGTGGATCGAAGCGCGGTTCGGGGTGCCGTGGTCCTTTCTGCATTTGCCAACGGGCTCGTGACCGACGAAGCGGCGGGAGACGTCGTCCTCTCGCTTGAAGGGGTGACGCGTCGGTTCGGGAGCGTGGTGGCGCTGGATCGTGCGTCGTTGCGGGTGCGACGCGGTACCGTGCACGCCGTATTGGGCGAGAACGGTGCCGGCAAGACGACACTCATGCGCGTGGCGTTCGGCCTGCTGCAACCCGACGACGGGACCATTCGATTGCAGGGCGTTACGCGTACCATCGCGTCGCCCGCCGTGGCGCTGTCGCTGGGCGTCGGGATGGTGCATCAGCACTTCACGCTGGTGCCGGCCATGACCGTCTCCGAAAACGTGGCGCTGGGTGGACGAGGGCTGTTCGACCCGCGCGCTGCCGCGGCACGCGTGCGTGACGTGGCCACCCGGGCCGGTTTGTCGCTCGACCCGGACGCAATCGTGGGCACGTTGCCGGTGGGTGCGCAGCAACGGTGCGAGATCGTCAAGGCACTCGCGCGCGATGTGTCGCTGCTCATTCTCGATGAGCCGACCGCGGTGCTGGCCCCCGCCGAGTCGACGGAGCTGTTGCAGTGGATCCGTGCGCACGCCGATGCGGGGAACGCCGTCGTGTTGATCACGCACAAGTTGCGCGACGCGATCGCCATTGCCGACGACGTGACCGTGCTGCGTCGCGGACGCACCGTGTACACACGCCGCGCGTCCGACACGGACGAAGCAGGACTGGCGGACGCGATGTTGGGAAGCGAGGAGACCGGCATCGACCGCAAGCCCGTCGACCACCGCAGTCGCAGTTCGCTCGGCACCATGAGCGGGAATGCGAGCGGGAGTGCAAGCCGCAGCGGGGGTGGCGTCGCCATCAACGACGACATCGACGCTTTGCTGCGCACCCTGCTGACCGAGCGCGGATCGGCGGCGGCGTCATCCGGCTCCGGAGCGCCGATCGTGGCGGCGTCATCCGGCTCCGGAGCGCCGATCGTGGCGCGCGAGCGTGCGACCGTGCTGAACGCCGAGCGCATTCATGTGCGCGATGTGCGGGGGGTGGAGCGGGTGCGTGGCGCGAGCATGTATGTGCGGGCCGGTGAGATTGTCGGGATTGCGGCCGTGGAGGGTGAGGGGCAGCACGAGTTGTTGCGCGTGCTGGCGGGTCGTGCGGAGCCCGTGTCTGGAACGTTGACGCGTCCGACGACCGTGGGGTTCGTGCCGGAGGATCGTCATCGCGAGGCGTTGTTGTTGGATGCCACGTTGCTCGAGAACATCGCGCTGCGTGATGCCGGCGCTCGGCGCGGGCGCATGCCGTGGAGTGCGCTGCGTGCGGCGACCGTCGAGATCGTGCGCGACTATAAAGTGCGCAACGGATCGACCGGGTTGCTGGCGCGGGCGCTGTCCGGAGGCAATCAGCAGAAGCTCGTGCTGGGGCGTGAACTGCGTGAGGCGCCAACCGCGTTGGTCGTGGAGAATCCATCGCGCGGGCTCGACTTTCGTGCGACTGCCGCCGTGCGGGACGCGTTGCGTGCCGCGCGTGATGGTGGGGCCGCCGTGGTGTTGTATTCGAGCGATCTCGATGAACTGCTGCTCCTCGCCGATCGGGTGTACGCGATGCACAACGGCGTGCTGACCGAAACGGCGCGCGACCGCGACCTGGTCGGGCGCGCCATGCTCAGCGCATGAACGACAGCACGAGTCGGCGGAGCAGCGCGCGCATGCGCGACCGCGTGAGTACGCGCGCATGCTGAACGCGGCTGGCACGCCTGCCGATCAGTTGGCGATTACACCGTCGGCTGGGCGCGCCTCGGGCGTCGTGTCGTTGGTGGTGCGGTCGTTCGCGTTGGCCGTCGCGGCACTGGTGGTGCTTGTGCTGCTGCTGCTGGCGACCGGGCATGACGCGGGCGCGGCGTTGGCGGCATTGGGGCGCGGCGCGTTTGGCTCGTGGTACGCGATTACGTCGGCCACGCTGGTACGCGCCGTGCCGCTGGCCCTGGCCGGGTTGGCGGTGGCGCTGGCCTTTCGCGCCGGCATTCTGAATGTCGGAGCCGAGGGACAGTTGCTGGTGGGCGCGGCCACCGGCGCGGGGTTGGCCGCTGTCATGGGCGCGGCGCCTGCACCGATCGTGCTCGTGTCCATGCTCGTGGTCGGCGCGGCGGCGGGTGGCGCGTGGGCCGTGATCGCGGCGTACCTGCGGCAGCGTTTTGGTGTGCTGGAAGTGATCAGCACCATCATGCTCAACTTTCTGGCGCAGTATCTCGTCGGGTGGCTGGTGCGCGGTCCGCTGCAGGAACCCATGCGCATCAACCCGCAGTCCGCCTCGTTGCCGGACGCGCTGCATTTGCCGGTGCTCATTGACGGAACGCGACTACATGTCGGTGTGCTGCTGACGATCGCGCTGGCAGTAGGCGTCTGGTGGTGGCTCAAGGAGACCGCGGGCGGCTTTCGGCTGCGCGCCGTGGGGCTCAACGCCGCGGCGGCGGCCAGTGCCGGTCGGGTGCGTGTCGGACGCACGGTCATGACCGCATTCATTGCGAGCGGCGCGTTGGCTGGATTGGCGGGCGCGGTGGAGTACACCGGCGTCACCTACGCTTTGTACGACAACTTTTCGCCGGGCTACGGCTTCACCGCCATCGCCGTGGCACTGTTGGCGCGGTTGCATCCGCTGGGCGTGTTGGTCACCGCGGTGCTCTTCGGTGCACTGCAGGCCGGCGCCAACGCCATGCAGCGCGACGCGGGCGTACCGAACGTGGTTGTGTCCGTCGTGGAGGCCACACTCATTCTGCTGGTCGTCGCCGCGGACCAATGGCAATCGCGGTCGGCGGCCCGCGCGGAGTCGACGACATGACGTCGGGACTCGAAGGCGCCTCGGGCTTTCTGGAAGCCAGCGTGCGGACCGCGACGCCGCTCGCCCTGGCCGCGCTGGGAGAGTGCATCAGCGAGCGGGCCGGCGTGATCAACATCGGGCTCGAGGGCTCGATCATCTGCGGCGCGCTGGGCGCCACGGTGGCGGCGGGGGTGGCCGGTGCCGGCGCGGGGTTTGTCGCGGGCGCGGTGGCCGGCGTGGTCATCGCCATGATCTTCGCGCTCTTCACCGTCTGGATGCGCGCCGACCAGATCATCACCGGCACGGCGATCACGTTGCTCTCGCTGGGCCTCACCGGCACCCTCTACCGAACCGTGTACGGCGCGGACGGCGTGGCGCTCTCCATTCCGACGGTGGGCGTGGTGCCGGTGCCGGGCCTCTCGGCGCTCCCGCTGGTCGGGCGGGCGCTTTTTGCGCAGCCGCTGGTCACCTACGCGCTGTACTTGCTCGTGCCACTCTGCGCCTGGTGGCTCATGCGTACGCAGGCCGGACTCGCGCTGCGTGCGGTCGGCGAGCAGCCACCGGCGGCGATTGCGGCAGGAGTTCGCCCGCGGCGCGTGCAATTGGAGGCGGTGCTCTTTGCCGGCGCCATGGCCGGGCTGGCGGGCGCTACGCTGGTGCTGGCGCAGGCGGGGACGTTCGTGGAAGGGATGTCTGCCGGCCGCGGTTTCATCGCAATCGCCATTGTCGTGCTGGGCCGGTGGAAACCGCTGGGAGTGGCTGCCGCCGCAATGCTATTCGGCGGCGCCAACTCGCTGCAGACGCTGTTCCAGGCCATGGGCTGGCAGAACATCCCGTACCAACTGTTTCTGGCCGTGCCGTATCTGCTCACCCTGCTGGTGCTGGCCGGGGCGAGTGGGAGGGTAGCGGCACCGGCGGCGCTGGGGAGGAGAGCGCTGAGCGGAGAGGGATGAGGGGGACGATGGGGGACGATGGGGGACCGCGCAGTACTGAGTCGTGAGTAGAAGTGTGGAGTAGGTAGTAGCTGTTTTTCCCGGCTCCCGCGCGGGATCCGTACCGGCTACTCCCCACTCTCACGCAGTACTGCGTAGTCCGTTCTGGCTACTCCCCACTCTCACGCAATACTCAGTACCGAGTCGTCCGTCCCCCCCTTTCCCCCTCAGAACCGATAACTCGCCGCCACCCCCGTTATGCTCGGCATTCTATCGCGAGGCACCACCACCACATCGCCGCCCATACGGAGCGTGAGTTCGGCCAGGTCGTCCACCACATCGTCGGTGTGCGCATTGTCGAGCTCGCCCAGCGTGACTCGACCCGTGGCGTGATCGACCGAGCCGGCAACCGTGCGGTCGGCATCGACCAAGAGCGTTTTCACGCGACCGCCCAGCGCGGCCAGCGCCACGGCGGCGAGATCATCGGAGGCCAGGGCGCGCGGCAGACCGGACTTGTACTCGTCGACCAATCCCTGCAAACGCGTTTCGAAGGTTGGCCCGACGATCTCCCAGGCGCGCGCGCGCAGTTCGTCGACAGAAAGCGCATCCGGGTTGCCCGCGATCGCCTGCTCGACGAGATGCGGGTTGTGGCTCGTTTCGCGAAAGGCGGCGTGGTACTCCGGCAGCGCGGCGAGCACGAGCGGGCGGGCGGACGTCTTGGAGTGACTGTCGATGATCGCGCGATCGACGACACGGAAGAAACGCTCCGTGTCCTTGTCGATTTCGTCGCTCTTGGAGCCGCTGCCGTAGTGCACCGCAGTCCCCGACCCACCAAAGCTCGAGGCGGTGACGGCGCGTGCCGCAGAATGCGGCTCGGTCAACTCGTCGCCCAGCGCGTCGGTGAGGGAGCGCGGCACGGCGGCGTCGAGTTCGACTTCGTCGAGCGCATCGCGATTGCCCTGAAAGAGGCGGACGTGCTCGCGCGTGATCGCCAGGACTTCAAAGCGATCGGCGGACTGCAGCACGCGCAGCAACGGCTTGATATGAAAGCTGTCGGCGACGATGGTGCGCGTGGGCACGGCGCGCTGGAGTTTGTAGACCTTGAAGAAATCCGGTGCGCGCAGCACGGCCAGTCCGTCGAGCGTGTGGCTCCAGAAGCGGTCGTTGGCGATGAGATCGTGCAACGGCGCGAGCAACGCGTCGCGATCGTGTTCGTTGAGGGGCGTTTCGAGCGTCGCGAGTGACTGTTCCGCCTCGCGCAACTGATTCCGGAATCGGATGACGTTCTGCTTCTGATCGGGAAAGCGGCGTTCCGTCGCGAAGTAGAGCGAAATGCACGGACCTGCGCGTTCAGCGAGCACGTCGCTGAACTGATGTTGTGCCATGGTCGTCATACCGGACCTCTCAAAGCGAAGTGACGTTGTCGAACGGATCGCGGCCCTTGGGCGGTCGCTGGCGGGAGACGTGCTTGTCGAGCACGCGCGCGAGCTTGTCCCGCGCTCCGATCAGTGCCCCTTCGATGGAATCGGCAGTGTTGGTCACGGCGATCGGATCTTCGCCGGCCAGCCGAGCCTCCAGCATGCAGCGCTTGTCATTGGCGCCACCGCGATTGCCATTGGCGTCCTGGAAATGCGCCTCGATGCGGGTGATCTGGGACGAATACCGTGCCAGTGAGCGCTCGAGCTCGGAGGTGACATTCTTGGCCAATTCCTGATGGCCTTCGATATGATTGTCCGTGTTCACTTGGATGATCATGGCTTCTCGGAGGGGGGAAGGAGGGACGATGTTATACACCACACCGTCAGCATCCGGTCCCGTGTTCCCGTAATTGTTGGAGCGGAAGACACGCCGCCGTGTACCATCCGTCATCACCACCGCCCGTCTCCACCTCTTGCACTCTCCCCGATGAATTCGTCCGTCCGAAGCATTGCCGCAGTACTCGCGGTCACAGCGTTCGCAATTCCCGCTTCCGCGCAGAACAGCGCAGCCGACGATGCGCTGCTCGCCAAGGCGCGCGCGATCCATGCGAAGGTGCTTTCGATCGATACGCATGTGGATATCAGTCCCGCCAACTTCTCGGCCACCGGGCCGAACTACACGCAGAAGTTGCCGCGCACGCAGGTCGATCTCGTGAAGATGGAAGAGGGCGGGCTCGTGGGTGCGTTCCTCGTCGTGTACGTGGGACAGTCCGACAGGCTCGACGAGGGAGGCTTTGCGCGCGCGAACGCCTCGGCGCTCGAGAAGTTCGACGCCATTCATCGTCTCACCGAAGAGCTTGCACCCACGCGCGCGGAGATTGCGTACACGGCGGCCGACGCACGTCGCATTCACAAAGACGGCAAGCGCGTGATCTTCATCGGCGTGGAGAACGGCTTCCCGATCGGCGCCGACATCACGAACGTCAAGAAGTTCTTCGATCGCGGCGGCCGGTACATGTCGTTGGCGCATAACGGCCACAGCCAGCTCTCCGATTCCAACACCGGCGAACGCGACGGCGTGTGGCTGCACAACGGTCTCAGCCCGCTGGGCAAGCAGGTGATCGCCGAAATGAACCGGCTGGGCATGATGATCGACGTGTCGCATCCCTCGAAAGCGTCGATGATGCAGACCGTGGCGTTGAGCAAGGCGCCCATCATCGCGTCGCATTCGGGCGTGCGCGCGATCTGCAATCACAGCCGCAATATGGACGACGAGCAGTTGGACGCGATGAAGAAGAACGGCGGCGTGATTCAGCTCGTGGCGTTCAACAGCTACGTGAAGTGCGATCCCGCGCGCGATCTGCCACGTGAGCAGGCGCGTGCCGCCGCGATCGAATCACTGCGCAAGGAGTACGGCATTGCCGGCACCGGTCGGCAGGAAGTGCAGCAGGCCATTCAGGCGTTGCCTGACGCGAAGCGCAACGAGTATCTGGCCAAGCAGGAAGACATCACCGCGCGCCGCTATCCCTCCGATCCGCCGGCGAACGTGGCCGACTTCGTGAACCACATCGACTACGTGGTGAAGCGCATTGGCATCAACCACGTCGGCATCAGCTCCGACTTCGACGGCGGTGGCGGCGTGGACGGCTTCCGTGACGCCACGCAGTCGATTGCGGTCACCACGGAGTTGGTGAAGCGCGGCTACAGCGAGGGTGACATCGCCAAGATCTGGGGCGGCAATCTGCTGCGCGTGATGGCCGACGTCGAAAAGGCGGCCAAGAAGTAACGCCGCCTACGCCGAGCCCGATGACGCACGTCACTCGAGCGATCGTCAACGCCGGGGCCGGGTCGATGCAGGACGACGCGGCCCGCACCCTGTTGGAGAACCAGCTCACGCACGCGTTACCAGGCATTGTGGTGTTCTGGTGCGACGCCGAGCATCCGGTCAACGAGATGGTTGCGCAGGCGATGCAGGCGTCACCGACGCTGCTCATCGCCTGCGGCGGCGACGGCACCATCAACGCGGTCGCCTCGGCAATCGTGGGCACAGACGTCGTGTTGGGTGTGTTGCCGGGCGGCACACTCAATCACTTTGCGAAGGATCTCGGCATTCCCACCGATCTCGCACAGGCCGTGCTGGTGCTGCGCGACGGTGCGCCGCGCCAGGTGGATGTGGGGACGGTGAACGACCGCATCTTCCTGAACAACGCCGGGCTGGGGTTGTACCCGGAAATCGTGCGCCGTCGTGAAGCGCATCAACGGCGCGGCGTCTCCAAGTGGCCGGCCGCCGCCCTATCGGCGGTTCGCGCCTTGATCCGCTATCGCGAGCTGGGTATTCGCTTGCGCACAGGCACCACCACGTTGCTGCGGCGCACGCCGGCGCTGTTTGTCGGCAACAACGAGTACAGCAATCACGATTCGCTCAAGCCAAGCCGGGATTCGCTGACGACCGGCCTGCTGTCGGTGTTCATTCCGCGCGCGCGTGGTCGTGTCCAGTTGCTCTGGTTCACCCTGCGTGCGCTGGTGGGCAACGTGCGCGACGATGCCGGCTTCGAGTTGCTGCTGCTGGAGCGCTTCACGACCGAGGCGAAGCATGCACTGGCCCATGTCTCGATCGACGGCGAAGTGGTGAAGCTCAATACGCCGCTCGCGTTCGCGTCGCGGCCGGGGGCGTTGCGCGTGATGGCGCCGGTGGCGACCGACACTGAAGCGGCGTCGGGCTGAGCGGTGCGCACGATCGTACAACTGTCCGACCTGCACTTCGGCACGACAATCGCGGCAACACTCGAGCCGTTGGTGGCCCTGCTGGCGCGCCTGGCTCCGGATTTGGTGATCGTATCCGGCGACTTCACGCAGCGCGCACGCGTGAGCGAGTTCGAGGCGGCCCGTGCGTACGTGCAGCGACTGCCGGCGCCGCAGCTGCTCATACCCGGCAACCACGACGTGCCGTTGTACGATGTGATGCGACGGTTCCTGTCGCCGCTGGGCCACTATCGCCGCTACATCACGCCCGATCTCTCGCCCTGTTTCGTGGACGACGAGATTGCGGTGTTCGGCATCAACACGGCGCGATCATTCACGTTCAAGGGCGGGACGATCGACGACGCGCAGGTGAACGCGACCGTTACGCAGTTGGCGCGACTGCCGTCTCACGTCGCACGGTTGGTCGTGACGCACCATCCGTTCTCCATTCCGGGCGGACTGTCCGGCGTGAACGTGGTGCGCGGCGCGACCCGCGCGTTGCAGGCGTTTGCGCCGCACAAGGTCGATATGTACCTGTCGGGGCACTTGCATCTGGTGCACTATGCAAGCGCGTCGGCATACGTGCCGGGGTACGAGGCACCGCTGCTGGTGGCCGGCACGGCGGTGTCGACGCGGGCACGGGGGGAGGCGAATTCGTTCTACGTGTTGCGGGTGGGGCGCGGCGCGATCGAGTGTGACACGTACCGGTGGGACGCGGCGGGTGGTGAGTTTCGGGTGGTGGAGGCGACGGGGTTTGGGCGGGTGAGTGGGGGGTGAGGGGGGGGTGAGGGGGGGGTGAGGGGAGGCGCGACGACTCTGTACTCGGTGTTGAGTAATGGTGGGGAGTAGCCAGTACGGTGACTGCATACGGCTACTGCGTACTCCGCACCATTACCCAGCACTGAACACTTACCAAACCGATACGACCTCCGCCGGTCCTGCGCCGCCTCCCACTACACCGCCTCCGACAGACTCGTAAAATTGAAGTCCTTTACTCGCATCGACGGCATCACCACGTCGCCGCCCTGCTCCGTTCCGGCCAAGCGTTGCGCGGTGCCAAGTGCCTCGATGTTGTTGAGCACGAACAGCGGCGACTCGTTGAAACGGAAGTTGCGCAGCGACTTGGTGAGCTTGCCGTCTTCGATGAGAAACGTGCCGTCGCGCGTGAGACCCGTGTAGAGAATCGTGCGCGGATCGACTTCGCGCAGGTACCACAGTCGCGTGACGAGCACACCGCGCGTGGTACCCTTGATCAGATCATCGATGCTTTGCGTGCCGCCGGCCATTTTGAACGTCGTGGGGCCGCCGGTGGGGGTCTTGCCCTGCTTCTTGGCCCAGAAGCGCGAGTAGGTGAGCTGTTTGAGCACACCGTTCTCGATCCAGACCTGCCGGCCGAGTGGCATGCCTTCGAAGTCCCAGGGCTGGCCGAGGAGTTGCGGATCGGCTGGGTCGGAAAAGATCGTGACGCGATCGTCGACGATCTTGTCGCCCACCTTGTTACCGCCGCCCTGTTTCACGAAGGGTGAGCGTCCTTCGTCGGCACTGCGTGCGTCGGCGTAGTTGCCGATGAGCTGCACCAGATCGCCCACCGCCTGCGGCTCGAGAATGACCGTGTACCGTCCGGGCTCGATGGCCACCGGATTGCGTGAGGCGCGCGCCTTGTCGATGGCGCGATTGGCGACGCCCTGCGCGTCGAGCTGCGTCCAGTCGGGATGATCGGCGGCGGCCCAGCCGGACCCGGTGCCGTCGGTGGTGCGCACGGTGAGCGTGTAGTTGGCGCTCGTGTTGCGACGGTACGCGAACATGCCGGTGCCGTTGCCGATGGCCAGCGCGCCGGCGCCGGTCACCAGATAGCCGGCCGCTTTCACGTCCCCCATCTTGCGTGCCTGCTCGAGTGCAGCCAGTGCGGCCTTCGCGCGATCGTCGGCACTGAGGTTGGCGGTGCTGTCGTACCATGACGTCACGTTCGCGTACTGTTGCGCACCAAGCTGCGGCATCGACTCCGGATCGTCGGGCGCGAGTCGTGCGATGCGTTCGCTCTGTTCGACCGCGCGCCTGATCGATTCGTCGGAGAGATCGTTGGTGGTCACAACGGCGTGCTTGGGGCCGAAGGCGCTTTGGATGCCAAGCTGCGCGTCGGTGGTGGTGCCCGCCGTCGACACCTGATTGTCGGCGAAGCGGATGTTGCCGTTGCTGTACGTGTTGATCTGTACGTCGACTGCGTCGGCCTTGGAAAGCTTGACCGCCTTCTCGACAATGGCCATCGCTTCGTCGCGCGTGAGAATGCCGGAGGGGGCGCGCCTATTGGTGGACATTACGCCTTCCTCCCCGTGTTGATGATGTTGACGTTCTTGAAGCGTGCCGGTGGCGAGCCATGACTGACCGCGTTCACCTGCGGCGGTTGTCCCTTGCCATCAAAGAAGCTGCCGCCGAGTTCGTATGACGATTTGCCGCCGATCATGTCGAGTGAGTTCCAGAAGTCGGGCGTGCGGATTTGGTAGGCCACGTCTTTGAGCGTGCCCACAATCTTGCCGCCCTTGATCTCGTGGAACGTCTGTCCACCGAACTGCGCGTTGTAGCGTTGCTGATCGATCGAGAAGCTGCCGTCGCCCGAGATGAGAATGCCGCGATCCGTCGCGCTCACGAGGTCGGCGAGCTTGAGATCCTGCGCGCCGGGCATCAGCGACACGTTGGGCATGCGCTGGAACTGCACGTTGTCCCAGCCCTGCGCGTAGGCGCAGCCGTGCGAGCGCACCGGCCGGCCGTTCTTCTCGTACCACCAGCGCAGCCACGGCGCCTGTTCGCGCGTGGTCTGGTAGTCGTTGAACATGCCGTCCTTCACAATCAGAAATTCGTCGGGCTTCACGCCGTCGTCGTCCCAGCCAATCGTGGACAGTCCGCCTTCCTGTGAACGGTCGCCCTGAATGTTCAGCATACTGGGACCGTACTTGAGCTGGCCCAGCATCTTTTCCGGCGGCGCGACGAAGCTCGTACCGGCGTAGTTGGCTTCGTAGCCCATCGCGCGATCGAGTTCGGTGGGGTGTCCGATGCTTTCGTGAATCGTGAGCCAGAGGTTCGCCGGATCGAGTACGAGATCGTAGCGCCCGACGTCCACCGGCTTGGCGGTGAGTTTGGCCGCCGCTTCTTCGCCCCACTTCGGTGCGTTGCCCACGAGATCCTGCGCCAGCACATACTCCCAGCCGCGCGCCATCGGGGCGGCGATGTTCGTGCGATTCTGAAAGTCGGAGAAGTCGGCGCTGACCGCCGTGATCTGCATGGTGGGCCACGACCGCACGTTGTTCTGCGTAATGAACGAGCCGTCGGTGTTGGCGTAGTGACGTTCGTCCTTCACGAAAAAGAAGCCCGAGAAGACGAACTTCACGCCCTTGGCTTTCAGGGCGGCCGCATTGGCCCGGAGCAGCAGGTCGGCCTTCTGCTCGACTGGGATGTCGAACGGATCGGTGGTGTAGGCGCCCTTCCAGTGACCGTCGGACACCACCGGCGAGGGCAACCACTCAATGGGCCGGTCCCGCGCGATCCGCGACGCTTTCGCAATCGCCACGGCTTCGCGGGCGGCCGACGCGGCGCCGTCCGTCGTGAGAATGCGCGTGGCGGCGAAACCCCACGTCCCGTCGACCAGCGTGCGTACGCCGATGCCCACGGTGTCGGTATCGACCACCTGCTGGATCTGCTGTTCGCGCGTGAAGACGAAGTTCTGGCGCTGGCGGCTGCACCGCACGTCGGCGTAGCTCGCCCCCGCGGCCTTGGCGGCGTTGAGCGCGGCGGCCATCAGCTCGCGCACCTGCGGGATATCGTAGAACGTCTCGAGCATCTTGCCCGAGGGGGCCGGCGCGGCGCTGAGGAGGCGGGGAATACCGGCGAGCGCGCCGCCGGCCAGCAGCGAGACACCGACCGCGGCGCCTCCCTGTTTCAGGAAGTCACGACGTGAGGTCATAGGCAGGGGACCGACGGGGGAGGGCTGGTTCGTGGACGAATGACGCGCGACTGACGAGCGCCTGACGCGTCAGCCGTACCGTACGGTGTGCCCGCGGGGGACGTTTCGACAGATGGGCGGGGCGATGGGCACCGTCATCAGGACGATGCGGGATCGCACGGGACGCGCAGCCGAGACCGCATTCGGCCGGACGCCATGTGACCGGGGCCCGCCGACGGCGTGAACGGGGGCGTGACCGGGGGGCGTGACGGGGGGGCCAGCGGGGAGTCCTCCCAAGACCGGCTCGCTTCGCAGGCGATTGGCTCCAATTGCCCCTCTCCATGACCAACCTGACCAGCCCGAACACAGCCAGTCCGCACACGGCCAGTCCCACAACAGCCTGCGACCCGCTCTATCTGGCGTTCCAGACGGCCCTTGCTGGCCGCTACTCGATCGACCGCGAGCTCGGCCGTGGCGGGATGGGCGTGGTCTATCTGGCGCGCGAAGTCCATCTGGACCGGCTCGTCGCGATCAAGCTCCTGCCCCCCGAGCTCGCCGCGCGCCCTGCCCGGCGCGAACGGTTCCTGCGCGAAGCCCAGCTGGCCGCCAAACTCTCGCACCCGCACATCATCCCGATCCACTCGGTCAACGAGACGGACGGATTCGTGTACTTCGTCATGGCCTACGTGGACTGCGAAACGCTCGCGCAGCGGGTGCACGCGCGCGGACCGGTGTCGGCCAGCGACGGCATTCGCATGCTGCGCGAAGTCGCGTGGGCACTGGGACACGCGCACGGCCAGGGACTCGTGCATCGCGATGTGAAGCCGGACAACATCCTCCTCGAAGCGCACAGCGGACGCGCGCTGGTCGCCGACTTCGGCATTGCCGCCGCCACCGGCGACACGTTCGGCGACGGCGTCAGCGGCACCCCCGAGTTCATGAGCCCCGAACAGGCACTCGGCCGCGAGATCGACGCGCGGAGTGTTCTGTACTCGTTGGGGGCGACGGCGTTCTACGCGCTGAGTGGGCGGCTGCCGTTCAGCGGCACCACCGCCTCGGAGCTGCTGGCACGCCACGTCACCGAAGACCCCCCACCGCTCGCGAGCGTGGGCACCGCCGTGCCGCGCAAACTCGCGCACCTCATCGATCGCTGTCTCGCCAAGGATCCGGCGCAGCGGCCGCGCACGGCGCAGGAGCTGGCCGAGCAGCTTGGCGTGGCCATCGAGCAACGACGCGAGTTGCCCGTGGCACTGCGCGCGTTCGTGCGACGCAACGGGCGAATGGATGGGGGTGGCTCCCTGCTGAGCCTGAGCACCGTCGCTGTGGCGGGCGTCGCCACCGGCAAGATGGCCGGCGTGGTTGCCGGGATCGCGGTGCTCGGCGGCGGCGTGGTGCTGGCCACGGTGACTTTCGGCGTGGTGGCGGCGCGCCAGCTGCTCCGACAGGGTTTCGCGCAGGCGGACATCGTGCCGGCGTTCCGCGCGGAACGGGAGAGCAGCCGCGAAGAACGCAGCGCGGCACCGGGTCGCATCCGCACGCTGCTCGAGCGGGCCTCGCGCACGGTGGCGATGGTAACCGGATCGACCGCGCTCGCACTGCTAACGTTCGCGATACTGAACAACGACGTGTACCAGCGTTTGCAGATCGGTGCGCTGTCCGGACTTGGCCTTCTCGTCGCACTGGCCTCCGGGCTCGCGTACCTGGCACTGCTGCAGTCACGCCGCGATGTGGACGTGGAGTTCTGGAGCACGCTGTGGACCGGACGCGCCGGCACGTGGTCCTTTGCAATCGCAAAACGGCTGCGAGGCGGGGCACCCGTCGCGCGCGCGATGACACACCGCGCCACCGAGCTGTCGCTGGGGATGGCGGCGGAACAGCTCTTTGAAAGCCTGCCCAAGGCCACGCGCGCATCGCTGGGTGATGTGCCGACGCTGCTGCAGCGGTTGCAGCGTGATGCGCAGTTGCTGCGCACACGGCTTGATGCGCTGCAGGATGCGTTGCAGCACGCACCACAGGATGCGCGGATGGACGGCGTCACGCCGGATTCCATGTCGCGTGTGCACGACGTGCAATGCGCGTATGCCGCGGTGCGCGACGAACGTGCGGCCGTGCAGGACAGGTTGCGTGCGACGGTGGGGGCGATGGAAACCATTCGTCTCAACCTGCTGCGCCTGCACGCCGGCTCGTTGTCGCTGGAAGCCTTCACCACACACGTGGATCAGGCGCTGGACGTGTCGGCGGATGTCGCGCGCATGATCGACGCACAGGCCGAAGTCGAGGCGCTGCTCTTGTCGCCGAACGCCGGTGCCACGGGCAGCGCCGGTGCACCAGAGCGCATGACCGGGCGCGTCGTTCGGGGTGCCAATGAACTCACGCCGGCGTAACGAGTGGCCATGCACCGCAATCCGCAGCACACGACAGCGCGCCCGGTACACGCGCACGAGGCGCATGCCAATCCAGCGGGATGGATGGGGATGCACAATGTGGCGCACCCCGGTGCCGGCGGGGCCGACGCGCCAGTGGATGCGCGGGGTACAGCCGATGCGCGCGCCAGCACCACCGTGCCACGCGCGCGCAGTGCGTTCGTGCGGTTCGTAGTGGACTTCGTGCGCAGTGGGGTGATCGGCCTGTCGCTCATCACCGCTGTGCCGCTGGTGCATATCGCCAGTCGCGATGGGCTACGCCTGTTCGATCGCATGAACGCCGCCGAACGGATCGCGGATGTGGAACGGTTGCGACCGTTCATGGTGCCGCGCGATGCGGCAACGTCGGCCGACGAGGCAGGGCGCGCGTTCAATGCGCTGCGTGCGCCGCGTTCGCGGACATCGGCCGCAGTGAATGCGATGCTGTCGAACGAAGACTTTCCGATGCATCCCGTGACCGCGATATATGAGCGCCCGTGGCAGACGCAGCAGAAGACGATCGGGATGTTCCCCGCCCCGCGCACGCAGGGACTCGATGCCCTCACCGCATCGCAGGTGGTACTGCGCGCATCAGGTGGATTTACGCCAGACGAGATGACCTATCTGCGCAACGTTGCGGATGCACCGATTTGGCGCGAGGTGGAGCGCGTGGCCAGTGCGCCGCAGGTGGACATGGTCGGTGGACAGTTTGTGCTTCCCTTCTCCGACAAGGCGTTTTCGCCGGCGATGCCGATCACGCGCTTCGCGGACAGCAAGGCGCTGGCATACGCGGGCGTTTCACGCGCGGCGTACTATCTCGCGCTGGGTGATCCGGCCCGCGCGGAAGCGGCACTCAAGACCGTCGTCTCCTTCGGCTTCATGTTCATCGACAACGGCTCGAACGTCATGGATGCGCTGATCGGGCGTGTCATCATCGACATCGGACGCGACGGCCTGCATCAGTTGTACGAGGTGACGGGGAATGCGCGCGGTCTGGAGCTCACGGCACCACTGCCCAAGCGCGCCACGCAGGGTGGCGTGCAAGCAACGTCACGCGCACAGTCCGACGCGATCCTTGCTCGGCGGACCTCGGAGGCCAATGACACCCGATTGCCGCGCACCGTGCGCTACGAGCGACTGCAGGAGTTGGCCTTCTCGTCCTGCGGCAGCGTGCGCGAAGTGCTCACCGGTCCGCGCGACGCGGTGCGCGAGTCGTTCGCCAGAGCGTCGGACAACCTGGCGCGCTTTCCGTCCGAGCGCGCGTATCTGGAGTTGATGCTCGAGGCACCGAATCGCGGACAACGGTTCGGCACCACCGACGGCAAGGTGGATGCGCTGATCGCGGGTGCGGCGACCGTCGCCGCCACGGTGCTGCAGAATCAGCGCATCGCCACCTGCACGCAACTGCTGCTGGCGCTCGACTGACGCCTTGTTGGCGCCCTCGCTACCGCTTGAGCCCCGCCCCGTACGGCGCCACCCCGGGAATCGTGATCGGCAAGAGTCCCGTGATTGGCGCCTTGCCCAGCAGTGCGCGCGCCGCGGCCCGCTGCGACGAGGTCCACGGACTCCAGGCCATGAGCAGCGCGTCGGTGAGCGGAATGCCCTGCGCGAGATACGGATTCAGGAACGATACCAGCACGACCTTGGTGTTGGCCGCGCGCAGTCCGTTGAGCAGCGCCGGCACGCCCTGCGTGGGCTTCATGGACGCGGTGTTGGTGCTGGCCCCGATGTAACTCGACACGATCACCAGATCGGCGCCGCGCGCAATCGCCAGCGCGTTTTCCACCGACGCGGGCAACAGAGCCGGTTCCGGATTGATCGTGTACGCGCCCGTGCCGCCAGCCGCGGCGCCGGCGGTGTTGTCGGCCACCGTCTCGGGGCTCAGGGTGAGCGACAGCAACTGCGGAAACGCGCTCTTGAGCTCCGCATCGAACGTGCGGCCAGCGCTCAGGTCCACGCGCGGGGTGATCGTGATACTCACCACGCGGCTCGTGCGCGATGCACGCAGCGGCACCAGCGACAGCGAATCGCGCACGAGCGTGATGGCCTTCTCCGCGGCCACCGCGGCCGGTGTGCTGTTGGCGGCAACACCCACCACGGCGCGTAATCCTTCGAGGTCCATGACGCGCGACCGGTGCAGTCCCATCTCGTGCTTGGTCATCAGCAGCGCCGTCACCGACGAATCGATGCGCGCCTCGGTGTAGCGCCCCGACTGCACGCCGTCCACGATGGCCTGAATCGAGACCTTCACATCGGTGGGCATGAGAATGACATCGTTGCCGGCCACCACGGCGCGCTGCGTCGCTTCGGCCATGGTCATGTTGCCGAGCACACCATTCATGTCCATGGCGTCGGTGACCAGGATACCGCGAAAGCCCATCTGCGTACGCAGGAGATCGGTCATCACGCGCTTGCTCAGCGTGGCGGCGGTGCGCGTCGTGTCGAGCGCGGGAAAATCGCCGTGGAACGTCATGACGCTGCGCACGCCGGCGTTGATGGCGGCCTGAAACGGACGCAGCTCCACGCTGTCCAGTCGGGCGCGAGGCACATTCACGCGCGCCAACTCGAGATGTGAGTTCTGTTCGGTGTCGCCGTGTCCCG
>JBBQSM010000065.1:0-22604 GCA_038234895.1 Gemmatimonadales bacterium
GCGAGGTCATGCACCGGCACGATCGGCAGATTGCGGCGCAGTGAGAACCACGTCGCGCCATCGTCCAGCGACGCCCACACACCACGCTCGGTGCCCGCGTACAACAGGCCGCGACGCTCGTCGTCTTCACGGATGACGCGTGTGAACTCGGTGCCCGGAATGCCGTTCGCCTGTCCCGATCCGTCGATGCGCGTCCATGTCTTGCCGTAGTCGGCCGTCTTGAAGAGATACGGCTCGTTGTCGTCCATTTGAAAGCGATTCGCCGCGACGTACGCGACCGCCGGATTGAACCGGCTCGCTTCGATGATGGAAATGCGCGCCCACTCGCGCTCCTTGAGCAGGGGCGGCGTGACGTTCGTCCAGGTGCGTCCCCCGTCACGCGTGAGGTTCACCAGGCCGTCATCCGTCCCGCCCCAGATCACGCCCTTGGTGACGGGCGATTCGGCGATCGCGAAAACGGTGCCGTAGTACTCGACGCTCGTCTGGTCTTTCGTGATCGGACCACCCGACGGACCAAGCGTGCGCGGATCGTTGCGCGACAGGTCGGGCGAGATGGCCGTGTAGCTGTCGCCTTCGTTCACCGTCTTGAAGAGCACACTCGAGCCGACGTACAGCGTCTTCGGATCGTGCGGGCTGACGACGATCGGGAACGTCCACTGCATACGGTACTTCGAATCCTTGGCGTCGTGCCCCATGGGGTTGAGCGGCCACGGATTGATGTTGCGCTCGAGTCCCGTGCGCATATCCTTGCGCGTGAGCAGGCCACCGTAGCTGCCGGCGAAGACGATGTCCGGATTGTTGGGGAGTGCGGCAATGAAGCCCGACTCGCCACCACCGGCGTCCTGCCAGTCACTGATCTGAATGCCGCCCGCCTTGCGCGACGGTCCGCACAGCGTGCTGTTGTCCTGCTGCGCACCGCAGATCTGGTACGGGAAATGATTCGTGGTGGTGACGTGATAGAACTGCGCTGTCGCAAAGTCCTGGTCGGTCCACGACTTGCCGCCGTCGGTGGACACACTGCCGCCGCCGTCGTCGCCTTCGATCATGCGCATCGGATTCGTGCTCGAAATCCACAGATCGTGCGAGTCGCCATGCGGCGGGCTGAGATTCGTAAACGTCTTGCCACCGTCACGCGACACCTGGAACTGCACGTTGCTCACGTAGACCAGATCGGCGTTCTTCGGGTCGGCATACACCTTGGTGTAGTACCACGCGCGCTGCCGCAGGTTGCGGTTCTCGCTCACACGCGCCCACGACGTCCCGCCGTCCTCGGAGCGATAGAGTCCGCCCTCCTCCGCTTCGATGAGCGCAAAGACGCGCTGTGAATTGGCGCCGCTCACGCTGATGCCGATATTGCCCCACAGACCCGTGGGCAGCCCCTTGTTGCGCGTGATCTCGGTCCACGTGTCACCGCCATCGGTGCTCTTGAACATGCCGGAGCCCTTGCCACCCGATTCGAGCTTCCACGGCTTGCGATACACCTGCCAGAAGCCGGCGTAGAGTACGTTCGGATTGTTCGGATCCATGGTCAGGTCGCCGATCCCCGTCGAATCATCGCGGAAGAGAATCTTCGACCACGTCTTGCCACCGTCTTTGGTGCGGAAGACGCCGCGTTCGGCGTTCGGACCCCACACATGCCCAAGCGCGCCCACGTAGGCAACGTCGGGATTGGTGGGATGCACCTTCACGTCGGCGATCTGCCGCGTGTCGTTGAGGCCGATGTTCGTCCACGTCTTGCCGCCATCGGTCGTCTTCCAGACGCCGTCGCCGTGCGAGACGTTGCCGCGCAGCGGGAACTCGCCGCCGCCCACGTACACGATGTCCGGATTGGACGCCGCCACCCCGATCGCGCCGATGGTGCCGCCGAAATACTTGTCCGTCATCGGCGTCCAGGTGGTTCCACCGTCGGTGGTCTTGAAGACACCGGCGCCGGTGGTCCCCATCCAGTACTCATCAGGACGGGCGTCGCTGCCGGCCACCGCGACCGAGCGGCCGCCGCGGAAGGGACCGATTTCACGCCAGCGGAGTGCGCTGAGCGCCAGCGTGTCAAAGGGAGCCGCCATGGGGACCGTGGCCGGCTTGAGGACGGGCATCGCGGGACGGACCGGGCGCGTGGTGGTCGTCGCTTGCGCGCCGATCAGCGAGGCGGGCAGCAAGAGCGCAGCCAGCAACGCGCGTGAGGAAACGGGACAAGACGACACAAAAATCTCCGAGAACGGGACTGGTGATGAGAGACTGCGACGTTGTGTCGTCGCGGGCGTACGGGCAAGGGGAATTCCCGGTAACCTCGTCCCCGTGCACCCCCAGAGGGACGACGTGAAACCAAGCTGAGATGGTAGCGTATGGGATATTGAAGTGATATCACTTCACTATCACTCTCCTCCACGAGGATTCAGATGCTTCGCGAAACCGATGCCCGTCCCACACCGGGTATTCCCGCTGCACTCCTGCTCACTGCGCTGATCGCAGGCGGTGCCTACCTCCTGATCTCCGGCGCCCGTGCCGCTTCGCCCCTCATGGCGATCGGCGGCGCGGTGCTGGCCCTGCTGGCCTTGCTGTGCCTGTCAGGTCTGTTCGCCGTCGCACCCAACGAGGGGCGGGTGCTGACGCTGTTCGGCAACTATAAAGGAACGGTGCGCTCGTCCGGGCTGTGGTTCACCAACCCGTTCATGAGCAAGAAGAGCGTGTCGTTGCGCGTGCGGAATTTCGAGACGAACAAGCTCAAGGTGAACGACGCGCGTTCCAACCCGGTCGAGATCGGGGCGATCGTGGTCTGGAAGGTGATCGACACCGCCGAAGCGATCTTCGAAGTAAACGACTACCTGGAGTACGTCACGATGCAGAGCGAGTCGGCGCTGCGTGCGCTGGCCACGGCGTATCCGTACGACAATCACGGCTCCGAAGATATTGCGCTGAGTACGCACACCACCGAGGTATCAAAAGCGCTGATGGACGCGTTGCACGAGCGCTTCGCCAAGGCGGGGGTGGAAGTCATCGAAGCACGCATCAGTCACCTCGCGTACGCGCAGGAGATCGCGTCTGCGATGCTGCAACGTCAACAGGCCGGCGCGATCGTCGCTGCGCGACAGACGATCGTCGAAGGCGCGGTCGGCATGGTGGAGATGGCACTCGATGCGCTGTCCGCACGGCAGATCGTCACGCTCGACGACGAACGCAAGGCGGCGATGGTAAGCAATCTGCTCGTAGTGCTCTGTTCCGACCGGGCGGCGCAGCCGGTGGTGAACACCGGGTCGTTGTACAGCTGATGCTGCACGCGCTCACGCATGGCTGAACGCAAGTCGTTCCTGTTGCGCATGGACCGCGAGCTGCTCGACGCGGTCCAGCGCTGGGCCAACGATGATCTGCGCAGCCTGAATGGGCAGATCGAGTTTCTCTTGCGGCGCGCGCTACAGGCCGAAGGGCGCGCGCCCAAGACTCCCCCGCTCGATTCACCTTCGGATTCACACACGGACCTTCCATGATCATCTTTCCAGGAACCCGACCACGTCGACTGGTGATAGCGCTCGTCGCCGCCGTGCTGGCAGTACTCGGCGCGACGATGCTGCTGGCCGCTGGTGCAGAGGCGCAGGCGCAGGGAGCACGCGCCGCGACCTACATCTACCTGCGCGGTACCGATACGCTCGGCACGGAAACGCTGTCCATTGCCGACAGCGGAGCAGTCGGCGTGTTGGCCATGAAGGGACAGCCGCGTATCGAGTGGCTGCAGCGGCGCCGCGGCAGTGCACTGGGCGGGATCACGCTCCGCGTATACGGCGCGGGGGCCACCACGCCAATGCAGGTCGCCGCTATCAACATGCAGGGTGACAGCGCGATCGCCGAGATCACAGCCGGTGGGCGGAATGTCACCCAGCGGCTCGCCTCAAAGGCAGGGGCCCTGCCGCTGGTGAATTCGTCGGTGTTGCACATGGTGCTGCTGGCGGGGCTGATGCAGGGGCAGGACAAGTCACAGTTCGACGTGTTTCTGTCGTCGGGCGGGCAGACCTTGCCCATCACGATCGCCAAAGCCGGCGACACGTTGGTGGCGACGCTCGCGACGCTGCAGCTTCGCGCGTCGTCGCTCAACGAGCAATTGCCTTCGGTGATCGTGAGTTCGCAGGGAGTCCGCGTGGTGCGCGCCGAGGGCATCTCGCCGAGTGCGGCCGGTGCGATGGCGCGCTACAACTACGATGCACCGGCTGGCGCGCCGTACAGCGCAGAGCAGGTGCGTATTCCGACCGGTCGCGGCTATGAGCTCGCGGGCACACTCACGAGACCAATGGGCGTTGCGAGCGCACCGGTGGTGGTGACCATCAGCGGGAGTGGTCCGCAGGAACGGGATTCGCGAGTTGCCATGCTGCCAGGCTATGCAATCTTCCGTGAGATCGCGGATACGTTGACGCGCCGCGGCATTGCCGTGCTGCGCTACGATGATCGAGCGGTGGGCGAATCGGGTGGCATGGCGGGCGCGAACAGCGCCACCACCGTGGACGCCGCGAACGATGTGCGTTCGGTTGTGGCATGGCTGCGCACGCAACCCGGTATCGATGCGTCGCGCATCGCGCTGGCCGGACACAGCGAGGGCGGCATGATCGCGCCGATGGTCGCTGCAACGGATCCGTCCGTGAAGGCAATCGCGCTCCTGGCGGGCACGGCGTACGACGGACGACGCGTACTCACATTTCAAATTGGCGCGCAGATGCCGGTGCCGGTCGGTGCCTTGGCGACCGCGCGTGACTCGGTGTCGCGTCGTGTTGCGGCGGTGATCGATTCCATGGCGGCTGCGAGCCCGTGGATGCAGTACTTCGTATCGTACGATCCGCTGTCGGCGATCCGTCGCGTGAAGCAGCCGGTGCTGATTCTGCAGGGAGAAACCGACCGTCAGGTGACGGCGGAGCAGGCGGACACACTCGCCCTAGCGCTCCGTGCCGCCGGCAACCGTCGCGTGGCGTTACGGAAATTCCCGGCTACGAATCATTTCATGACGGCCGATCCATCCGGCGGTGCGTCAGCCGTGACTATACACGTGCGGCCAACGGTTCTCGGTGCGTTGGCCGACTGGCTGGTCGCGACGCTCAAGTAAGCGGCGCGTCGTTACACGACTACCCTTTCCTTACCACACGCACCCCCACGTGATGGGAGTTGAGCACCAACTCCTGCAACGTGGCGCCGTCCAGCGAGGCCAGTGACACGGGATCAGTCGTGGAGGAGACGACGGCGATCAGTGCGTAGTGTCCCCTTCTGAACCCTGCGAGATCCGTCGCGAACGATACCGTGCGCGGCGTTCGTGCATCGACTGGTGCCACCGGGTTTCGACGCGGCACGCCGGAACTGACGGGCCGGAGCGTAGTGAACGGCCATGCTGCGGGCGCCGCCGCCGTGAGCAGGTCCACAATGGCCGCCTTGTGCGCTGGCGTCACCGCGAACGCTGCCCACTGCTCCACCGCTGGCGGCACCGCCGTGATGAATACCGCCGCGCGTACTGCCGACGCGGCGATTTCCGTCAAATACCGGTTGTGCACGAGCACGTGCGTGGTGTACACCTCGTCGAACACGAAGCGCACCGCTGCGTAGCCACCGAGTGGCGACACCAGATGTACATCCGCGTCACCGAACCGTGCTGGTGCGCCCGTGTTGAGCGTGACTGGAGCACCGGACGGATCGTAGCGCTCGAGAAAATCCGCCTCGGTGGGCTCGCCGCCATTCCACGGCGCGGGATCAGTGGAGTCGACGATGCGCATGTCGGGACAGATGTACCACGGCCACACATCGCTTTCGGCTGCGGTGGGATTGGTGAGATCCGCCGGCACTTGTCGTCGTGCGTCGTTGGGGTGCGCGCGCAGAAATACGCGCTGCACCGGCGTGGGTGCAGGGCTGAGGTCGATCTCCCACACGCCGCGCGCCTGAATGGTGGCACGCAACAGCTTCACGCCATTGTGCGGCCCAAACAGCGAGAGGTCCTGCACCGGTGCTTCGGGAAGTCCGTTGTCGAACGGCTCCCACAGCCAGACCGGTTGGGCATCCGACGTATCACGCTCACCCCTCCAGACACCGAGGGCGGTGCCGACATACACGATGTCGCGATTGTCCGGATCGACCAGCACGGCGAAAGCCGGAGCGGTCACGCCCGTACTGCCGGAGAGATCGTCGTTGCGGAGCCCTGTCGACCACCACTTTCCTGCCCCGTCGTACCACCACAACGTGTCCATGCGATCGGACTCGGTCACGGTGTTGTCGTCGAGCGTGGCGTGACCGGTGCAGGCCACGTAGCAGCTCGTGGCGCCGGGCGTGAGATCGTCGAGCGTCAGATCACTCCAACTGCCCAGCGGCGGCAGGTACTCCGACGACGGCAAATCGATATCGCTGTTTGCGTACTCGCCGCAGACACTCTCCGTCTTGGTGAGCAACGTTTTCGACCAGCGCACGCTGCCGGCGCTGGCGGGAGGAGTAAACAGGATGAGTGCCCGCTGATACAGCACAAACAGTCGTCCGTCGGGATGCCATCGCGGCGCGATGACCTTCCCGAAATCATTGTCGAGAACATCCGTGCCGTTGTCGCGTGGACTGCGCGTGCGTGGATCGATGCCGGACGGTAGCGTTTTCCACGTGTTCGGCACGCGACCGCTCGGCGTCCAGTCTTCCGAGATCCACACGCGATTGGTGCCGATCGCGATGCGAGCCGTGAGCGCGGCGGGCGCGGTGGCCATCACATCGACGCCGGAGTAGAACGATGCGGCGGTGTCTTCGTTTTTCTCACTTTCGAGCTTGGGATGGCTGCGCATCACGGGCGGCGCTAATGCTCCCGTTCCGAGCGGAGACTCGACGCCGGAGTACCAGCTCGCTCCCGTGTACTGACCAAGGAAGTAGCGGGGGCTTGTCGGATGGAACGCGACCCCACCACCATCGCCGGTGATTTCCTGCGTATGCATCCAGACGGAATCGCCGACACGTTGCACGACACCATTGTCCTGCGTGCCCATCACCACAAAGTGATCGTTCGTGGGGTGCGACGCGAGATAGCCTCCTTCAAGCACCGCCAGTCCGACGTTACAGGAGGTGTACGTGCCCGCTATGCCTGCTGCTGTTGAGCGGAACACGCCACCATCGCAGGCGATCCAGCCGTGCGTCTCCGCACCGACTTTCACCAGACAAATGCGATGCACGTCGGCATGGACACCAGGGCCGATGTATGCATTGTCGTTACCTGGATTGTCCTGATTCCCCGCAGAAAATCTGAAGCTCAGATCCAGGTTTGTATCGAGCGCCACACCGGCGCGAAACAGCGATGCGTTCCAGCTTCCATTGAAGTCGGTGGCCGACCCGCCGATGTACACGCGCGAGGATTCGTCCGGTTCCACCGCGACCGCAATATTGTGCGAGGAGCTGTTCCTTCCATCTTTCTTCTTGCCGAAGAGCAGCTCCGGCACGTCGCCCACACGCAGCACGGTCGGGTCGTCGTCGTCAGGGAAGCTGATGCGGTGTAGCGTCGGACCGCCGCCCAGCGCGTAGACGCGGGCCGACGACTCATGCGCCGCGAGCGCGATACGTCCCGCTTTCAGCCCGGGCAGTGGGATGCGCCGAAACGGTCCGGCGATGCCATCGTCGGAGCAGAAGACGCCCTGCTTCGCGCCATACAGCGCCACGACCAGCCCGTTCGCCACTCCCTTCATCCACACCACATCGCACGCGTACGTACCATCGTCTGCATCGAAGTCGAGCGGGCCTGAATCGATGCGCTCCCATTCGGCATCCTCCACGAAGGGTCCGCTCCGCGTGTACACACCAGCCGTCGTTGCAGCGATCAACGTGTCGGGATCGTCGGGGTCACGCGCCAAACGAAAGATGCCAAAGCCCGAGAGCTCCGGCGCTTCCCGCGTCCAGTGATTGCCGAACGGATTCGTCACCGCGTCGGTGATCGTGCTGGAGAGTCGGAGTACGCCCACCCCTCCATTCTTCTGTCCCGGTGTTCCGGACGCCCGGGGTATGCGTTCACCGGTGCCGAGATAGACCACATCACGATCGGGATCGTCGGTGAAGCGGCTGGGATCATCGAGGGGCAGGTTCACATTCTCGATAACGCCGAAGTTCACGAGCAGACATCCGCAGACGAGCGCTGACTGCGCCACGCGCGTTGAGAACGAATCCGACGGTGTCGGTAGCCAGTTGCCAACCGGTGCCCACGTATTGCCCGAGTCAGCAGTGTACCACACGCCGCCATTGCCGCTGGCCGCATAGGCGCGCCGCCCCGTCGGACTCACCGCCAGATCGCGAATGCGTCCCGCCACGCGCGGACTCTTGTCTCCCTGCCCCGCGAGTACGACCGACGGTCCGATGGGCACCCACAGATCGGTGATGCCTTGCGGCGCGCGTGCCGTGGCTGCAAATGCCGCGCGACGTTCCTGCACACTCCGTCGCGCCGCACGCGCCTCCGCGACATCGCGTTCCGTCACGATGCCGTCGGTCCGGGCATTCCATTCTGCGCGCTGGAGCGGCCGATCCGGGTTCTTCCGCTTACGCGGCCACACATAGCGACTCATGTCGTACCTCCGGTGGTATCGGCCGCCAACGGCATCACGCGGATGTACCCCTCCTGCACCGACGACGGCAACGTAGGCAGCAGCGCCGTTTGCGTCGCGGAGAGAATGGGATCGTTCTTCCAGGTGAACGGCGTGTCACGACGCGTCCACTGCTGATCGACAGGAAACGATGACACCTTGGGCAGTCGCACCTTGTCCGGGTCAATCAGCACCGGGCCCACGCGTACCGACGGCGCCATCACGCTCAGCCCGGGCTGAATCCAGTCGCGCACCAACTCTACGTACTTGCGCGGCAGAATGCCCGACGTCAGATGTACGCGCCCCCTTGGCAGCATCAACAAGGTGAGCTGCAGTTGCTGCCCCACATGCACTTCGATTTCGTCTTCGGCCAACACATACGGGTGCGTGATGGGCGAACTGGCGGGCTGTCCGCTGCTGCTGCCCAGCTGATCGAGCTGCCCCACGTTGCTTCCCGACTCAACGGCCAGCGCACTCACGACTTTGTCCACGACATGCAAACGCGTGTAATCGTCGTTCACAAAGAAGCCGAGCAGACCGTCGTCGGTGCGGGTGATTTCGCCAAGACGCACGCGAAAGGCGCGATCGGCGAGTGCCGCATACGCCGCCTCGCGCTCGGCGCGTCGAACCGGATCGGAAAGATCGAGTTCGTCGAGATCGTCGTCGATTTCCAGTCGCAACGTCGCGCGCACCACGGCAATCGGGCGTCCAACCAGTCCCACGATATGCTCGCTCCCCATCTGCGCGAACGCATCCACCGACCAGAGGGTGGTATCGATCGCGCGCAGCAATGCCGTGAGGGCGGAGTCTTCACGTCGCCCCGCCGGCAGCCCTTGGCGCGTTTGCGCATCGGTGGCCACGAGCGCGCTGGCGAAGAGCCCGAGATGCCGACTGTTGGGTGCGAGCTCGTATAGCGGCGGCGCGTCGGGCGGACCTGCACGACCCGGTGCGATCTCCCAGAGCACGCCACCACCGATGGCATCATGCAACAGCTCTCCCAGCGGAGTTCCCGCCGCATCGAACAGCTCCAGCGATTCATCGATGTGATCAGGCAACAGAAAGCCCGACACAGGATTGATCATGCGCGCGGGGTCCACCTGATCGACCGTCGCTTCCGCAGGCGTTGGGGGAATGAGCAGGTTGTCCGGAATCGCCGGATCGACGAGACGCAGCATCCAGCGCGCCGGACGCAGCAGGCGCGGCGCGAGCACGAGGCTCTCCGGACGATCGGGGTCATCCGCGCGTGCCGGCACGCGCACGGGTTTCCGCAGCACGTCGAGGGTGCGCCCGAAGGCGTCGACGATGCGGGCACCGGTGAGTCGCAAGAATCCCCCGAGCAACAGCTGCGGGATCGATACCGGCGCGGGCGGACTCACGGTGCCGTCCACGTTGCGCGCACTGGTGAGTCCCATCCCGGCGTCGGGCAGACCAAGCAGTGCGTTTTGCACGCCGTCGAGCGACGCCGTGACGATGTCGAGCGTATCGATCGCGTCGGCGATATCGGCCAACTGCTCCGCGGTTTCGTCGTCGATCTCGCCGGCATTCTCCTGATCGCGCTGCGTTTCCACGTTCAGCCAGTCGCGAATGGCGGACGCGAGCGTCTTGGCCGTGCCGGTGTGCAGCGGTGCGCGACCGCGGATTGGCGGGAACGGTGTCGTAGCGAGTGCGGCGTTGGCGCTGAAGTCAACCTGCCCGAGTTGCCATCCGTCGAGCCGATCGCTGCGCTCCACCGCGGCTTCCCACTCCAACCAAAGCGGCACCCACGGTTGCGACCATGCCGTCACCCCCACCGGATCGGCATCGACACCCTTCACCTGCGAGAAACGTCGCAGCTGATCGCCTGCTTGAACGGCGACGATCCCGGGTGCGGATGACGCAACACGCCCCGTCGCTCGAGTCACGCCGGCGGTACTGAACGCGACCGTTCGGCCATCGTACGTTCCGTCGACGCCAAAGCGCAGTGTCGCTTCCGCGGTCATGCGCGCTTCGAGTGCCGTGGACGAAGTGCCGGTGCGGGCAGACTCGGCCTGCGCCAGCCACGGCACGATGTACGGATCGGTAATGAGCGCGTTCTGCGCGAGCGTGGTGACTTCCGGCGGGATGGCCCCGCACGGTAACGATGGAATGTATGCGCGCCCGTCGATCACCCCTTCCACGACGGTCGGCACCTGCGACGGCCAGCGGCACTGCAGCAGCCCGTCGGGCGAGAATCGCCCGTCGCCACGATGCCGCAGACTGCGCTTCGCGTTGCGAACGCCGACCACCGGATCGACGGGCCAGTGAAAGCGCGGCGCCGGCCGTTGCACCTCTCGCACCTCAGCAACAGGCACTGCCTGCGGTGGCGCACCACCCCAACTGCTGGTCGTCTGGTGCAACGACTCCATGGTGCCCGACGACAGATCCGCGTACTTGCCACCCATCGATGAGAACTTCACGCGAGGCGCTGAGGGCGCACTCTTGGCAGGCGTGGCCGTCGTTCCCTGCTGACTGCGTGCAGCGCGTCCAGCAGTTAGTGGTGCCCCCGTCGCACCAGTGCGCAGTCGCTCCACTGGACCGTCGCCGCCGGGCATCGAGGAGAAGCCCGCCTCATGCTCCTGCTGCTCCACGTCCACGAGTCCGTCCGGTGTCCCGATACGGTCTAACACCTGACCGGTGAACGCGGACAACACGCGTTCGAGATCGCGACGTGCCGCGTCGTCGCTGCTCAGTCCTGCTGACGCGAGGACTGCCGCGACGTCGTCGCCGTGTACGCCGAGCACCGTGTCCACGGCGCGGGCGTTGGGGATCTGATCGGACACAACGGCACCGGCCACCGGCACGCCATGCACCACGCCGGAAAGCATCGTGGAGCGCGGCCAGCGCGGTTCGGCGGCGATGATGGCCCCGGCCTTGTCGACGTAGCGCGAACTCGTGTTGACGAACGGACGCACCGGCGACGCGATGTCGGTGAGTCGCTGTGCGGTCTCGCTGCTGCTGCGCTGGTTGCTCTGCAACGTCGCGGCAGAGAACGTCGCGTTCGACACGGGATAGCGCGTGGCGGTCTCGAGTCCGATGCTTTCACGCATCACGGCCGTGCTGGCGGCGGATGAACCCGCCTGGTCGCCACCTTCCAGGTCGCTGATGAGCGCCCACTGCAACTCGGCCAATTGTACCTGCAGGCTTGTCGTGGTCTCCACACCGTCGAGCGGATCGAGCGTGGGGTCCGACCACCAGCCAGCGATCATGTACGTGGCCAGATCGTCCACAACGCCGTTGGGTGCGAGTGTCGCGAGATCGGACAGGTCGTCGTGAAAGGCGAGTCGGTTCGTGACGGCGTCGTAGACACCCGCCCAGTTGAGTGTGCCGCCGACCGCGCCGGTAAGCTCCGGCTTGGCAATCGTCTTGCCGGCGGGCTTGGCACTGGCGGAAGCGGTTGGCCACTGCGCCAACGGAACGGCGCGTGCGGTGTCCGCCTCGAGCACCCAGCCGGTGACGATGGGACTCGTGCCGCCCTTTATCACCACGATGCGCAGCACCACCCAACGATCGGGTAACGCCGCGAGGCCGAGTCGATTGGGCGTACCGTCCGGTACTTCTTCCATGACACCGGTGAGCAACGCATCCGGCGGCGCCCAATGCAGGTGCACGCCGGGCGCGCGTGGCGTGCCTTTGGCCATCGGTTCCGGCATGGGCGCGTCTGGTGCACCGTCGGGTGTGGTGAGCGCAAACGGTAGCTGCACATACAACGTCGTATCGCCGGGCGGCACATACAGCGCTTGCACGTCGATGGGCGCGATCACGCGGCTCTGTCGCAAGACGCTGGGATCCCACGTGCCCATTTGCGCGACCGTCGCGTCGGCGCGCAGTAGACCGGTCCAGCGCGGCGAGACGAGCGCCTGGGAAATATCCTTCGGATCGGCTACGGGGCTCATCGCAGCACCGCCGACATATCGGCCTTGAGCACCGCCATGCTGATCGTGGGGCGGAATACGGTGTTCATCGGCGGCGGCGCCGCATTCGGATCCCCGAACACCTGACGGTACGGGAAGCGCAGCATCTGCAACGCATATTCGGCGCTTTCCATGGTCGGGCCCATGTTGGTGGACGGCGTAGTGCGGAACGTCTCGGCGGTGCGTCGGAAGTCGATGACACCGGGTGCGCCGGCCCGGAAACTCACGGGCATGGTCGGAAAGCCGGGGACATCTGTGGAGGTGTTGCGATCGCGCGCGAAGACGCTCGCTGAGAAATTGTTGGGAGTCGATTCGGTGAGTCGCACGCCGAACTGGATGCCCTGACGCGGCTCCTCGACATGCACGACCGCCGGCACGCCGTCGAACAGCGCGAGCAGCACTGCGGGCGCCAGTCGTTCGAGACGCAGCAGCTTGAGCCGGTTGGGGTCCGACTCCGGCAGCACGGCGTTGTCGGCCGCACTGTCCGATTTGTAGGCGCGCACGTGCACGCCGGGCCACCCCGAAATGGCGCGCGATCGCATGACGAAACCCGTGATCGGGCCGGCCGGTCCCTGCTGCACCGCTTCCAGCAGCGGCTGTCGGACCAGCCGCTCTTCTTCGTCGAGTTCATCGCGCAGCTGCGGATAAAGTTGTTCCAGCTGCGCGCGATCGGCGGAGCTCACCGTGCCCACTGAGAGCGCGCCCTGCACGAGTGCGTCCGTCCACGCGCGGTCGATGTAGAAAAAGCGAATGGACTCGGTGGGGAGCAGCAGCGCGTCCGGCACCAGATACGCGAACGGTACCGTCTCCAGCAACCGCAAGCGCGCCATCCACTGTCGAACGTCCGTGGTGATGATGCGCGGACCGAGATTCGGATCCGTCTCCACGGGAACCGCCTGCAACGTTGCCGTGGCCCGCTGCACGGATTGCATCATGACGTTCGCCGAGATCGTTTTCGTGCTCATGGGCGCTCCGTGCGGGTGGTGCGTGCGTCGAGCAGATCGTCGAGTGCGTCGCGTTCGATCGTGTCGTCCTTGCCAGCCTTGGGTGCCGCACGCCGACCACGAATCGGCGCGGCGATGCTTACGGGACGCGGCGTTGTCTTGAGCGTATCGGCGGTGATGGTTGCAACGGTGTCGTTCAGCGTAGCCTTGAGTGACGTCTGGGCGGCCTTGTCGAACCCACCGCCCTTTGCAAGCGGAACGGCTTGCTCGCCAAGTGCGGCGAGCACGCCCACGGTATCGGCTCGCTTGCGCACGACAGCGGCGTCGAAGCCGAAACCCATCGCGATAACTTCATCGAGATCGCCCGTGACGTACTTGAGCGGACGTCCGGCGTCCGCGAGCGGCCGGCTGGATGCGAGCACACGCGTCGGATCGGCAGCGGCCTTGAGCACCAACTCGCGGCCGAGCAGATGTCCGAGATCGGCGATGCCTGCCGCAGGTGGCGCCGTGGTCACATCCTTGAGGGCGAGCGCCGCCAACTCTGCTGCACGCGCGGCGCCGAACGCTTCCTGACGCCAGCGCATCAAGCCCGAAACGATCGACGGCTGCGACAGGGCAAGCAGCCGACCGATTTCGAACGCGCTGGCGAGCGAAAGATCTTCCCGGCCATCCGGGACGACGCGCCGAAGTTGATCGCTCGTGTGCGCGAGCGTGGGCGTTGTGCCCGGCTCGTCGCGCTCGATCGGCTGCGGTGTGCACGGGCCACGGTACCACGCGCGCAACGACTCGCCTCGACGCGACAGGTAATCCAGTCCGATGTGTCCGGTTTCGGTACCTTCCGGGTCGGGACGTGAGGGCGGCGGTGGCGGCGGCGCGCTGCCCGCATTGACGGGCTGGCATTCCGGGCGCGCAGCCGCTGCGGGATCGGCCGGCAGTGTGCCGAGCAACCCCACGTCCAGTCCCTGCAAGAGCGTTTCAAACGAGCCGGCGCCGGTGCAGGCGAACGACCAGTAGGCCAGCACCGGGAAGCGAAAGGTCTTCTCCAACACGGCGAAGTCGATGCCGACGCGCCAGTCACGGCTCATGACATCGCGCGCCACGCGAGCGGCGTCGGTTGGTGCGGCGGCGACAGCGGACTCCACTTGCTGCGCGGTGTAGGTCCACTGCGACGCCTTGGCCGATGATGCGCCGCTTGCGGGACGCGCGCTCTGCGTGGGCGCCGTCAACGCGCTCGGCGCAGCGGCCACGGGCGCGGCGGTGCGTGCATCGGTGCGACGCGTCACCTGCGTAACGAGCGGGGCATTGGCTTGCACGAGTCCTGTCCCCATGGCCTGGATGTCGGCTTGCTGCCCGAACGTGACCTGACTGGCGCGCAAATCCTGCACAATCAGGTTGCCCTGAAAGACGCTCGTGAACGGCTGTGAGGGTGGTGGCAGGACGTCGAGTTGTCCTTCGAGGTTGATGAGGCACGCGAGATAGCGTACTGGTGCGCAGTTGGCGCGGTCGAACTGCGGCAGCCGATTGGCCATGATCACCGCCATGAAACCATCGTCGTCGCCCATCGCGAGTTCGGTGTCGTCGATGTCCACCTCGCGCACATGCGCGAGCAACGCCAGATCGGCTTTGGTGGGGAAGACTTTGTCGACAACCGTTTGCGAGACGCCGAGGTAGACCCCGGTGGCCACGTCGTTACCGCCGGTAAGCACGACCCCGGGCGTGACGCATTGCGCGACCGGCACTTCGGCGGAGAGTTGTCCCTCACCTTCGGCGATGAGCACGAGCGCGAGCCAGGGCACACCGCGGTCGAACGGATCGACCGCCCGCTCCCACGGCAGGGTGCGCCGACGCAGCACCACCTGCGGCAGCTTGGCTTCGAACGCGCCCTCGGAGTTGGCGGGGGGGAACGTTGAGAGTAGCTGATCCGCGGGCAGGCGATAGCGCGGCGAGGTGATGCGGAGATGGCCTTCGTACGGCGCCGTCGCGCCACCGGCCACCTGCTGGTCGCCTTCGAGCACGTAGTCGCCGGCCGTGAGTGGCGGTACTGCGCTGCTGTGCAGCACGAAATGTCCGAGTGTTGGCATCGATCAGGTCTTCCGTGAGGTGCCGCGTTTCGGCGATTTCGTGGCGGCTTTCGTTGCGGACGTCTTGGCGGGTGGTTTCGCGGGCCTCTTGATGGGTTGCTTGGTGGGTTGCTTGGTGGGTTGCTTGGTGGGTTGCTTCACCGGCGTCGCTGGTTGGTTGCCGCGCACCGGAGTAGTGGCCTTGCCCGCAGTCCAGGTGAGGGAGATCGCGCCCGTGCCCTTGCCGGCGAGCGGCTGCACCAGCGCGTTCAGTCCGGCGCGCGCGAAGCGTTCGGCGACGGTGGCCGGGTCCGCATCGCTGCCCATGACACCGGCGAGTTGGACGCCGGGCTGCCGCGCGATGGAAACTGTAACGCGCGCGTTCTTTGGCGCCGCGGGATCGGCCGCAACGGCATACACCAGCACCGAGCGATTGCCGATCGATACCACGAGCGGTGGCAGTGGTACGCCCTTTTTGTCGACGGTACGAACGGCGTGCTGCAATGTGAGCGACAGCGCGCGCGCCTCGTCGGTATCCACGAAGTCATCGAGCACGATTGCCACCGTACGCGGCACCGCGGCAAAGTGCGTGTGCACAATGCTGCTGGTGTCGACCAACTCCATCGCCGGCAGCCATCCGGCACGGAACCGCTGACGCGAGCCGCGCACCCGCGCGCCTTCGGCGTGTACGACCACCCCCGCACCAATCGCCGACGACCACCCGATGTACGGCAGTTCATCGCTGCTGTGCCATCCTGCCATGCCCGGTGATCGCCCGGACTGCGTTCCCTGTGCGATCACGACGATGCGCTCTGTCCCGCGCGGTACCGTGAGTACCGTCGCGAAGTCTTCGTCACGCAACACCTCACCGCCGAAGCCCAGCGCAATCAGGCGCGCCGTACCGCCGGCGACGGACAGCTGTGGGCGTGGCGCCTTGAGATCGAGATCGCGAAGTGCATTGGGCAACTCCAACACCGCGACCTCTCCGGCCTGCACACCGGCACGCGTCGTACGGCGACCCGGCGCGCGCGCGAGTTCCGTGGTGAGGTTGGTCAGGCGCTGATTGCCGTCGGTGGGAGCGCCGCGCACGTGAACGGCAGCCGTTCCACCGCGTGCGCTCCGCGTCAGTGGTACGCTGTCGGTACTCCCGACGGTGCGACCCACCAGCGCAGCCGGCGGCGGCGTGCGCAGCAGTCGGGCCGCAATGGCGACAGGTACCGCCGCTTGTGCGGACTCGAACGTTGGGGCGGCAACGCGCGCGATCTTGCGATCCGCCACCGTGGTACGCGTAGCCGTGAAGTCCGTTTGCGTCATCGGCGTGAGCACGGCGATCACGCGCGGTGGCACCACGGTCATATTCACCGGCGCCGTCGCTGTGGCTCGGGGCAAGGTGACGATGGCATCAGCGGCATCATTCGCCGCGAGGCCCTGCGTCAACGTACCAAGCCTCGGCGGCGACTGGCGCTCGCGCTCGATTGCCGCGAGCGCGGTCTTCCCCGTGCCTGCCGCCGCCATCCACGGCTTGGCGACCGCGTACGTGACTCGTGCGCCAGGCGCCTCATTGAGAAGAAGCGCCGACAGGTCGCGTGCCTCGGTGATGAACGCGGGGCGTGCGGCCGCGGCTGCCAGAAACGGCAACGGCTTTCTTGGTCCAGGCGGATCAATCTGGTTGTACGCGATCTCGTTGGGCAACGACGCGCTGAGCGTCGCCTTCGCTTCGAAACGCACGGCGTCCGTTGCCATGATCACGTTGCCCGTCGGCACCTTGCGATCGTCCATCGGCTGCGGTGGCCCCCACACGCCGATGGGGAACGAGCCCTGTGCCCGAACATCCTTGATCAACGCGCCGAGCACGCGCGTGTTACCAGGGCTCACAAGCGAGAGTGAGAGCACGGCGTTCGACGAGCCGATGTTCATCGGCGCAATTCCCAGGGCACTGCTTGGGGCACGATAGTCGTCCACGCCTTCCACGCGAACCGTGGCGGTCGGCACGAGCGTGGTGACGGTGATCTCGAATTCGCTGTAGACCTCGAACGGTTGCGCCGCGGTGCCATCGGCGGTGGCGGTGTCCGTGGCGCCACCAGCGCCCGTACCGGGCGGCAGCGCGCCCTTGCCGGGAATGGCGGTGATGATGCGCGCCACGCCCGGTGAAGCGACCTCCAGATACTTGCCGACGAAATCCGTCCACGACAGGTAGTTGTCGTCCGACTGATTGCTGTCGCCGAACTTGACCGTCAGTTCAATCGGACCAACGTCGAACGATACCGACCCGTGAAACTCGGGTCCCATGACATGAATGCTCGCGCCCGTAGAAAGCGAGAACGAGATATCCCCAAGCCACGTGTCGATCGTGACACCGGCAGAAATCCGGGCGTATGCGCGAACGTCGTAACGGAACGGATCGAAGTAGACGATGCCGTCGGCACCAAACTTGACTGTTGCCCACGCCGCGCCAAAGTCTGCCGATGCCGTGAGCGAGCCACCGGCCATGACCGCTTCGGAGGTGAGTGCGAAATACGCTTCGCCCTTGATCGTGATGGCGTTGCTCACACTCCACACGAATCCAAGTCGCGGGACGATCGGATAGCCGTCGCGCTTGAAGCTCGGGTGGAATCCGCCGAGCGTGAGGACGAACTGGCCCGTATTGGTTTCGCCGAACCAGATCACGAACGCAAAGCCACCAGTGAGCCGAACCGATTCGTGCAGGATCCACGAGTTGTCGGTGAGCTGCGCCTGAATCCAGAGCACGCCCTCTTTGGTGGAGAAACGCGCGATGAGCCCCAGCTCAATGGAAATGAGTGGGAATTGCGGACGCGGCAGCGCCAGGCGCGCCAATCCCAGCAGCGCGATTTCGAGACCGTCACCGATCGCCACCGACACGACAGCCACGCCGTCCACGAGCGCGAAGCTGGTGAAGCTGATGCCCGCCGCGAACCAGAACTCGCCGGACTTCATGGGGAAGTACGTGCGCAACGACGCGAGTTCGGCCATCGGGTCGGCCGAGGGTTGCGCAGCCGGATCGAGCGCCTTGATAAACGGGAACTCGCCGAACGTCGACAGATCGGACGGGAACGTCAATCCACGATTGATGCCAAGGCCGCCACCGATACCAGTGACGAAAAATGCCGGAGGACCACCAATGGGCCCGTTGATGGCGCCGAACGCAAAGAAGGACGCAAAGGTGGAGCCGTCGCTGGCTACGCCGGTCCCGTAGCCGCCGTACACCGACAGTCCGTACACGGCGAAACGCGCCGAGAGCATGCCCACGTACTCGATGGACGCGCCGTCTTCGTACTTGCGCAGCCCACCAGCGAGCGTGATGCCCGCGAGATCGGCGTTGATGGCGAAGCCTGCGACATCCACCGCCCAGCGCGACGGATCAAATACGTTTGCATTCGACGCCACCACGAACGTGAGCTGCAGATCATCCACGGCGGCGGTGAGTCCGAACAACGAGACACGACCGTCCAGCAACAACGAAATGTTCTGCAATTGCTGCTGCGTCGCGGTGACGCCAAAGCCCACCTGCTCGATGTAAACAGGACCGAAGCCCTTTTGAATCGCCATCCACCACGGCCCGCTCCCTTCACCAGCACTGAGCGACACCAACACCGCGTCGCTGCCATGCTTCTGAACGGCGAGTGCTGGACTGAACGACGGTGCCAACGTGGTGCCGCCCGAGTTGGCGTCCTGCATGATCCCCTGCGCGACGGGATTGCCACCCTGCGCCCCGGCGACGGCCACGGCGAGATCACTGAGCTGCAACTGCGCGCCGCCGGACAGGCGCCCGTCCGTCTCCACGGCACCGAACAGGTGCACCGCGATCGACCCCAACGACACCGCGCTGTCGAGCAACGGGCCGCTGTTTCTACCCACGCGAATGCCGATGCCGTGGCAGGCGAAGGCCGGCGCAAACTCCGGCAGCGCACCGGCGACATCGAGCACGGTGAGCTCGAGTCCCGCGGGCGGCTCGCCCTGAATCCACCGCGAATCCGCTTCCAGAAATACGGCAAAGTCGCCAGCCGGAAACTCGTACCGTCCCGTCACCCCTAACGTGAGCTTGACCTCGTCGAGCTCCTTGAGCACGCCAACGGTCAGACCGCCATTCAGCGCGATGGAAGGACCGGTCTCCGCGAAGTTGAGCGCCAATCGCAGCATGCGCGACAGCAGTGCCGCAGGATCGAAGAGATCCTGATCCAGTCTCGACGGACTCGCGACGTCTTCCAGCAGCACGCCGCGCAACACGTCGCGCACAGTGGCGCTTCCCACCGCGTTGTCGAGCAACTGCTGCACTGTCGGCGTACCGATGGCGAATGCCGCCACCAGGTCCAGCAGCTCTTCCAACATGGCGATCGCCACGTCTTCCGCGTCGGTGGTGTTGCCGTCCAGCGCCACGAGCGAAAACGTGCTGCCGAGATTCCACCGTGCCGCGAACCCCGAAGTCATGGCGGCATCGCCGGCCAATCCCACCTCGATACGACGCCCGCCCGCCGGTGCTGCACCGACCGCTATCGTCACGAACGGCAGCAGCTCGACGCCACCCGCATCGATGGTCGCCGGACCCACCGTCGCCTCGAGCGCCGCAAGGCCCGTGGCATCCAGCGTGATCGCTGCCTGCAACTGGTTGACGGTCGGAATGTCCGTGACCGTGCCGCCGAGCGTGAAGCGGAACGGCGACGGACGCCAAGTGAGCGCGAGCTCGCGCACGGTGACCGTGAGCATACCACCGGAGACGGTCGCACTGCTGGTGCTGGGCAGCAGCGGCTGCACGGCCGTCGCGATCGATTGCAGCGCGCTAGTGGTAAGCGTTGGGAGCGCCGCCACGAGCTGTCCGGCTGGATCGGTGGCCCATGCGCTGAGCCGCGCGCCATCAAACGCGAGTGGCGTGCCGTCACGTAGATCGAGTGCATCGCCAATGGCGCGCACGACCGCACCCGCACTGCCGGCCAGCCCGCTGCCGGTTTCATCAGCCAATGCATCGAGCACCAGCGGCAGCGCCTGACTGACGACCGTTTGCGCCAGTGCGCCGAGTCCCGGCGGGTTCGGATAGAGTGGCAGATCGGCGCCAACGTCTGGGCGGATGAACAGCTGCACACCGCCGTTGAGCGCCACATGCACCGCCGTGCGTCCGGGTGCAGCGCCGGCCAGCCCCACGAACGCATCGATGGCGACCTCGGGCCCACCGGCGGTGCGCAGCGTCAGCGCCAACGTGCCACCAGCCACCAATCGGCCGGTTGCGGTCGCGGGCGGTGTGAACGCGCTCGTATCAATCGCCAGGGCAAGGCGCAGCTGCCCGCTTTGCGCCGTCGCGACTACGGACACGCCCGTGCCCAGCGTCCATGTGCCTGCGGGACCAGTGAGGCCGGTGAGCGGCTTGACCGCATCGAGCAGGGCAATCGCGCGCGCCGGGTCGATACCGCCACTGCTGCTGCCGAGTGATGCGCGATGCGTAAACCAGCCCGCGGCATCACGCATCATGCCGGCGGGCAGCAGCACGTGGCGGTCTCCGTTCTCGTCGGCCGCATTCAACAGTCCCATGATGTCGAGCGCCGTGTCGATGAGACCACGCGCGGTTTCGTCGAGCCGCCGCAGGAACTCGAGACCGGCGCGCGCACACTCCGCCGGGAGTAGCTGTACTAACGCACGCGTAATGCCGGCAATGTCCGGTGTGGGCCACAGCGCGTACACGGTCGGCACGGCGCCGCCTGCCGCGTGCCACTCTACCGACGCGCGCAACGGCCCGGTATCCACGCGCACCAGCGCACCGCCCGCTGCCGTGATGCCTGCGCTACCCAGCGTGAACGACGCCGTCAGCGCGCCGGCACCCGTGACGGTGATGTCCGCCGTGGCGTTGACCATCCCTTCGTCGGAAGGCGTGCTGCTGGTTTGCACGCGCACGCTGCGCGCGAGCAGGTCCACGGTGACACCTAGCAACGCACTCAGCAGCGTGTCCACGCCCAACGCGAGTTGCGCCCGACGCGCGGCATCGGCCAGCGCATCGGTCACGTGCAACGCAGTATCGTGCAGCAGATGATCGATCCCGTCAGGAATCGACGCACCGGTTGCATCCAGCACACCCAACCCGATCAACGCATCGCGCACGGCGGCGATGACGGGCGAACCGGTCGCCGCAGCTTGGAGCTGCTCGGCGACCAGCGAAAACAGAATGCGGACTTCGGGCAGCGCGGGCGTGGTGATGTCGGTACCCACCACGCCGCCGGCAGCGCGCACCACCCATCGCTCGCGCGTGATGCCGAATACTGTCGGCTCGTGCAGCACGATCTCGGCGGCGGCGTCAGCGGCGCTCGCTCCCAATGGCAGCACCACCATGGCAGACAGCCACCGCAGCTCGGCGGGCGGCGGCGGATCAATGCCGTTGGGGCCGCCCGACAGCCAACCGTTGGGGCGACGGATCGCGAGTCGAATGGTGGCCGAACGCGCCGTACTCACCACCGGCGCCAGATTCGCCTGATCGACACCCACGAGTTCGACGAGCACCGATCCCGTCACGTCGAGATCGCTCGACACAGCCGCCAGCGGCAGGTACACGCCACCACGCACGCCGGTCACGGTGCCGCGCTCCACGTTGCCACGCGCCGTCGCACGCTCGGCCAGTCCGGCCACCACAGTGGCCGTCACCGCACGCGACACCCGTGCTTCGCTCAGCACGCCGAAACAGGCGTGCACCGCGAGTCCAGCGCGCGGCGCGATCGGCACGGCAGGCGGACGCAGCTCCACCGCCGGATCGACCAGCGGGAGCAGCGAAACCAGCCCGTCCACAAGGTCGCGGCCGCAGGCGAGATCGGCGTCGTCCGGCTCGGCGGCATCGAGCGCAGGAATCAGGCACCGCAGCAGCCGCAGCGCATCGCCCGAGACGGCATCGTCGATGACGGTGAACGAGACGGGCGAGAATGCCGTCGCCACCGTCACCACCGCCGTCACAAACGAGAGTGCGTTGGCAGCGGCAACGGCGGCGTGACCTGCCCCTTCCACGGCTACCAACGCCACCGTCCCGCCCAGCGACGCGAACGGCGCGAGGACACGCTGCAGTCGCGCGCTTTGACCGGCAATTCCGTCGGCATCGCCGGAAGGCAGCCGCGACGCCGCACGTCCGCCCAC
>JBBQSM010000066.1:0-21941 GCA_038234895.1 Gemmatimonadales bacterium
GCCGGGCACGTACACCGCGCGCCTCACGGTGGATGGTCAGATGCAGTCGCGTCCGTTCACCGTGCGCATGGACCCGCGCGTGAAGACGCCGCTCACGCAGCTTCGGCTTCAGTACGATCTCTCCATCGCCCTGTTCGATGCGATGCGCGAAGCCCAAACGCTCGCTGCTGCCGCACGGGACAAGGGCGACAGCGAACTCGCCGGCCCCAACGGCTTCGGTGGCGTTGCCGGCACGCATCAGGCGGCAATGTCTGCGCTGCAGGGGAGCGACATGCCGCCAACCACGGTGATGATTCAGACGGCGCGTGAACGACTGGCCGCCTTCGCCGCACTCAAGCGCAAGTGGCGTGCGTCCACCAGCGGAGGCAGGGAGTGAGATGAGCGTTCGTTTACGCGCCCTCGGCCGCACCGTCGTTGCCGGCACCATCACGGCGCTGTCGCTCACGGCTTGCGCCAGCAGACAGCCTGTGGCGGCCACCGGGGGCCCGCGTCAACAGATGATCTTCTCCGGACCGGAAACGCCCACCGTGCTCGCCGATCCGGCGCGCGCACTGTCGGTTACGATTGACAAGCCGGCCGACGTGGTCTGGAATGCGGTGAAGCAGGTGTTCATCGAGTTCGAAGTGCCGCTCACGGTCGAGAACACGACAACGCGCCAACTCGGCAACGGCGACTTTTTTCGCACGCGTCGTTTCGCCGACAAGGCGATGCCCCAGTTGGTCACCTGTGGTGCGGGCATCACCGGACCGAACGCGGCGAGCTATCGCATTTTCATGTCGCTGCTCACCAAAGTCGAAGCGAATGCGCGCGGCGGCACCACGGTGAGCACCACGTTCGTGTCATCGGCGCGCGACATGTCGGGTGGCACGGCAGCCGATCGATTACCGTGCGGCAGCACCGGCGCGCTGGAACGGCTGCTGATGGCGCGCGTGGCGGCGATCGTCGCCGGGTAGCGATCACGTATAGCGGTGCCGCATCTCGGCAAAGTACGCGTCGCAGAGCGTGCGAAACCGCGCGTCGGTGAGGAAGATGCGGTCGCCGATCTGCACCTTGGTCGCGGAGCGCGCGGCGACGTACTTGATCGATTTTTCCGCCGTCAGCACGCCACCGTGGTGAAGTAGCGACGCCCCGATCATCCGCACTTCGTTGAGCGCATTGCCGTCCCTTCCTTCGAGCGCGCGTGTGCGATGGACAAAGTAGCGGTCGAGCACAAGGACAAGATTCCCGAAGAAGTAAATCTCGAACGACGTCGCGACTGATGCACCGGAGGCGCCGCTTGCCGTGGCGGCCGCCGCGAGAAGCGCGTACGCGTCGAGTTGCGCGCGCATTTGCTGCTCGCAGGCGTCGATGTAGTCGCCGCTGTAACTGTGGACGGAAAGCACTGCGGCACCTCCCCAGGCTACGTGAACCACCCCTTCATTGGTGCGATTCATTCCGCGGAACGACGCACTACGCATCGTAGAGAGTACGCGTCGATGCCCAATTCGTTCGGGCGATACGCAGGTGCGGTATGCGGCGACAGTCCGATGCCGCAGCGCGCTGGTAGTTTACCCCGAACTCAGCCATACGACCTGATCGCGCAGCGGGCGTGCTACCGGGCGTGGCACCGTCTTGCGCGGCGGCACAGCGGGCTCCACCGTCTGTCATGATCTCCCGCGGTTGCTTCCTTGTGCGATGCGGCTCGATGGTCGCGCTGGCCGGACTCGCTGGCAGTGCGGCCTGTCGTGCGCCACGAGTGCCGGTGACTGTACCCGTCGCGGTCCCTGCAGCGGGACTCGCCGCCGAGTTGCGCGACAGCGTGTGGTACATCTCGGCACGCGCACGTTCTGTGGGCGGGGAACACCCGGGACGCGACACACGCCAACTCGCCGATTCGCTCGAGCATGGCGTTGCGATTTTCCGTCGCGCACCGGGCGACGATCCGGTCACCGGTGACGTCGAACAGATTCTGATCGATTCCGTCGGCATGACGCGCGAAGAATTCGTGTCCGCCTTGCAGCGGCGCGTGAGCGAGACCTCGGCCCCATACGATTTCGCGGCGTACTACGTGCACGGCTTCGGCACGTCGCTGCACGAGGCGTGGGAGCACACCGCGACGGCAAGCGCGCGGTCACGAAGCCCGGCGCCGTGGATCGCCTTCTGCTGGCCCTCCAACGGCGCGGGATTCACATGGCCGCGTGCAAGCGACCTCTTCGCGCGTGCCTATCGCGAGGACTCCGCGTCCGCACAGGCGAGCAAGCCGGCGTTCGTACGCGCCACCGAGTCGGTTCTGGCGGCGACGGGCGCGGCGCATCTCGTGCTGATCGCGCATTCACTTGGTGCGCAACTCGTTGGCGACGTGTTCGCCGACAGTACGGCGCTGCCAGCCGCGCGCACTGACGGACGGTGGCGCGCGGTGGTGCTGCTCGCGCCCGACGTGAACCGGCAGCGATTTGCCGATACGCTGCTCCCCGCCATCACACCCCGCAGCGCGCGTACGGTACTGTACGTGTCGGCCAACGATCGCGCCCTTCGGGTGGCCCGGCGCATAAACGGGACCGATCGCGCTGGGTTGCGTGCGGCAACCCCGATCATGCATCCGGCGCTGGAGACGGTGGATATCACCGACGGCATGACGGCGGACGGTTGGTTTCAGCGCCACTTCGGCAATCACCACACTATCCGACGGGCATCGGCGACACTCTTCGACATCGTGCACATCGTTGGCGCGTCGACCGCCGCCGACTGTCGCGCACTGCTCTCGACGGCCACACGCGCTGACGATCGGGTATGGCATCTCACCCGCGCGACCCCACCAGCGCCCAGCGCCGTCGCGCAATGTGCGCGCTATTCACCGGAGACATTGCGATGACATCCTCGCGCACCACGGTGCGTTCCGCCCTGCTCGTCGCGCTGCTCGTCGCGATGCTCGCTGGCGATGCATCCGTCGCGGCGGCGCAGGTCCGTCTGCCATCCGATGGCGGTACGACGTTCTCCATTGGGCAGCCGGGCGCGTGGCAGAGCAGCGTTGGCGTGGCCACCGGCGTGCAGCGGCGCGGCGGCGAGCCCATCGCCATCACCGAAGCCCGTGTCGGCATGTACTACGAGCTGCTCAGTCGCGTGTTGGGTTTGGGTGGTGCGCATCTGGAATTGTACGGAGGTACTCTCGATACCAAGTTGGCCGGCGGTGTGCGCGCGCGTGTCGTGTCTCCGTTCGCGCGCGTTGGGGCCGGGGTGGACTACAGCGGCATCGATCACTCCGTCCGCCCGGTCTTCTCTCTCATGCATCCCTACCGGCGTGGCGGACTCTTGCACGACGGCTCGGTCTTTCGCATGGACTTTCGCACCGGTCCCGCGAAGATGCTGTCACTCGGCGTCGAAGCGCCGATGCTGCGCAAGATTCCGCTGGGCTCCACCCGGCCGTACAACGATATGGTGCAGGTGCGCAGCCGGCGCGTCCCGGCCGTGGCGATACCGACGGAGCGTCTGGCGTTGCTCGATGCCGTCGCCGAGGCCCGCCGGACGGCGCGACGCATGCTCACGCTCACCGTGCCGTGGGTGGATCATACCGGTGCAGGCGGTGCGCGCAGTGATGCGGCCGTGGTCGAACGCCTGCAGGCGATCGCAACAATGGCGGAGGGCACGTCGATCGAGGTGGAGACCCGCCGGTTCCACGCGGCGATAGAACGCGCGTTTTCGATTGCCGCCGCTGCGCCATCCGACACCAATGCCGAACCAACGGGTCTCGGTCGAGCCGTGGCGTCGCGGGCGCGGGCGATTCTTCTGGACGAAGTGCTACTCCCGTACGATCGGTTGCTCGGTCAGGCCAAACGCGACGATTCGATCGACCAGTTCGCCATTCTGGCACGCGGCGATTTTCTGCGCTGGCTGCATGTCGAATCGGGAGTGCCGCGCGAGCGGGTCGCTGCATCGCTCGGCGTCTTTGCCGAGTTGATCGACATCGTGGATGACGTGCGCGCGATCGCCCACGCCGAATGGGCCGGCTCGCGTTTTGTGTGGCTGCCATTGCAGCTCGCCCTGCTCCCCGAGCAGCACGACTCGCAAGCGGAGCTGGACGCGCTGGTAGCCAAGGCCTCGGGCGAGCCCTTCACCGATGGCAACGACGTGTCGTACGTCATCAATGAGCAGTTTCAGTATCAGCTCAGCCGGACGATTCGCGAAGCGCGCAACTATCACGTGCTCTGGACGCACGATTTCCGCGGCGTCGATGCGCGCGGTGATCCCGATGAGATGAGCTTCCGGCACGTGCTGCGATCGTACTTCGCGGCCATGACGCAACGCGTGCGCACCTACGACAGCACCGGCGTATTCCCCACCTACCTGATCATTCTCGACGAGTTCTTCTATCGCGCGAACAAGTCGCGCATGTGGATGGACCTGCTCGAGAATCCGCTGGCGCACGAAGTGCAGCTGCCGCCACGATTCGCCGAGTGGGAAAAGAGCATCCGGGCCGCGCAGGACACGCTGCGTACGGCGATCGAAGCGTCGTCACTAATGTCAACGCAACGGGTGCAGTACGGCGAGCCGTGGCTCAGGAACCTCGTGAAAGTGCACGTGAACATCACCAACACGTCGGATCCTACGTTCTGGAGTTGGCGGGTGGCGACGGGGTTTCCGGTGCCGGACACGTGGATGCGCGACCATCGCAAACTCGTCTTGTACGACGTCACCGAGGACGATCTGTACCGCGGCGAAGCGATTGTCACCGGAGCCGGCGTCGGCGAACACTACGCCAATCTCTCCTGGGAAGACCGCTCGCTGCTCGTGCGAGGTCCGGCCACCATCACGTTTAAGACGGCCGCACGGGAACTGCTGCTGGCGCAAGGCGTGTCGCCGTCGCGCATTCCCGCCGTGTTGCGGCCACGTCCCCGTGCGCTGGACTACGACGCGCAGATCGAACGTGCGACACGGGGGGCGGAACATCCGATGCGCGCAGTGCTGCTGCAAAATCGAACCGGCTACGACGACAAGAGCATCAACGTCACGAAGGCCGTGCTCTATACGCTCATGCCTCCGGGTTCGGTGATCAAGATTCCGGATTCGCTCTGGAACGGCACCTTCTGGGGATCGGCGCTCATCGGCTGCGCCATGCGTGGCGGCCGCGTGCTGGTGATTGCACCGGCGCTGGCGAACGCACCGGCGCGCGCCTTCGGCTCCATGATCCGCAGCCGCGAACTGCTCTGGCGATTGGTGACAGCCGATCGCGTGCTGCGCCCCATCATTGGTGCGAACGGCGGCTTGCTCAAGGTCGGACTTTATTCGTCGGAGATTCCAGTGAACGATGTAGCCGGCAAGATTCTCGCGGTCCGCACCACCCTGACACAGCATGCATGGCTTCGCGACCTGTTCGGATTCCCGCCGTCAGTGTACACGGGACTCGAGCAGCTGGCGACGACCTTCGGGCGGCTCCCGGCGCCGGTCCCAACGGAGGTGGACTTCGAATCGCGGGCGCGGCCGTTGCTCCATCTCAAGGCCAACTTCATCGCGTCACGCGAGGCGTGGAGCGTGATGGCGCGCGGCGAGTGGCTCGACCTCACGCGTGAGTTCGTTCCCCGCCGCATGGCGCAGTTGCAGTCCCGATCAGCCGCCGTCTCGTCGTTCGAGGAGTACCCGGACGCACGCATCGATGTCGGTGGCGACGTGGTGCAGCGGTGGTACGACGAACTTTCGACCACCGCACGCGAGCATGTCGTATTCTTCACCCTCCTCGGCTCGGCGAATCAGAACGATCGCAGCATGGTCAGCGACGGCGAGGCGGTACTCGTGCAATCGAGCTGGCCAAGCGTGACGGCGTCGATCGATCTTATCTCGCTGGTCGGACAATCGCGCTGGATCGAGGATCCGGCGGAGCTGGACGACCTGCTGCCGCGCCGCTCGCTGCTGGCGACTCGCGTTGCGCACTGGTTCAAGTTCGCATTCTGACCGAGGTCGGCCGGTCTTGACTACGTATACACGCAGCCGCTCTATTTCGGGTTGCTAGCGACGAGGAGGCGTTTTGTCCTCACTTGCACGCGGTTTGCGGCGCCGGACCAGAATCCCGCCCCTCCCTGCTCCTCCGGTTTATCCCTCCGTGTGCGGATTCGCAGGCGTCCTTCGCCTTGATGGTGCAGCCGTTAGTCCGGTGCTGTTGCAGGAGATGGGTGACCGGATCGCACACCGCGGCCCCGACGATTCCGGCGTGTATTGCGACGGTCCATTTGGACTCGCCTTCCGCCGATTGGCGATTCTCGACTTGAGCGCCATGGGCCACCAGCCCATGGCGACGAGCGACGGTCAACACGTCATCGTCTTCAATGGTGAGATCTTCAACTTCGTGGAGCTACGCGAGGAGCTCCGGCAGCTCGGTCACACCTTTCGCTCGACCGGCGACACCGAGGTGCTGCTGGCAGGCTACAGGCAGTGGGGGCGTGCGCTGCTCCCCAAGCTCAATGGCATGTTTGCCTTCCTCATCCACGACCGCGCACGACAGCTGATTTTCGGTGCTCGCGACCGGTTTGGCGTGAAACCACTGTTTCGTCGACAGACAGCGACCGAGATTGCCTTCGCCTCGGAGATCAAGGCGTTCAGTGCCATCCGTCCGCTCTCCGTCAACCATGACCGCCTGCTCGATCTCGCCGCGGCCGGCCGCATGGACCAGCTCCCGTGGTCGACCCGCACGTTCTTCGACGGGGTGGACGATGTGGCGCCGGGCACCGCCTTCGAAATCGATATGGGCGGCCGTACAAACACATGGAGCTGGTGGAATCTCTCCGACGCGCTCTCACCACCGCTCGCCGCCGATGCAGCACCGGACGCCTTCGCCGAACTCTTCGAGGACGCGGTCGCGCTCCGAATGCGCAGCGATGTGCCGGTGGGTGTCATGCTCTCCGGTGGGCTCGACTCTACCTCGATCGCGTGTGCGATGGCGCGGCTGGCCGGTCCCGCGGATCGGCGGCCGTCTCCACTCCACGCCTTCATGTTCGAGGATCGCGAACACGACGAAACTGCCTACACGCGCGAGACACTCTCGTACATGCAGGCCACGGCGCATCGCCTGCACGGACGCGACGGGCACGTGCTCGCCGACCTCGAACACCTGCTGCACATTCACGATGAACCGGTGCACTCGGCGACGGCACTGGCCGGCTATTGGTTGTATGCGCTTGCAGCGCAGCAGAACGTACGTGTCGTGTTGGGTGGACAGGGCGCCGACGAGATCCTCGCCGGATATTCGTTCTACTCGCGTGCGTATTGGAGCGATCTGCTGCGACAGGGCAACCTGACACTGCTGCAGTCCGAACTCTCGGCGGCACGGGTCGCCGGGCAGGCAGACGCGCAGCTCGCAACGGTTGTACGGCGCGTGACCAGTAATGCACTGCGCGGGTCTCCCGCCGTACGGTTCCTCATTTCGCACGGCAAGCGGCAGGTGGTGCCAGGCTGGGCGCGTCCCACCGATGCCGTCGTCCGGCGCCGCGCCCAGATCACGAGTGCGCAGGATTTTCTTTCGCTCGACGCAACGCTGCGCGACGGACTGGAGAGCTCCCCATTGCGGTTGTACCTGCGTGTCGAGGACCGCAACGCCATGGCGCACTCAGTTGAGGCACGGCTGCCGTTTCTCGATTATCGCATTGTATCGCGCGCGTTCAGTACACCGAACGAACAGAAGATCAGCGGCTTTCAGACCAAGATGCTGCTGCGGAACGCCATGCGCGGACGCATCCCCGACTCGGTGCATCAGCGGCGCGACAAAATGGGATTCCCTGCGTCGGCCGCACATTGGTTCCGTGGCGAGCTCCGCACACCCACGCTCGACCTGCTGGCCAGCCGCAGCGCACGGGAGTCCGAGCTATTCAACATTGTCGGTCTCACGCGATCGCTCACCTCCGGCGAGCCCTTGAGCGCGCTGGCGGCCGACAATCTCTTTCAGTTTCTCCAGCTCAATCTCTTCCTCGGGCAGCACGGCGCACGCTGACGCACAACGACGCACGCGCGGGTGGTAGCTGACCGCGTGCGGGCGGCGCTATCCTGTAACGCATGTCTCCCACCCGACGTGATGCACTCGCACAACTGAGTGCGCAACTGAGTGCGCTGCTGGTTGTGCCGTTCGTGCGCTGGCCCGAGCAGTCTGCCGACCCGCTCGGCGGTACGATCGCACAGTTCCAGGCAGGACGACGGCGCGGCGAATGGACGGCCACGTCGGTCGTCACGCGGGCGCTCGAGCGCGCGTCGGCAGGGAACGGGTCGTTGCACGCCGTAGACCTGTTGTCCCGTGCAGCACTCGACGAGGCGCGCGCGTCCGATGCACGTGCCGCGCGGGGGTCGCTGCGCGGCGGTCTGGACGGGGTGCCGGTGTTCGCCAAGTCCATCTACGACATGCAGGGGCTATCCACGACCGCGTCGAGCTACGCTTGGGCGCGCCTCTTCCCGGACGCGCTCACGGTCGATTCGCTCGAAGTGGCGCGGCTGCGTGCCGCCGGAGCGGTGGTGCTGGGCAAGACGGTCGCCGACGACTTTGCGTATCGTGGCAATGGCACCAGCTCGCTCAGCGGGCAGGTGCGCAATCCATACGACGTTCGCGGCGCACGCACTCCCGGCGGCTCCAGTGCAGGCTCCGCCGTGGCCGTGGCCTGCGGCATAGCCTTCGCCGCCCTCGGCACAGACGACGGCGGCTCCAATCGGATCCCGGCGCAATTCACCGGCGTGGTGGGCATGAAGCCCACGTTCGGACTCGTACCGCGCAGCGGGGTGATTCCCACGTGGCCGTATCTCGACACGCACGGCCCCCTGGCGCGAACCGTCGCCGACGCGGCGCTGCTGCTCGACGCGATCGCCGGTCCCGACGCGTCGGACGGGCTGGCGTTGCGCTCTGCGTGGACGCGCGGACGACTCGGCGCGCTGCGCGACGATGCGCTGGTACGGGTGCGGTTGGGCGTGGTGGAGGTGCACGTGCCCCGCGCGCAGATGACCGCGGAGTCGTTGGCCGTCTTCGATCGCGCCCTGGCCGACCTGGCCGCCGCCGGGGCGACGATCGAGTCGTGCGCTCCGACCGTCACGCGTGTCACGTATCGCGACCTGTTTCTGGAAGCGGCCCGCGCGCGAGGCGACGTCGAGCCCAACCCGAACGCGCCGGCCCCCACGGCCAACGCGCTCTATCGGTATTTCCTCAGGCAGCACGCGGGTGCGTCCGACGCCGTCGCACGCGACGCGGTGCAGCGCGGGCTGGCCGCTTTTCGCGCGTTTTACGACGTGCTCCCCGCCGACTGGACGGCGATGGAACCGCTGCTCATGCAACCGTACGAGCAGGACGCGGCTGGTCAGTCGTTTGCCCGGTCGCGTGCGACCGTCGTGGCACAGCTGGCAGAGACGTTTCGCGCACAACGACTCGACGCACTGGTCTATCCCACCATGCCCTTTCCCGCGCCACGCGCCAGCGACCCTTGGCCCGACGTGCGTACCGCACTGGGCTACGGCAACTGGCTCGGACTGCCGGAGGTCTCGGTGCCGGCGGGATTAGGTGCGGACGGCGTGCCCGCGGGCAACGTATCGTTCGTGGGACTGCCAGGGAGTGACGCACGACTGCTTGCCTTGGCGCATGCCTATGAGCAACAGTCGCGCCGCTTTATCGCACCGGCTTCTCCGGGGTAGTAGCACGCATGCGTTCATTTCCTGAAGTACGTCGGTGGCGTATTGCACCATCGCTGTTCAGCCGCATGCGCGCGCTGGTTGTGGCGGTACCTCTCGCTCTGCTCACGGCGTGCGGACCGTCCGGGACGCTCGGGCTGGGTCGCGCGCCTGCCGCCACGGCGCACGAGCGCTACGCTAATGCGCTGCGCGACGCCGGCCTCGATTCCACCGCACTCGGCCGTGAATGGCTTGCTGCCAGCGACAGCGCGTTGCGTACACCACTTACCGCCGCGCTCCCCGCGCGCGAAGTCGGCGTGTATACGCGCAACGAGGCGCGTGCGGTCGCCTATCGCCTGTCCTTGCGCGACGGACAGCGGCTACGCGTTTCCCTGCGCGCAGTCGGCCTGCCGGCACGACTCTATCTCGATCTGTTCGAGGCGACCGCTGACACCAGCGCGCCGTTCGTCCATCGCGCGACTGCAGGCACCGTCACCACCACTACCAGCTCCACGGATACCGTCCGGGCAAATTCGGTCACGGGCGTCTCAACATCCGAATCCACATTCGCACTCGAGTATGAAGCCACACGCGACGGTGAATTCGTGTTGCGGCTACAGCCGGAGCTGCTGCGCAGTGGCACGTTCGAGCTGAGCCTGCGCGCCGAGGCCATGTTCGCCTTTCCGGTCGAGGGCCGCGGCAATGGCGCCATCCAGAGTCTCTTCGGCGTGGGGCGAGATGGCGGACGGCGCAGTCATCACGGCATCGACATTTTCGCACCGCGCGGCACGCCAGTCCTCGCCGCAACCGACGGTGTGGTGCGCAGCATTTCGCCCAACACCCTCGGAGGAAACGTCATCTGGCTGGTCGACGAGCGGCGCCGTCAGTCGCTCTACTACGCCCATCTCGACCGGCATGCCGTACAAGCCGGTGACCGCGTACAGTCCGGCGACACGATCGGATTCGTAGGCAACACCGGTAATGCGCGCACCACTGCACCGCATTTGCACTTCGGCATCTATCGCCGCGGGCAGGGCCCGATCGACCCGCTGCGCTACGTGCGTCTGGTTACAACATCGGCGCCCGCACTCACCGCCGACTCGGCCAGGCTGGGACGGCAGGCGTTGACGCGCGGCCCGTCAGTTGCGCTGCGCGCCGCGCCGAGTGCGTCGAGCGAGACACGGCGCGAGGTGCGCAGTGCGACCCCGCTTCAGGTGATGGGCGTGAGCGCGAACTGGTACCGCGTACAGCTCGAAGACGGGTCGGCCGGGTACCTGACGGCTGCGGCGTTTCGCTTGCTCGACGAATAAGCGGCTAGCGTCGCTTCAATTCCTGCGGTCTGATCTGCTGCAGCTTGACGCGTGGTCGAAGACCGGCCGTGCTCTTGGCGGACTCATCAAAGCCTGGATCCGGCCGCACGGTGTCGGCGCCCATTCGTTCGGCGGAGAGCAGCGTCAACGCGCACGCGTAGCCAGGATCCGGCCGCACTGAGTCGGCCAGAAAACCCGACTCGTCGATCAGATAGCACGTCGACGCGGATGCGACGTCGGTCGTTCCGCATCCGGCGAGGCTGGCGACGGAGATGATGCTCAAGATGGCAGCGACTGCGAATCGGTTGAAGCGCATGGGACCTCTGCAGGAAGGTGGTGAGTTCGTACACGACGAGCGTTCGATGTGACCGTGGTAGTGGGCACGCATTCATTCACTCTTCACGCATTCACTCATCACGCTGTGAGAATCCACGCATCACGAATCCACGCATGGGATACTGTCCCGGAGGCATACCGGTCGGAGCGCGCATTGCCGTCAGCATGGCTTGGGACTGAGCCGTGCGACCACTGCTCGCCAGCGCGCGTGCGCCGAGCCATCGCAGCGCGACCGTGCTCGGACGGTCGACGGCAAAGGGGTCATGTTCACCTTCGGTTGCCGCAGCGATCAGGCGATCTCGCGCGGAGGGAGAGATTTCGCGCCCGGACAGCAGATATTCGAGGTACTCACTGCCCGCACCGAGCACCGATGCATCGGTGGTCCGAAGCGCCGCGCGCAGCGTGAGCGCCCGCGAGGCGCCACGCGAGTCGCCGCGTTGTGCGGCATGCAGGGCGCGCAGGAACGCCGAGCCTGCCGAACTGTCAGCGATGATCGCCGGCGGAAGCGCCCACTGCGGACGCTTGTCGCGCACCAGATCGTAGAACAGCCGCGCATGCACGAACAGCCGTTGCGTGCCGCCGTGTGACTCCTGCACGATACGCGCGAGACGCACCGTGGCTGCGGCACTGTCACCAAGCGCCGCTCGCGCGCCGGCTGCATGCAACTGAGCGGCAGTCCGAACGTAATCTTCAGTGCTTGGTGAGTCTGCCAGCTTTTCACTTTCGACAGCGAGCGTGTCCCACCGATTCGCCGCGTTCAGTAGCAGCAGGCGCATGTACGAGGAGTCGGGGCCGTGCAGTCCGCGGGCGACGGCACGAGCGCTGTCTATCCGTCCCGTCACCACCAGCTCTGCCGCGACGTTCAACAGTTCGATCTGGCGCGGTCCAAGAAAGAAGGGATCGATCATCGACGCACGCTGAAATGAGTCGAGTGCTTCTTCATCACGCCCGAGCGCCGAAAGGTACAGGCCGAGATTGTTCCACCCGGACAACGAGAGTGGACGCGCCTCGAGGTATCGTCGGTACCACTCCGTCGCGCGCTCCACGTCATGGTCCACGTGAAACGCCGCGTCGCCGCGCAAGCGGTCCGCGTCTGCAGGCGACATGCGGTGTAAATGTGCGATCGCCTGCGTGAAAGCCACACGTGCGGAATCAGGCTGTCTGGACGCGACGAAGTTGTTCGCCAGCACATGCCAGGCCGCGGCGAATGCGGTGTCCTCCTGCACCGCTTGCCGCAGCAAGTGCGAACTCCGTTCGAGTCGACCGGCCCGGGTCGCCGCCAGTGCATCCGAGTACAGCGTGAACGCGCTGAACGATGGCGTACTGACCAGCACCGTTTGTCCGTCGGGGCCCATCGATGAAGTGCTGTCGCCGATCTCGCGAAGAAACTCACGCGATATGCGAGCAGTGCGCCGCACCAGTTCATCGCCCGCCACGGACACGCTGGCTGCTCGTGCGACGAGCACGCGTCCAGTCTCGGCCTGCAAGAGGCTCACGGTGAGGGCGATGCGGTCTGCTGCGACCCGGTGCACCGTGCCCGTCAACAACAGCTTGACGTTCGAGCGCAGCGCGACCTCGCGCGCCCGTTGCGGGGTGAGCGTGGTGCTGTCGGGAAGCGACGCAGCACGAAGCGCGCGCTGCACCTGATCGTACGTCACGACGGCCAGATTTGGTGACTGACTGAACTCAGAGCGCATCAGCTCCGCGATTGCCGCCGCTACCTCCCGCTCGCTGTCCGGCGAGTCGAAGTGACTGACCAGCACCCAACTGGGAGCCGCGCGGGCACGGGGCGCGGCACTCCTGACGTACATGCTCCCGGCCGCGCCCAACGCGACCACGCACGCGCCCACCAGCCACGGCCACCGTCGCCGTCCAGCCGTGGCCGTTCCGCTCGGCTCCCGCATCTGTCGTGCGAGCGCGCTGCACGTGGCCGGGCGGTCCGCCGGCGCCTTGGCCAGTCCGCGTTGTAGCGCAATGTCCACTGACGCCGGCACGTCGGGTCGCACCACGCGCACATGCCCCGGTGTTTCGAGCATCTGGCGGGCACGCACGGCCTGCATCGTCGCGCCAGTGAACGGAGGCACTCCGGCCAGCATCTCATACGCGACGCAGGCGAGCGCGTACACGTCGCTGCGACGATCGACATGCGGATCGGCCGCCGCTTGCTCTGGACTCATGTAGTAGGGCGTGCCGACCGCGACGCCGGTCATGGTAAATCGCTCGTCGGCCAGCTGCTCGAGCGCGCGCGCGATGCCGAAGTCCAGCACGAGTGCGCGATCTCCCGAGAGCATGATATTCTCGGGCTTGAGGTCACGATGCAGCACTCCGTGGGAGTGCGCGTAATCGACCGCCTCCGCCACCTGCTCCGTAATGCGCTGCACGTCATCGAGCGGCAGCTGCACCTCGCGGCTCAGTCGCGCGCGCAGCGTCTCCCCTTCGACCAGCGGCATGACGGCGAACGGCCGCCCCTGAACCTCGCCGGATGAGAGAATGCGTACGAGTCCCGGGTGACTGAGCGATTGCGCAAACGCAATCTCGCGCAGGAACCGTTCCGTCCACGCATCCTGCATGGTGCCGGCACGGAGCCATTTGATCGCCACGCGCGAGCCGACGGACAGATCGCGCGCCGAGTAGACAACCGCGGTCGCACCCTCTCCGAGCACACCGTCGACCACATACTGTGGTCCAAAGAACGGAGCGATCTCTTCCGTGGCCATGGGTGTTCCAGACGTTGCGGGCGGTTGCGCGGGTCGACCGGATCGTGTTTCAGTACGCCAACGTTGGGCGCAAGATGCGACCGGTGCAAGATCAGGGCGCATCGTGTCGGTTGGCGCTTACTTTCGATATGAACAATTCGTCGGCCGAGATCCGCGCTCTTCGCGCACAGTCCAACCTCGCTATCGCGGCGCGCGATGCCTGGCGTGTCGTGTCGCTCATGGAGTCGGACGTCATCGTGCGTGTGGCCGGCGGTCCTGCATTGCGCGGAGTGGAGGCGTCGCGACTCGCCTTCGTTGACCAGTTCGCCGAGCGCTCGTTCCGCGGCTACGAACGCGTGGCGGATACGGTCGATGTGGACGCGGCGGCGTTGACGGCGACCGAGCGTGGCCACTGGGTGGGGCGCTGGCAGGCGGGCACCCGTCTACAGGAACAGCGCGGCAGTTACGTGGCCGTATGGACGCGAACCGCACTCGGCTGGCGGATTCGCTCGGAGACGTTCGTGGGGGCGTCGTAACGAACCCGTTCAGCGCTTGGCGCGCTTCCTGCACCGCACCTTGCATACCGAGACGCCGCGTGGCGCAGGTTCATCACGGACGACGCGCCGCGCGTCGTCGACTTGAGCGGGAGCAGCACGCATGACTTTCGGGCAACTGAGCGGACGCGCACGATTCGTATTCAAACGCATCAGCGAGACGCTGTGGGTGAAACCGCTGCTCGCTTCGCTTGTCTCGGTAGGAGGCGTGTTTGCCGCAAAAGCGGCTGATCGCACCTCTCTCTCCGCCGTCGTCCCGGAAATCACCGTCGATTCGATTCAGTCACTGCTGGCGATCATGGCGTCGAGCGTGCTTGTGATTGCGTCACTGGCTGTCACATCCATGGTCTCGGCGTATGCGTCGGCCAGCAACACCGCGTCGCCCCGCGCCTTTCCACTCGTCGTTGCCGACGACCGCTCGCAATACGCCCTGTCGGCGTTCGTCTCCACGTTCATCTACAGCATCATCGGCCTGATCGCGTCCAAGAACGAGTACTTCGGTCCCGCCGGTCGCTTCGTATTGTTCGCACTGACACTGCTCGCGCTGATGATCGTAGTGCTGATGTTCGTGACGTGGATTGATCGCATCGCGCGCCTCGGACGGGTAGGGGTGACAATCGCGCAGGTGGAGCGCGCCACCGCTAAGGCGATGCGCGCACGTCGCGAGGCACCGTATCTGGGCGGCCGCCCGCTGGTGATTCCGACACGACGCGGCGTTCCACTCTACGCGGGCACGGTCGGCTTCGTGCAGCACGTTGATATGCGCGGGCTGCAAACGTATGCCGACACACATGATGTGCAGATCGAGATCGCGGCACTCCCGGGCACCTTCGTCACGCCGGACCGCGCCGTCGCCTATCGCGTCGGCAACACCCCCGTACACGCAGACACCACAGCTGCACTGATCGACGATCATCTGATCATCGGTCGGGACCGAACGTTCACCGACGATCCGCGCTTCGGCTTGGTCGTATTGTCACAGATCGCCGGTCGCGCCCTCTCACCCGCGATCAATGATCCGGGTACGGCGATCGATGTCACGGGGGTGCTCGTGCGGTTGCTGCATGACTGGAGCGCGCGGCGCGACACGAAGCACGCCGATCCTGTCGAATACGATCGCATCAGTGTGCCCGCGCTCACCGATGACGATTTGTTTGACGACGCATTCACGGCGATCGAGCGGGATGGGAGTGGCGCCATCGAAGTGACCATTCGGCTGCTCAAAGCTCTGGAGTCACTCGCTGCAACGGGCGATCCGTCGATGCGACGCGCCGCCGTTCGACACGCCGGGCGCGTGGTGGAGCTGGCCGCGCAGCGAGAACATGTGGGCACCGATCGCCGGAGCATCGAGGAGCAGGCGGCATCGGTGGGACGATCGGGCTGATCGGGCTGATCGGACCGTACGGCGCGTCGGGGCGATATCTTCAGCAGGTCTTCTTAGTCCCTTCGCTCATTCCCCTCAGGTGACGTGCTCCTCGCTCCTGCCTTGGTATGGACCGCGGCAATTGCTGCGGCGCAGCTTCCGAATGCCCGCTCCGATTCCACCGGTGTTGTGCAGGGTCGCGTCGTTGAAGTGATCACGACCGCGCCGATTGCTTCTGCGTCGGTGGTGTTGCGCGGCAGCCGAGTCGGTACGGTCGCACGCGACGACGGCCGCTTCGTCCTCGCGGGATTGCCCGTCGGTGAAGTACGGCTTGTTGTCGGGCGCGTCGGCTATCGCACCGATACCGTCCTCGTGGTGGTACGCGCGGCAGACACCACCACACTGACGATTGCGCTGACCCCTTCGACCGCGCAGCTGCAGACCGTGAAAGTGGCCGCCTCCGCCACAGAACGCGACCAGTTTCGACTGTCGGCCAGCCCCGGTGTTGTCAGTGTGCGGGGGGAAACACTCAAGCGCGTGCCGGTCATCGGGGAACCGGATGTGCTGCGTGTCGTGCAATTGCTGCCCGGTGTGGTGGCCACGAACGACTTCACGGCGGGCTATAACGTGCGCGGTGGCGAGAGCGATCAGAATCTCGTACTGCTCGACGGATTTCCGATCTACAATCCGTTTCATCTGGGCGGACTCTTCGGCACGTTCATTGACGAAACCGTGGGCGAGTTCGAACTCATGCCCGGCGGTTTTCCGGCGCGATACGGGTCACGGCTGTCGAGCGTGCTGAGCGTGGTGCCCAAGGCTGAGGAGCGGAGCGGGGTACACGGAGCGGCGTCGGTGTCGCTGCTGGCCAGTACCCTCTCATTGGGCGGCACGGTGCGCGGCGCGACCAGTTGGAACGTGGCGGCGCGCCGCACCTACGCCGATCGCTTTGTCGCGCTGCTCAGTGAGCGGCAGCTTCCGTACTATTTCACCGACATGCAGGCGCACGTGCGGCACCGGCTGCGCAACGGCGGCGCCCTGTCGCTCACAGCGTACGCCGGCAAGGACGTCCTCGATGCGTCGCTGGCCGCCTTCGGTGATTCCACGCAGGCTGGCGGTGGCGAGCTTCTCTTCGATTGGGGCAACACGCTGGTGGGCGTGGCCTATACGCAGCCACTGGGCGCACGATGGGGGGGCGATTCCACTCGCGTCATGCAGCGGCTGTCGATGACCGGATTCAGCACCACGCTCGACCTGGGCTCCGGATCGCTGCGCTTCGTCAATCGGCTGCGCGATGCACGGGCATGGGGCGAACTGTCGCGGTGGCGCGGCGCGCACGAAACGCTGGCGGGTTACGAGGTATCGGCGTTACGCACGCGTTACGATGTGAATGCGGCGGCGTCCAGCGATCCGATTCTGGCGGTGGGCCAGTACCCCACGGCTTCCGCGTTGTATGTGGATCACACCGTGCGCACGTCACGCGTGGTAGCGCGCGCGGGACTGCGTGGTGAGACGGTGACGGGAACGGGCTGGATGGGCCTGTCACCGCGCCTGTCGCTCAAGTGGTTTGCCAATCCCGATCTGGCGTTCACCGTGGCCGGCGGCAGCACCACGCAATGGACGCCGGCGCTGCGCAACGAACAGGCGCCGGTCCGCATCTTTGACTTCTGGCTCACGGCGGACCGCAGCACACCCGTTGCCCGCGCGTGGCAGGGCAGCCTCGGTGGCGAGCAGTGGTTCGGCAGTACGCGCTTTGTCCGGCTCGAAGGCTGGGTGAAACGGTACAACGACCTACCCTCCTCGAATCTGTTCAACGACCCCGATGTGCAGGGCGACGAGTTCATCGTCACCACCGGACAGTCGTACGGCGCGGATCTCCTGGTGCGACAGCTCGAGAGCGAACGCGTGTCCGGATGGATCGCGTACTCGTTCGCGGTGAACTGGCGCAACGGGGTCGATGGTCGCTTCGCCCCGGTGCAGGATCGACGGCACAATGTCAACGTGGTTTCGTCCTTCCGTCCGGGTAGCCGCTGGAGTTACGGGGCGCGGCTGGGACTCGGCACGGGCACACCCTTCACCGATGTGGTCGGACAGATTGTGCGACGACGCTACGATCCCATTACCAACAGCTTCGCGACGGGCAATCAGGAGCTGAACCGCGAACCCATCGGCGGTGTGCGCAACGGCGTGCGCTTTCCCCTCTTTCAGCGACTGGACCTGAGCGTGACACGCACGAGGCCGGGCAAGCGCACGTGGGCACCGTATGCCTCGATCGTGAATGCGTACAACGCGCGCAACGTGTTCACGTACTTCTTCGACTACGTCGACAATCCGCCCACACGCACGGCGATCTCGCAATTTCCCTTCATCCCCACCTTCGGAGTATCGGTGTCATGGTGACGCGGATGATTGCGGGGGTGCTGGCCGCGATGCTCTTGTCAGCGTGCGAATCGTCGCCGGTGCAGGTGACTGCCCGTGAGGGAGCGATCGTCATTCATTCGGTGCTCAATCCGGATGCCACGGAGCAGGTGGTGTTGGTGGAGTCGTCGCTCACGGGTCGCGTGAACATCAACGACAGCCTGCGGTTCGATCCACTCGATCCCATTCGCACAGCAGGCGGCTCGCCGATTGCTGGCGCCGACGTCCGGCTGTATTCCGACGGCGACACGGTGGGCGTGCGCGCGATCGAAACCACCAGGCAATCGCGCGGAACGGGACGCTATTCCATCGTGCAGTCGGCACTCGCGGTGCAGCCCGGACGACGCTATCGGCTACGGGTGCGCACCGTGGATGGTCGGGAGGTCACCGGCGAAACACTCGTGCCGGGCGCACCGCCGGGGTGGACGGCCGGTTCCGGCGCGGTGGCGATCCCGGTCGCGCTCGAGCGCAGTCGCGACACGCTGCAATTGCGGTGGCCCGCCGTGCGTGATGCGCGCACCTACGCCATTCGCGTGGAGACACCGTACGGGCCGTGGGCACTGTTCGCGGACTCCACGCAATTCACGCTCTCCGGCGGGTTGCGCAATTTCTTCGCCGCGGGACTTCCCTCGGTGTGGTTCCCGGGGTTCGTGCAAACGGCAACGGTCGTTGCAGTCGACGCGAACTTCTACGACTACAACCGCTCAGGGAACGACCCATTCGGCGGCACGGGACTCATCAGCAGCGTGCGCGGCGGACTCGGACTCTTTGGCAGTGTGCTCAACATGTTGCGGCGCGACGTGTCCGTGACGGAACGTGCGCGCTTTCCGCTCGATGCGCGATGGCGCGGCCAGAGCGACTTCGGCACGACGGTGGAGCTGGATCTCTGGGTGGATGTGGACGGACCCACCGTGAGTTCGGTGAGCGGCCGAGAGGTGACGTCGCCGCGGCGCTATCTGCTGGGCACGCTGCGCAGCGAAAGCCTCCGATTGGTCACCCTGCGGACGGGCTCGAGCGCCGACACACTGTCGATCTTCACGGCCCGCCTCGCGGGAGACTCGTTGGTGGGAACGTACGACAGTCGCTTCGCCACGACGGGAGCGCGGGTGTACCGGCGCGTCGCGCGCTAAGCGGCGCCGCGTTCCTGATTGCGAAGATCACGTACACGATCGTGCGCGGTGCGCACATCATCCGCCTGCCGCGCCACGAGCGGCCGCAGATCACTAGGTAACGACTTGCCGAGTGCCTCGGTGTAGGCCTTCTTCGCGAAGTCCTCACCGCGCTCGCACTCGTCGAGAATGGCCGCGTCGTCGTCGGTCGAGAGCGCAGACTTCACCGCCATCCATCCGCGATGCGCCGCGGCGGCAACATGCCCCATGTCCGCGGGCTCGCCCCCGATCCGTTGCACCTGCACTTCAAGTTCATGCTTGAACGTCGCGCGCTGCGTCGCGAGCGTTGAGAACAGCGCCTTGAGGTCGGGGCGATCGGCGCGTTCGGCCGCCGTTTTGAATCCCTGCTCGCCATCGCGACAGGTTTCGATCAGGTCGTTCATGACCGAGACTGCTTCTTCATTGGTGGCAGACATGTTGTCCTTCGTTATGAGAATTCCGGGTTGATCGGCGTGAGCGGTGCGCCGTGCCAGGACGCAGGTGCAAGCGACGGGCCACGTCGCCGTGCGTGGCGAGTAGGCCATCGTGGGTGTGCGCTGCAGCACACCGGGCCGTATTGGCCCGAACATTGCGCTCGATCTGATCGCTGCGAGAATGCGCATGGCGTCCGACGCGTTGTGCCGCACATTGACCTCTGAACGCCGCACTGCCGGAGTACGCGATAATGGAATCTCCCGACGAGCACGACCTCAGCCGTCGACACTTTCTCATCGTCGGTGCCACCGCAGCGGCCGCTTCGCAGTTCGTCGCATTCTCGGCGGCGGCGGCCGAGGTGACTGCACCGATCGAGCGGCACGCAACGAGTGTGTCACTGCAGGTCAATGGCACGACGCACCAGCTCGACCTGGATATGCGGACGACCTTACTCGACGCGCTGCGCGAGCATCTGAAACTGACGGGCACCAAAAAGGGGTGCGACCACGGTCAGTGCGGCGCGTGCACGGTACACGTGAACGGCGCCCGCATCAATTCGTGTCTCACCCTGGCGGTCATGCATCAGTCCGATGCCATCGTCACGATCGAGGGACTCGGCACGCCGGAACGGATGCACGCCATGCAGACCGCCTTCGTGAAGCACGATGGCTACCAATGCGGCTACTGCACGCCCGGCCAGATCTGCTCCGCCATTGCCGTGCTCGACGAAATCCGGCAGGGAATTCCCAGCCATGTCAGTGATGATCTCATGGCCAAGCCCACAGCCACTGCGGTCGAACTTCGCGAGCGGATGAGCGGCAACATCTGTCGGTGCGCGGCCTACTCCAACATCGTCGATGCCATCACCGAAGTTGCGGAGGCCAGTGCATGAGACCGTTCACATACGAGCGCGTGCAATCGCCAGCGGCCGCTGCCGCGGCGGCTTCACGGAATGCGAAGGCAAAGTTCATCGCGGGCGGTACGAATTTGCTCGACCTGATGAAGCTCGAGATCGAGACACCGACGCATCTCATCGATGTCAACGGCTTGGGTCTGGATTCGATTGAGCCCACTGCAAACGGCGGGCTGCGCATCGGGGCGCTCGTGCGCAACACCGCACTGGCCGCGCACGACACGGTAAAGCGCGACTACGGGTTGTTGTCGCGCGCATTGCTGGCGGGCGCGTCGGGACAGTTGCGCAACAAGGCCACCACGGCCGGCAACCTCCTGCAACGCACGCGCTGCCCCTACTTCTACGACACGAACCAGCCGTGCAACAAGCGGCAACCGGGGAGCGGATGCAGTGCCATCAACGGCTACAGCCGGCAGCTTGCGGTGGTGGGCGTGAGTCAGTCATGCATTGCCACGCACCCGAGCGACATGGCGATCGCGCTGCGTGCACTCGACGCCACGGTCGAGACGGTGCAGGCCAGCGGGCGCACACGACAGCTCCCCATCGCCGACTTCCATACACTACCGGGCAGTACACCCAACGTGGAGACGGTGCTGCAACCGGGCGAGTTCATCACGAGCGTGTCACTGCCCAAGCCCATCGGCGGCGCGCAGGTCTACGTGAAGGTGCGTGATCGCTCGTCGTATGCATTCGCGCTCGTGTCCGTCGGTGTGATTCTGCAGCGCGACGGAACGGGTCGCGTGGCCGTCGGCGGCGTCGCACACAAGCCGTGGCGCGTGGAAGCCGCAGAGACGGAGCTCCCGCGTGGGGCAAAGGCAGTAACCACCAAACTGCTCGCCGGCGCGAGTCCCACGGACGACAACGCCTTCAAGCTCACGCTCGTCGAACGCGCCCTCGGCGCGGCGATCGCGCAGGCCAAGGGAGCACGCTCATGAGATTCGACAAGCCAGCCGGTACCAATCCCATCGATCAGCTGAAGGTGGTCGGCAAGGCAACCGAGCGTATCGACGGCAAGCGCAAGACCACCGGCACGGCACCGTATGCATATGAACGCCATGATGTCGCGCCTGATGCGGCGTACGGAGTCGTGGTCGGCGCGTCCATCGCGAAGGGAAAGATCACGTCGATCGATTCGGTCGCGGCGAAGGCGGCGCCCGGCGTGCTCGCCATC
>JBBQSM010000067.1:0-21930 GCA_038234895.1 Gemmatimonadales bacterium
GCGGGCGGCACCCCGTCATCGCTCACCACGCGGCGCATGCTCGGCTGCCCGATGGTCAGCGTGCCTGTCTTGTCGAACACGGCCGTGGTGATCTGGGCCAATCCTTCCAGCGCGCTTCCGTTGCGCACGATGATGGAGCGACGCGCCGCGCGGTTGATCCCGCCGATGATCGCCACCGGCGCGGCGAGAATGAGCGGGCAGGGCGTCGCCACGACCAGCACCGCGAGCACGCGTGTCCAGTCGTGTGAGATGAACCAGGCAATCGCACAGGTGGCCAACGTGAGTGGGGTGAACCACACTGCCCACCGGTCTGCCGTGCGTTGCAGCGGGCTCTTGGACGCCTGCGCGCTGCGTACCAACTCGACGATTTTGGCGTACTGACTGTCCTGCGATGTACGCACCGCGCGGATCGTCAGCGCGCCTTCCTGATTCACACTGCCCGACATCAGCGCGGAGCCGACGATGACCCGCTCAGGTACGGCTTCGCCGGTCAGTCGTGCGGTATCGAGGTGCGAACGCCCCTCGACGACCACGCCGTCGCACGGTACCAACTCGCCCGGTCGCACCACGAGGATGTCGCCGGGCACGATGTCGGTTGCCGCGATATCCGAAACTTTCGTCCCGGCCATGCGATGCGCGGTGCGCGGTGCATCGGCCTCGAGCGCCGCCACGGCGCTGGACGCTCTCGTGACCGCGTACGCCTCGAGCGCTTCGCCGCCGGTTTGCATGAGCACCACCACGAGTCCGGCCAGCGGCTGGCCCAGTGCGATGGCGCCGACGATGGCCAGCATGGCGACCACGTCAGCGGCAAAATTCCCCTGCAGCATGCCGCGGAGCGTGCGCCACGAGACCGGCAGTCCGGTGAGAACGAGTCCCGCCAGCCAAACCCGGTCAGGCCACTCCGCCAGCGACGGCGCAAGCGCCAGCAGCGCACCGGTGGCAAGAAAACTGAACGCAATGACCGGCAGCCGCGGAATCGAGGAGAAACGCATGACTGGAAACATATCGCCCCTCGGTGCAAAATCCCTGTCATGACCGATGCCAAGCCTGTGCTCCGTTCTGTGCCGCATTCGAACGCGGCGCTCGCTGCGATTGTGGACATTGCCGCTGACGCGATCATCGCGCTCGACGACAACTTTCGCATTCTGCGCTTCAACCGCGGCGCGGAGCAGATCTTTGGCTGGACGGAGGCGGAGATGCTCGGACAGCCGCTCGACCGGCTGCTGCCCATGGGCACGCGCGCCGTGCACCGCGGGCACGTACGCACGTTCGCCGAGGGACCGAGCGATGCCCGTCGCATGGCGAACCGTCGCGAGATTGCCGGGCTGCGCCGTTCGGGGGAGGAGTTTCCGGCCGAAGCGTCGATTGCGCGCGTGACCATCGAGGGCGAACGCACGTTCATGGTCACGTTGCGCGACGTGAGCGAGCGTCGCCGCATCGAAGATCGGCAGCGACTGCTGGCGACGGCGGGGTGGGTGCTGGCCGCGTCGCTGGACCTTGAGTCCACGATGGCGACGGTGGCGGAATTACCGGTGCCGTTGCTCGGCGAGTGGAGCATGCTCGAATTGTTGCGGCCGGACGGCACCATCCGTCGTGCGGCGGCGACGCACATGGATCCGATGCGGCAGGAGATCACGACCGGATTTATGTCGCGTTCCGATGCGCCGCTTGCGGCAGACGCACCCAATGCAAGCGCAAGTCGAGCGGCACACGAATCGGAGGCCCAGCGCATCTCGGACATCGGCGCCTGGTTGCAGGCCAATTTCCACGATGCGGGCGAACGCGCACGTGCTGAGTCACTGGGGGCCTCGGCGGTGCTTCTCGTGCCGCTGCGCGCGGGAGGTCGGGCGATCGGTGTGCTGCATCTGGTCCGAACACGGGCCGGCGCGGTACATGCGAGCGAAGAGGTGAAGGTGGCCGATCAGTATGCGGGGCTCGCCGCGCTGGCCCTCGAGAATGCGCGACTGTATCAGGCGGCGCGTCAGGCGGTGCGCGAGCGCGAGGAGATGCTCGCTATTGTGTCACACGATTTACGCAATCCAGTGAACGCGGTCGTTATGCTCACCGGGGCGGTGCTCAGTCGCAGCCCCGATGACCCGCGCCCGCTCATGGAGCGAGAGCAGGTGGAATCAATCCGCGCCGCAGCGCGTCAGGCCGACGGGTTGATTCAGGATTTGCAGGACGTCTCGCGCATCTCGGACGGGCGGCTGCGCGTCGAGCAGCGGCGCGTCGACATCACGGAACTCGCCGATGAGGCCGCGGATCTCTTTGAACCCGTCATGGTGGACGCAGCGATTCGCTTCGTGCGCGCCATCGACGACAAGGCGCCGCTCGTGGTGGCCGATCGCGGACGCGTCTTGCAGGTCATATCCAATCTGCTCGGCAACGCCGTCCGCTTCACGCCGCATGGCGGACAGATCACGCTGACCGTGCGCGCGCAGGACGCGGGCACCGTCCGCGTGAGTGTGGCCGACACCGGACCTGGCATTGCGGATGACGACCTGCCGCGACTCTTCGAACGCTACTGGCAGGCGCCCCGATTATTGCGCGCCGGGTCGGGGCTCGGGCTGTATATCGCCAAGGGCATCGTGGAGGCGCACGGTGGCGAGATCGGGGTACGCAGCACGCTCGGCGAAGGCAGCGAATTCTGGTTCACCTTGCCGTCCGCTCACTAGCCGCGCTACGAGAAGAGTCGCGTGCGCGCCGCCTCGGTGATCGCGACCACGCCGGGATGGAGCAGCTTTCGCTCCACACTGATGGCGTAAAACCGTTCGCGGACTTCGGGCAGGCGCCCGACTACGCGCACGCCGTAGTGCTTGCGGATCTGTGATTCGACCACGGTCGGGGCGGCAAACATGCCCATCCCCTCCTGACCGAACACTTGCAGCAGCGCCACATCTTCGGCTTCGCAGGTGATGTCCGGATGCACGTCGTTGGCGATGCACCACGCATCGAGGGAGCGACGGAGCGCTGTGTTCTCCGTCTGCATCACAAACGGTGCGCCATCGAGAGAGCGGGGAAAGCCGCGTCGATAGCGCCGGCTCAGCGCCTCCGTCCCAAAGATGGTGACGCCGCACTCGCCGAGGAGGTGATTGAAGATGCGCACCGGTGACGCCGGCGATATCGGGGCGTCGGCGAGGACAATGTCGATTGCGTGCGTTGCCAACTCCGGCACGAGACGTTCCGTCTTGTCGATGCGACAGACGAGGCGGAACGGTGGGACAATGGCCAGCGCCGGCTGGAGCAGTCGCCAGGTGGTGAGCTTGGGCAATGAATCGGAGATGCCCACGACGAGTCGCGTGGGTACACCGCCGCCGCCGCGCGCGAGTGCCTGCGAGAGCTCTCGTCCGGTGCGAAAAATTTCATCCGCATAGCGAAAGACGAGCTGGCCCGTTTCCGTCATCACCAGCGAGCGGCCGCGTCGGTCGAACAGGGGCGCACCGATCGACAGCTCGAGCGTCTTTAACTGGGTGCTGATGGTCGGCTGCGTGAGATGCAGGACCGCCGTCGCACGCGAGATGCTGCCTTCGCGCGCCACGACCCAGAAGTAAAGCAGGTGCTGATAGTTGAGTGTGTTGAGTGACGGGGTCGGCATGAGGCGAATGTGCGGCGCGGGTCTGGCGCGCGGGAGCGACGCCGGCGCCCGCCGACACCGACAAAAAAGGGCCACCAGCGGGACTGTGCTGGTGGCCTTCTCTGAAAAAGTATGCCCGAGTCTAGTGCTTTGCTGCTGCGGCCGGGGCGGCTTCGCCCTCTTTGTGCTCTGCAGCCGCGCCTTCTTTGTGCTCCGCCGCCGCGCCGCCGTGCTCGCCGCCGCCGACCGCATCACGCTCGCTATAGACCTGCGTCGTCATCGGGTCACGCGGGTGCGTGTACGTCCGGTCGTGGATCGAGTAGGCCGTGAAGAGCAGGCCACCGGTGAGCAACACCACCACGCTGGCAAAGCCCCACCCCTGCTTGTTCGGATCGTACGCTGCACTCATCGGAATACTCCGTCGGGAAAGCACGTCCGGCGTGATGCCGGCGGAAGGAGACTGAAGCCCGTGCGGGGCTCGGATCACGGGGAAGGTAAGCAGGCTGTCGGGATGCCGGTAGCACCTGACGGCGCGTGGATGCGGAGACGGCGGTGCGCAGGTGGACTGGCGCAACTACTCCTCGACCCGTGGACCGGGATCGTTGCTTGGGTCGACCAGTCGAGCCGGAACAATCGCCGCCTGTCCGTAACGCCCGCGAATGCGATCCAGTGCCCGGGTCAGCGCGCGGTCGCGCTCGTGCTCCACCGGCTCGTCGGTGGAGGGGGGCGCGGGCGGCGTGGGGAAAAGCCCGAGCTGGGGTGGCGCGGGGGCATCCTCGCCGAAATGCGACAGCGCGATCCCCAAGAGCCGCACACCCACACGACGGCGCTTGCGAAGCGCCCGCAGCAGGCTGCGAGCCGCCGCGGCCACCGACTGCTCCGACTCGATGGGGTGTGCCAGCGTGCGCTGCGCAGAGCGCGTGCGGAAGTCGAGGTCGCGCAACTTCACGGTAACGGTGCGCGCGTGCAGTCCCTGCTTCCGCAAATCGGTCGCCACCCGCACGGCCAAACGCAGCAGCTCGCGTTCCACCACGTCGTCGTCGTGCAGGTCGCGCGCGAACGTTTCCTCCCGACTTACCTGCTTCTGCTGGTCCCGCTGCGCCACCACGCTCTCGTCGATGCCGCGCACGCGACGGTACAACGCCTCACCCGTGTTTGCTCCAAGGCGTTCCTGCAACTGCTCCTGCGTCCACCGCTGCGCCTCGGCAACGGTCACCAGGCCGACTCGCTCAAGTTTGGCCGACAGCTTCGGGCCGACCATCGGCAGGTCGGCGAGTGCAAAGCGGGCGAGAAACGACGCCTCATCGCCGGGCGCGACGCAATACACGCCGTTGGCGCCCGTGCCAGGCTTCGGCTTGCCCACTTCGACCGCCATCTTGGCCACCAAACGGGTGCGTCCACCGCCGATCGAAACGTTCAGCCCGGTGGCCTCGCGCACGGCAGTACGAATGCGGTGCGCCGTCGCGTCCAGCGACTCATGCCCGTAAAGCGCTTCCGTGCCTGCCATGTCGCAATACCATTCGTCGATGCTCGACGACTGCACCACCGGTGCGAAATGTGAGAGCACCTGCGCGATCTCGCGGCTGCGACGCGTACAAGCGTGCCGGGGAACCGGCACACACATGGCCTGCGGACAGAGTTGCAGCGCGCGGGCGATCGGCATGGCGGAGCGCACACCAAAGGCGCGGCACTCGTACGACGCGCTGCAGACCACGCCGCGCGAGCCGGGGCGGCCGCCCACGATCAGCAGCGACGCGCGACCCGCACCCTCCGGGTCCTCTTGGCGCGCGACCGCGACAAAGAACGCATCGGCGTCGACCAACAGGATGCGGCGCGGAACGAGGGCGTCGATGGGGGCGGTCGGGTTGGAGCGCAAGGGCATGGGCCAGTACCTTCGTATGGCGAAGTTATCGCCAGTCGTCCGAACTCTCTACGTACCCCGGAGGGCGGAACGATCCGCTCCCCCGACCAGATTCCGTGACTCCCGCCATTCTGCTCGTCCGTAAAGCCGCCGTGTCCCATGAGGTGCTGGAGTACGCGCACGACCCAAGCGTCGCCTCCTACGGCCGGGAGGCGGTGGATGCGCTCCGCCTCGATCCTGCGACGGTGTTCAAGACGTTGGTCGCCGACGTGGACGGGGTGGGGCTGGTGTGTGCCGTCATTCCGGTCTCGACCATGCTGGACCTCAAGGCGCTGGCCGACGCGATGCGGGCCAGGCGTGCCCGCATGGCCGATCCCGCGGCCGCCGAGCGTGCCACCGGGTATGTGCTGGGCGGCATCAGTCCGCTCGGCCAGCGCAAGCAATTGCCCGTGGTGATCGACGTCAGCGCGTTGGCGTTGCCGCGCATGCACATCAGTGCCGGCCGGCGCGGGGTAGAGCTGGCCCTGACCCCGATGGACCTGGTCAGGCTGGCGAAGGCGCGGACCGCGGCGATCAGTCGCGGGGCCACGACCGCGTAGCCCGCCCGATCGTCTACACCGCGCGCGGGCGGTTGGGCCCTTCGGGGACGGTGTCGAAGGCCGGGCCGCGGCCACGCGCCGCCACGGGCCAGCGCGTTTCCACCGCATGCCCGCGCACGCCCACGATTTCGTCAAAGAGATGCACGACGATGCAGACGTGGTTCGGTACCACCCGCACCTGATCGCCCAGACGCGGGCGCCAGTCGCTCTTGGACAGGTCGAGAATCCCGTGTTCTTCGGACATCCGCGAGACGACGACGTCCGGGTGATCCAGCAACGCGCCGAAGCCGTCGCCATCGGCACGTAATGGCTCACGTCCCAAAGCCTTGGTGCCCGCGTCGATCACCGCTTGGCCGGGAACAGCGACGCTGACGACCGTCGCCAGCACCGTGAGCGCGCAGTCGTCCCAATCACACGCGCCGATGTTCGCGGTCGTGCGGTCATTGTAGACGTAGGTACCCGGGCGCACTTCGGTCACGCCTGTTACTTCGTGCATTCGCCACGACGCTGGGGTCGATCCGCCGCTCACGACACCCGGCGGGAGTCCGGCATCTTCGAGCGCTGTGATATAGCGTGTCAGCTCGCTGGTGAGTGTCGACAATGGCGCTTGCTGCTGCGACACCGATTCGCGGATGTGGCCCGGATAGAACATCAAACCGGCAAAACGCAACGCGGACATATCCCGAATCTGCTTGGCCAACGCCACCGCCTTTTCTGGCGTTGCCACACCAACGCGATGCATGCCGAGATCGGCTTCGACGAGGACATCGATCTCGCGCCGTCCGAGCTTGGCGGCAAGGGCAAGGGCCTGCAGCGCGGCACCGTCGTCTGCGGCCACCGTGATGTGCACGTCCTTGGGCAGTCGCGCCATGCGCTCGAGTCGCGCCGACCCCACCGGCGGATAGGCCAGCAGCAGATCGTCGCACGTATCCGACATGATTTCGGCTTCGCGCAGCGTGGCGCAGGTGAGTCCCACCGCGCCCAGTCGCAGCTGTTCGGCGGCGATGCGCGGCGACTTGTGGGTTTTCACATGGGGACGCAGCCTGAGCCCATGCAGGGTGGCGTATGCCGCCATCCGGTCCAGATTGAACGACAACCGATCGAGATCCACGATCGGGACCGGCGTCTCGAGCTGTTCGAGGTACGTCGCCATCTCGCCTCCACCTGTGAGCCTGCACGATGAGCACGAACGATCGCCACTGGACTCCCGTGACGCTGCCCGATCTTCCTCCGCCCGCGGGAGCCTACTCCCCGGGGGTACGTGCCGGCAACCTGTACTTCGTCTCCGGACAAACACCGCGCGATCCGGCGACGGGGCAGATCGTGGGCTCGTCGATCGAGGAGCAGACGCGTCTCACGCTTGCAAACCTGGAACGGGTACTCGCGGCGGGCGGCGCGGCGCTCAGCGACGTGGTCAGCGTCACGATCTACCTGGTGGACGAAAACGACTGGGGTGCGGTCAACGAGATCTACAAGCACGTCTTCTCGGCGCCGTATCCGACCCGCGCTGTCGTGGGTGCCTCGCTCCGCGGCATTCTCGTGGAGATTTCGGCCATCGCGTACCTGCCGTGACCGAGCGCGGCACCACGTTCGACGCGGGGGAGATCCGCACCCACGCACGGCCGACGACCCGCACGGCGCGCTACGCCGTGGTGGGTGCAGAACCGGAGCGTGCCGCACAGGTGTGGTTTGTGCTGCACGGGTACGGACAGCTGGCCGCACGATTTCTTCGCCCATTCGTCGGCGTCGTCGCCGACAACACGTGCGTGGTGGCTCCGGAAGCGTTGTCGCGCTTTTACCTCGAGTCCCCGCGTGCTGACGGTTCGCACTTGCAGCGTATCGGTGCCTCGTGGCTCACCCGCGAAGCGCGCGAACTGGAAATCGCCGACGCCATGCACTGGCTCGCGCTGGTGCACGACGAGGTGGTGGACCGGGCCACGCGCGGCATGGGCGCCCCGCCCACGGTGAATCTGCTCGGCTTTTCGCAGGGGGTCGCGACAACGATGCGCTGGCTGTCGCACGGCGGTATCACGCCAGCGCAGTGGGTGGTGTGGGCCGGTGGCCTTGCGCACGACGTGGACGTGGCGCGACTGCGGATCCCGCTCGCAAACGCACGCGTTACGATGGTTGCGGGCACGTCAGATCACTTCGCCACCGCGGAGGTGCAGGCGCACGTGCGCGATTCGCTGGAACTGCTGGGCGCGCCCGTGCAGCAACTCACGTTCGCGGGTGCGCATCATCTCGATTCGCGCGTGTTGCGTGATGTGCTTGGAACGCATGGTGCGTCGGCGCGCGTGACCGGTGAATAGTCACGCGCCGCGCACGCAGTTGTCGGTGCTGCTGCACGGCGGCGAGTGGGCGTGGCGGCGTGCGCTGCGTCAAATGTTGCTTGAGCGGACGCAGGAGCAGGGCACGCACACACCGGCACTGGTGGTGCTGCTGTCCTCGGGGGCGGCTGAAGCCGCGAAATGGCTGACTGATCCGCGTCTGACGCTGATCGTGAGCACAGAAGACGACCATTTACGACACTCGATCGCTGCCCTTGCACCCACGGTCGACGTGCTGTGGCTGGACGCTGGCACCGCTGGCCCCGCTGGCGATGCTGCGATCAGACCGATCGTCGCTGTCGCGGAGGAAATCCTGCGACGGCTACGGCAGGTTGGCGCCGATGCGCGGTGAGCTGTTGCCGTCGCGACGGTCAGCGATCGCCTTTCAGTCGCCGAATTGCTTTGCGATCATGTTTGCCGGGTCGACTCTCGCCGTACGCAAACGCGGTCGGCATCGCGCGAAGCTGGGCCTGCAGCTCCTCCCGCCGACGGCGGCTTTCCGCCGTTTCCTCGTACAGTCCCTGCGCAACTTGCGCCGATCCACGACGCGCGGCGATAGCGGCCACGAGTAGTTGCCATTCGATCGCGCCATTCCGCAGCCGGATACGGTCACCCGTCTTGATGTGCTTCGATCGCTTCGCGCGCTCGTCGTTCACATCGACTTTGCCACCGTCGATCGCCTCGGCCGCCAATGCGCGCGTTTTGAAAAAGCGCGCGGCCCACAGCCACTTGTCGAGGCGTACCGTACCTGACGGGGCGTCGTCGTCATCGTCATCCACCGCAACCGGTGGCGGTCCGTGTCGCTTGCTCATCCGCGGTCGATCGGCGGCAGATCGTCGTCGTCCACGTCGTCGTCATCGCTGTCGTCCTCGCCGTCGTGGTCTCCGTGTTCGTCGTCGTCGGCGTACGCAGACTCGTCCTCGTCCAGCAACCCGTCTGGTGGATTGTCCGAGCCCGACGGACCAGCATTCGACACGTGCCCGTTCGTTAACGCGCGCGACTCCGCCGCCTGCACCTCGCGTATGCGCGTAGCCGCGCCGATATAGACAGCCCGTACGGCGGGCGACGACGTTTCCTGCGCGGCACGGTGTTCGAGCAGCGGGAGCAGCGCGGCGATCGACGCGAGCGACTGCACCGCGTCCAACGACTCTGGAACGGCGTCAATCATCGCTACGACGGTGTCGCATGCGACAGCCATGCGGCGCGACGCGTCGGCGTCGGGCCCGGGCGTCGGCGCAGCACTCTTGCGACCAGCGGCCGACAATGATGCGGCGCGCTGGTGCAGTGCTGCCGAGTCGGTGCGGAAGCGGTCGAGGAGATAGGCACGGGCCGAGAGTGTCATGCCGGAATCTGTCAGCTGACGTCGGTTCGTGCGAAGCCCAACTCTTCGCGTGCGGCACGCCAGCCGTCGGTCCAGGCTTGCCCCACCACCACCGGTGCCATGCCAAGTCGCGCGCATCGTGAGCGCAAGTCATCCCACCAGCCGTACTCCATCGCGTCGACGATATCGACCAGCGCGCCCAGCGGTTCACGTCGGTCCAGGAGGGTATCCTGCAGCATCGGCGACAGGTCGAGTTGTGCAACGATCTGTACGGGTGGCAGCCCCAGCGCGAACTCGAGGACGGACATAAGTCCGGCCAATGCCCGCGCCCGAGGGTGCGGCGCCTCGTCCAGCGCCGCGCCGACGCGCTCGCAGATGCGGGCACGGCGCAGGGCGGCCTGCGCCAGTTCCGGGTCGTGCGCCGCCTCGCCGAGCAGTTGCGCGGTGACGCCGACCAACTGCTCAAGCACGGCCTCGCGCCCAAGGAGATTGAGTGCATACTCGACAGACCGGGGCCCCCGGGCGCCGAACGACGCGGAACGGACGCTGCGGAGCATCCACGCCGACAGTGTGGGTTCGTCTCGCACAAAGTCGTCGAACGTTGCATTGGGCGGTCGTCCATCGGCGTACGAGGCCAACAGGTTGATCGCACGCAACGCAGTCGCTTGCGCCGTGCGGTCGACTGGAGTCGAGGCGGCGCGCGTCAGCAGTCGGCCGGTGTACAACGGTGCGCCGATCGCGACCACGCGGCGGCGCGTCACACGGTCATCGACCCCGCGTATCAGCGGTCGCAAGCCGGCCTCGAGCAGCATCCGGACTCTGCTTTCCAGCGTCGCGGCCGACGTGCGCTGTGCGTCGAGCGTGATCGTCGCCCCCATCAGCGAGGGCAGCAGCGGCTCGCCGTCGGGGAAGCCGTCCAATGCAAAGTGAAAGCCCGTCCCGATCAGCCGGTCGACCGCCTTGCGGGTCGGCGCGTCGTCGAGCGCATCGGTGGCGAGCAGCCAGACCGCGTCGAGCGAGGCGAAGCGTGTAAGGGAGCCGTCGCGAACGAGTAGCGGCGTTACGGGCACGATCAACCCGCGGCCGGCGAGGCGCGCCAGCACGGCAACGACGTCGAGCGTACCGCGCGCGTCGTCATCGGGCGATCCCGCGATGCCGCGATCCTCGCTCGGGCACGCGGAGACGCTGTAGCCCACCACACGCTCTCTGCGATCGCGAATGGGCAGGAGCGTGGTCAGCATGCCGTCAGGCCGTTGGCTGCGACTGGTACGGAATCCCGGTGTCCGGTCGTGCCATGACCGCATTGAAATACGCCGGCTCTCCGGTCACGTCGCGGATGACATGCGGCGCCAGCCACGACGGTATGTCAGCGGTCTCATGCTCTTGGGTCAGCTCCACTTCGGCCAGCACCAATTCCCGGTCGAGAAAGACATCGATTTCCCACCGGTGGTCGCCGTGCGGCACGACGTGGCGACGTTTGGCGATGCGCGCCGACACAGTCAGCGGCCAGAGCGATTCGAAGAGTGTGCGCGCCGTGTCCTCTTCAATTTCGATTCGGGCCTGTGCGGGGCCGAGTTTGATGGTACGGGTAAACCGCTCCTGACCACCGGGCGAGACCGCGTGACGCAACCGTTCGCGCAGGGCGGTGCCCGGAATCCACCCCTGTGAGATGTGCGTGGGAGGAACCGCGGCGGCTTCGGCGGGACAACCGCTGAGCAAATACTTACGCTCAAACTCCATGGGCAGCGGTGCGGCCACCCGCTCCCCACTTCCGGCTGACAACTTACGGAGCGCGGCGGCGGCAGCCTGCTGCGAACGTGCGAGCGATTCCACGTCTGCGGCCCAGCCGTCGAGAAACGCTTCCTGATGCGCGAGCGCAACCCCGTCGAGCGCGTACGCGACGGCGTCCGCCCCTTCGTAGCGCGACTGCGCCGAGAGCACTGCCGCATCGCGCATGGCGCCAAGCAAATCCTGTCCGCGCGTGGCCATGGTATACCACGCGCCAATCGCTGCGTGCGCCGACGTGTGTGGGGCCAGCATGGCACGTTGACGCTTGAGTTGAATGCGGAGATGGTGCAATGCCGCAGGGAGCGCGCTCGAATCGAGTGCACGGACGTCGTCGAGTGCCTCGCGCACGCATGCTGCACCCAGATCCACACGGCTGGCGAGATGTTCCGCGAACGTGAACGTCGCGGCGCGCTCGCCGACGCGAACGGTCGTGCGATATCGCGACAGATCCTGTGCAAACTGCTCCACGATCGGGTCCAGATGCTTCCGCAGCGCGACGGAGACGCGACGACGTCGTGCGTCCACACCTTCCGCGAGCCGGGCGCGGGCCAGATCGGCCTGCAGCCGCGCCTCGCCCGGTAGACTCTCCGACTCGGCCTCGAGCCAGTCGTGCTGCACATCCGCGTCGCGAGCGGCGTTTGTGGCCCGCTGCAGCCGCTCCAACGATCGGAGCGCACGCCGCACGCGGCTACCCCGCAATTGTTCGCGATGCTCTTTGCACGACGCGCGCAAGCGCCGCAGCGCCACGCGCACGCGATGCAACGCCGCCACCGCCTCGCGGTGGCGATCGTCCTGCGCGGAGGAATGCAACTCTCCGTCGAGCAGCGCGCGCGACCACTCGCCGCGTGCCTGCTGCAGTTGCAGCAGCCAGTGCAGCGTGACGATCCGTGCGCCCTCGGCCGCCGGGCGAACCAACACGCCGGGCAGCAACCGGATCACGTCGTCTGCCGTCAACGCCGCATCATGCGTCACGTGTCATCGCTCGCGTCTACAAAGACTTCCGCCGAGCCGTCGTCGTGATACGTCACCGAGACGTGCCACGGACGGCAGCAGACCTGACAATCCTCGATGTACTCCTGCTGTGAGCCCGAACCCGGGTCGAGCGTGATCTCGACGGACTCGCCGCAGTACGGGCAACTGACCTCGCTCGATCGATCGGCCACGCCGTCACCCAGCGGAAACTCGTCATCCAGCAGTCCGTCGTCGTCGGCATCGTCCCGATCGTCCGGCAGCGTCCAGTCTTCCTCGTCACTCATGCAGGCACCGAATGGAAATAGTTCACAACCGGAGTCTACCTCAGCGGCGTGAGGATCGCACGGTCACCCGTGGCCACGGCGAGTGCACCGCGCGCGCTGGCCACCTTGGCCTCCAGCGCCGCCAGCTTGAACGATTCATCTAAAACCAGCCGCTCGCGCAGGTTCACGATCAGCAGGGTACTCTCGCCATTTTCGTACCGGATCTGCTCGGCGTCACGCAGCAGCCGGGCGTTCCGCACGTTGGTGGACTGCACAGTGAGCAGTCGCTCGATGTTGGCCAGATCGAAGATGGCCGCCCGCGCATCCAATTCCACATCGCGTCGGACCCGATCCAGCTCGAGACGCTGGAACTCCAGCCGTTGACCGGCCGCGGAAAAGCGTCCCGACTCCTTGAGAAAAAGCAGGGGCGATTTGATGCTCAGGGCGGCCTTGTAGTTGTTGTCCAGCCGGTCGCCATCAAAAAACGGATCGTCGATATCGCGCTCGCTGAGTCCGTAGAGTTTGGCTTCGGCGGCGGGGAGCAGCGCCTGCGTCGTGAACAGGCGCTGTGCCTGGGCTTGGCGCACGCGAGCCTGCACTTTCAGCAGATCCGGATTGCGTCGGGTCGCGATCTCCACCAACGAGGCGAGCTGGGTCGAGTCGATACCGCCGCGACCGATTCCGTCCAGCACTGGCTTGGCACTGTCCGGCAACGCCGCGGCACGTCCCGCGTCATCCCACAGGTACGCGGTGACACCCAGCGTGGCGATGTAGAACGACGCCTCGGCTTCGAATCGTGTGACCTGTCGCCGCTGCACCTCAAGGATCGCCTCGATGGTGTCGATGGGTGCGCTCTCCCCGTTGAGCACGCGACGTCGCACGCCCAGTAACCGGAACTCGGCCAGCGCTTCACCCTCCTGTGTGATGGCGCGACGACGCCAGGCCTCATACCACGCACCGTAGTCCTTCGCCGCGCTGAACAGGAGTTTGTTGAGGATGGACACCTGATCCGCCTCGCCCGCGTCGCGCGCGGCGCGCGCCTGCGTGAGCGCGTTGCGCCGTTCATCGGTGACCATGCGCTGGCCGAGCGGAATGCTGACGCCGGCCGCAAAAGTTCCGTCGCCGACAGTGCGGCGATCGGGATTGATGTACCGGCCGAGCGTGCGATCGAACGCCAGCGTCACATCGGCGCCGATCGGCAAGGGAATCTTCAGTTCTCCTTCGAAGTAATTGTAGTACGTCGTCCCGTCGAACTTCTTCTGATCCCAGGTGGCTGTCACCGATGGATCGAATGCGCCCCATGCCGCGCGGAGTTCACTGCGCGCCTGCGCGGCCACAAGTTTGGCCTGCTGCGCGACCGGGTGCTCGCGCAGAATGAGATCCAGGAAGAGCGGAAAACTGAACGGGACGCCGCTCGTGTCCACGCGGGCACCGACGAGCGCGGCCGTACGCACCACGACGCTGTCCCGGTTGTTGCCTTGCTGCGCGCCCAGTGGCGCCGTGGCCGCAACCGCCGCAACGGTCCCCAGGGTCAGGGCGAGCGCGCGGCAGTGGCGTCGGAACTCGCCCGGACCCGCGCTGTGAACGGATCGCATCATTTCTTGCCGCCGCCCTTGCCGCCCGCTTTCTCGCCGGCCACTTCGGTGCCGGGCAGCGCGTCGCTCGCGCTGATCGAGAGGGGGAAGCCATTGAGCGTCCGCCAAATTTCCCAGCCCACGGTCACGTTGTCCAGCATCGCCCACCCCTGTGCGCCGGTGCCCAGACGCAGCTGGGCGGGCCACTCAGCGTCGTGTGTCGTGTCCGGCGTGAGGAGTACGCGGAACAGACCCGTCGGACTCGGGAACTGATCGATCACCGCAACACTCGCACCGAACGTACCCACCGCCACCTGCGGCCAACCCGACACCTGCAGTGCGGGCCACCCGTCGAAGAAGACGCGCACATGTCGGCCCGGACGCAGCAGCGCCACGTCCATCGGCTTCACAAAGATCTCTACGGCTTTGACCGGGCGCGCCGGCTGCAACGTGACCACCGGATCACCCGCCTTGATGATCTCGCCTTGTCCGGCACGCGACGCCCGGACGACATAGCCGTCCTGCGGGGCTTCGATCAGATAGAAGCCGTTCCGAATCGTCAGCGAGCCCACCTTGTCCTGCAGCTTGGCGACATCGGACTGCCCTTCACTCACCTCGGCCATCGTCGCCGCGCGATCGGAGCGCGCTTTGGACACCTTCTCACCGTACTCCGCCGGAATACTGCGTAAATCAGTCTCCGTGATCGCGAGCATCTGTTGCTTCTCCACGAGCTTCGCCGCTGCCGACTGTACGCGCACTTGAAACGACTGGAGTTCGTTGACGGACACGAGTCCCAGCGTGTCACGAAACAGGCGCTCACGCCGGCGCAACTGATCGCGCGCCACCGAATCCTCAAGCGTCGCCTGCCGGATTTCGGCACGATACTGCTCGATCTTGTTCTGCGTCTGCTGCAGCTTAAAATCGCCCTGCGCCTCCAGTTGCTGGATCTGTGCCGTCAAGGCCGTGGCTTTGTTCCGCTTCGCATCGATCGCCGCCTCCTTGGCGCGCTTTTGCTGGCTTGTCAACGACAGGACATTCGGATTCAAGTACTCTTCCTTGATCTCCGAGATGCGCGCGATCGAGTCGCCTTTCTTTACGTACTGGCCTTCTTGCACGAACCACGCCTCGATGCGCCCGTCGATGCGCGTCGTCAGCTGCTGCGGCCGGTCGGAGGGATCGAGCGCGGTGACGATCCCTGTGCCTTGCACGTTTTGCTGCCAGGGCAGGAACAGGATGACGATGATCGTGATGAGCAGGCCGATCATCCATCGTGAAATGATCCGTGTCGAGTCTACCGTGCCCAGCAGCGCGGTGGTTTCGAGCGGGAGCGCCTTGAGTTCACGCTCAAGATCGATATCTGTGCTTCGGCCCGTCTGGCCGTGTGTCGGGGCGGCCATGGTCAGACCTCCCCGGCGACAACGGCGTCGTGCAACAACGTCCGGCACACGGGGTCGTTCCGCAGCGCATCGAAATGCCCCTCCTTGATCAGGCGCCCTTCATCCATCACGAGCACGCGATCGAAGGCCGACAACAGTTGCGGATCGTTGGACACTGCGACGACTGTCCACGGTCGGCGCTGATCGGTCAGCACGGATAGAATGAGCGTGCGCGATTTCGCATCAAGGTTCTGGAAGAAATCGTCCAGCACGATCAATCGCGGACTGCCGGCGATGCCCTGCGCGATGAGCAATTTGTTTGCGAGGTGGGTGGGCAAGTTGCGTCCACCGTTAGTCAGTTCCGTTTGAATCCCATCCGGCAGCTGTTGCACTTCGTCGGTAATCTGCAAGTCGTCGAGGGCGGCGCGTACGTCCAACGGCGTGATATGTGCGCGTCCTACGCTGATGTTCTCTTCGACCGTTCCATCAAAGAGGTCAGTCCAGGCGAGCATCTGTCCGACGCGGGCGCGGACAGCGGGACGGTCGAGGTCGCGAAGGGTCACTCCGTCGTAGCGGATGGTGCCATCATACTCGTCCATCAGGCCGCTCAGCAGTTGCAGCAGCGTCGAGCGTCCCGAACCGTCGAAGCCCATGATCGCCACCCGCTCGCCCGGCGCGATGGACATCGTCACCTCCTGCACCGTCGGGTTCGCGGCTCCGGGATAGCGGAAGCGCAGCTCCCGCGCTTCCAACGCGACTCCGGTCTTGCGATCGCTGGACGGCGCGAGGCCACCGCGTGACTCAAGGGGAATGTCCGCGACATGTCCCGCCTTGTCCACCGACGTCAAAATGTCGTACACCGTGGACAGACTGGAAATCAGCTTCTCGACGCCGGCCAGTACGGTGACGATCACGATTTCCGCGCCCACGAACTGCCCGAGCAACAGCTGATTGGTTTGCACGAGGGTCGCGCCGAGCACCAGGACCGCCGCGGTAATGAATGTTTTGAATCCGATCATCGCGATCGTCTGCTTGACGAGCACGGCAAAGTGCTTACGGCGGTATTTCAGGTAGCCAGTCACCACGTCATCCATTCGCTCCACAGGCAGCGTAGAGTCACCGGCGAATTTGAACGCGTGAAAGGCGCGCGCCAGCTCCTCCAGCCAGTGCACGGCCTTGTACTTGTACTTGGACTCGTTAATCGAGGTCTCGAGCCCTTCCGGTCCGGTCCATCGGATGATCAGGAACAGCGCCGCCGTCACCACGACGGCGAAGAGGGAAAACCACGGACTGTACACGGTGAGCAAAATCAGACTGAACAGGATCGTCAGCAGCGCAGTCGGCACGTCCAGCAGGATCTTCTGCACGCCCTTCTGAATGGCCGGGGCCTCAAAGAGCCGATTCATCTGTTCCGGCAGATTGGTCGCCAGCGAGGCACTGTACCGCATACGCGGCACGCGGAACGCGAACTCCAGTGCCATGCGCGCGAACACTCGTTGCTGAATTCGCTCCACCACGCGCATCAGTCCGATCTGGATCACGCCGGCGACGATGGTCCCAAGCACGACAAAGGTGATGAGCACAATCACCGGCTGTAAAAACAATCGTCCCTGCACGAGCTGTACGATGCCGCCGACCGCCAGTGGCAGGATGAGGCTCAATCCACCGGACAACGTCGCGTAAAAGAAGATGGTCAGGATCTCTCGACGCTCGCGCGCGAAGAGCGCCAGCGTGCGCTCGACGGGCGTCCGATGCTCAGGCGTCTCTTCGTGGGGATGCGATCCGACGGGACTGTGCGGGCGGCTCTCCGGCAGCATGCTCAACGCCACCCGCAACGACAAGGGAGCTAACGCGACGGCGGGACCGACGCTGCCAAGCTGCAGCCAGAGTCGTTCGGCAAGCGCGTCAGCCGAACCGGTGAGCGTCTCTTCGGTGCCGTTGCGCCGCACGATCACCGCCTCCACGACTTTCTCCGCCGTGGTGCGCAGCACAATCGCGTCGGCCTCGCTCGCGCCTTTCGCGACGGGAAGCAGTACGAGTGGCGTCGTCCGCTCGCGGAGCGCCCGCTGCAGCACGTCGCGTGAGAGCTCGCGGTCGAGGTAGCCGATGTCCACCGCCCCGCCAATGGAGCGGATGCGCGCCGCCAGCGTTGCCGATGGGTCGATCTGTCGCGTGAGCACGCGCCATCGGGACTGATCCACATCAAGTCCAAGCGCATGGCTGACCAACTGGTTGACGCGAGTGGCCTGAGCCGACATGGCGAAAGATGCTAAAGGGTGCGAGCGGTTCTGCCCGGGAGCGAACGCTACGAATATGTGACTGTGGTAAGAAATTGCCGGCGCGGAGCGCGGAGGCGTCCACGTTGGCACGGTGCTTCCCATCCGTTAAACGCGCGCCCCGGTGCGCACACGAGGCATGGTCACCACGGTCCTGCTGCATGACGGGCACCTGCCCCTCGAACCCACGCCAAACGGGGCGTTCTGGTTCGTGCGCGGTCGGCCCGTCGGCCGGTCGGTCTAGCCGAGCGACGGCGGGGCGCGTGACGGCGCGAGAGAACCACGACACCGCAGGACGTGCGGCGCGCGCGGCGCGCTTTGGACCGTCGAGGGGTACACCGTTTCAGCGGCAGCCCCCGCCGGCAGGACCGGCACGGCCACCCCCTGCGCGCGCGGCAGGAGCGTACGCATCGTGCGCCGGCTCGTGGACCGACGCCATGTCCGCCTCGTCAGCGGCGTCGGTCGGTCATCCTGCTGCGCGGAAGCAGCCGACGATGATTCGACAAGGCGCGGCGTCGTCGCGTCCCATCGACGCAAGCCGGTGGTCGTCCCGGCCAGAAGCGGACGTGCCGCTGCGCCAATCATGACCACGCACAAAAACACCCCGGCGCAAAGCGCGAGGGTGCACAGGTGGCTCAGGCGGCGGATCACGTCGCTGGTCATGACAGGAAACATAAATACGAGACAGCCACTCGGGATTCAAGTCCGCGGCACGTACCGCGCGCGCGCTGACACCTTTTCCGAACCAACGCGTACAACGGAACGGTGGGTGCCGTGCGCATCGCCGGTGACAGATCAGCGCCAGCCGGAGACGTGCGCTCGACGTCGGAACACATCCTTTCCCTATCAATCCGGAAGTACAATGCCAGGTCTCCGTTCCCATGCCCGCCGAGGCTCGGACGTTCAGCACGGGCCCCTCACTGGGCGTTCGAGTATACGGGCGGCGCTCCTTGCGGCCACGGTGGTTGCCGCGACTCTCAGCGCGCCAAGTGCCGCGGTTGGCCAATCCAACCGACCGCTGACCGGCCGCCTGTCCGGCGCCGTGCACGTGCAGGTCTCCGAGCCGCGCGGCGATTTCGCCCAGAACACCGGCAACGGGTTCGGCATCAACGGTTCACTCATCGCCGCATTCGATCGGCAGGCCATCGCCACGTGGCGCGTCGACGCCGGGTTCCTGACGTATGGAAATGAGCGGCGTCGTATTCCACTCGCCGGCACCGGTGGGCTGATCCAGCTCGACCTGCGCACCTCCAACAACATCTTCACGCTCGTCACCGGTCCGCAGTTGCAGGTGCCGGTGGGCGCCGTCACGCCGTACGTCGCGGCGCTCGGTGGTTTTTCGTCGTTCTGGACGCAAAGTACGGTCGAAGGCTCGCGCAACGACAACGAACCATTTGCGAGCACCACCAATAACAACGACGCAGCGCTGACCTACGGTGGGGCGGTCGGTGCGCATGTGCGCGTCTACAATGGACCGCGCGCCGTGCGACTCGATCTGGGCGCGCGGTTCCTGCGACACGACAATGCGCAGTATCTGAACGATCAGCGTGTGCGCGAAGCCTTCGAGCAGGATCGACCGACCATTCCGATCCGTGGGCGCGCCGACTTCGTGACGTACTTTCTCGGCGTGAACGCCGTGGTCTTCTAGCGCACGACCTAGTCGTCGCGATCCGACCGGCGCTGGCGCTTCGTATCACCGCGCTGGCGCTTTTCGGTGAGCCGTCGCTCGATCGCGCCACGGGTAGGTTTGGTCGCCTTCCGATGCTTCTGCACAATCAGGGCGCGTTCCACGAGGCTGGCGAGACGCTCCAGCGCGGCGCGACGATTTTGCTGCTGGCTCCGGAACTCGCCCGCCACAATGCGAAGGGCTCCGTCGCCGTCTAATCGGGAGGCCAGCTTCCCGCCCACGCGATGGCGTTGCTCCTCCGTCAAGGCGCGCGACGTGCGCACGTTCCAGCGCAGCGCCACGCGCGTGGCGTTGCGGTTCACATGTTGGCCACCCGGACCACTCCCTGTGATCGCGCGCAGCTCGATCTCGCTCATCGGAATACGCACCGACGCGGTGATTTCGAGCGCCTCCGGTTCCGGTGCACGCGCGCTGTCCGCTTCGCTGTCCGCCATCAGCGCGGGGCGCGACACGGACGGGCGTTCAGGTCGGCGCGGATCTTTTCCGGCGTCGGGCGCGCAGTGTTCGACGGTGCCTCGAAGATGGCGACGTACTCCTCGACGCCGGTGCGCGTGAACGTGACTTCTCGGTAGCCGACCGCCTTGAGTTCGCAGCGCAGCAGCGCAGGCGGTGTGCCATGCCCGTAGGTCGGACGGTCGAGATCGAGAATCACCAGCCGGCCGCCCGCTTTCATGGCCGTCGCGAGATTCCACAGCAGACCAAACGGCTGTTCGATCTCGTGGTACATGTGAATCATGATTGCAACATTCAGCTCGCCACCGGGCAGCCGCGGGTCGTGCGCGTCCCCAAGTACGAGTTGCACGTTGGGCTGCGGCTCACGGCGCAGCCGGTTCTGCAACAGGCGCAGATAGTCCGGAACAATGTCGTTGGCATACACGCGTCCGTTTTGGCCAACCAGCGGGGACAGGCGCACCACGTAGTAGCCGTCGCCCGCACCGATGTCAGCGACGCGCATCCCCGATGTCACGCGCGCCAGTTTGGCCACGCGCGCGAATTCGCCGTCGTCGTCGCGCGCATCTTCATTGGTCCATCGCGGCGCTACGATATCCGCGATGGGCCGGGTGGGTGCCGGAAACGACGCCGCTGGCTCACCCGGCGGGGCGGCGGGAAGCAACGAATCCTGTCCGGCAGCGCGGCCGACGACATCGCGCACGTCGTCACCGCGCGCCGCGCAGGCAAAGGTCAGGAGAAGCGCCACGCTCAACAGCGCCGCGCCCCGAAAGGCGTTCGTACGAGTAGACGGAGTCATCGTGTGAAAATCGGTAGTGGGGAGGCGTCAACGCCCGAAGTCGTCAAACACCAGCGCATCAGGTCGCGACCGGCTCGCTCCGGCGGTGGATGCGTAGCGCGGCCACCCGACGCCCATCCATCGCCACGATCTCCAACTCACCCGCTGGATATGTGACCCGGTCGCCCACCCTCGGCAGTCGCCCCAGCATGGCGAAGGCGTAGCCTCCCAATGTGGACCAATCGCCTTCGGGGATGGGCAGTTTGTGATCAGAGCGCACATCTACAAGCGACATCGAGCCCGCAAGTTCCAGCACGCCGTCAAAGAGCAGCGCGTCGCGTGAGAACGGGTCGTACTCGTCGGCGATATCCCCAATCACTTCCTCGATCAGGTCTTCCATGGTCACGATGCCCGCCGTGCCGCCGTACTCGTCGAGGACGACCGCCAGATGGGCGCGCGTGCGGCGTAGGTCTTCCAGCACACGTTCCGCCGCGCGGGTCGCCGGTACGAACAGCGGATCGCGTAGATGGTCGCGGAGCGCGAAGGTGGTCGGATCTTCCAGCAGCCAGTAGTCCTTGGCCAGAAACACACCCACAATGTCGTCCGGCGTATCGCGATAGACCGGGTACCGCGAATACCGCTCCCGCCGCAGTGTCTGCACCAGCTCCTCGAGTTCCACGTCCTCCGAGATCGCGACCATATCAGTGCGCGGGCGCATCACGTCGAGCGCCTTCTTGTTGTGGAAATCGAAAACGCCGGCCAGCATCGCGGAGTCAGACTCGTCGAGCGTCCCGTGGGCGCGGGCTTGCATGACCAGCAGGCGCAGCTCCTCGGGCGAGTGTACATGCCCGCTCTCCGATGTGGGCTGCACGCCGAGCAGACGGAGCAGGCCGTTGGCGGTGCCGTTCAGGAAGTTGATGAACGGCGACATCGCGCTTGAAAAGAGCATCAATGGGCGCACGACCAGTCGGCTCACGGCCTCCGGTTTGGCCAGCGCAATCGACTTGGGCGCCAGCTCTCCCAACACGATGTGCAAAAAGGTGATGACGCCGAACGCCACGGCGATACCGGCCCCGGTGTGCAG
>JBBQSM010000068.1:0-21740 GCA_038234895.1 Gemmatimonadales bacterium
AGCCAGGTCATTCGCACCGCCACACCCTGATGCCCCCACGTAGGCAGCGGCGTCACGAGCAGCTCGCCGTGCAGGATTTCGTAGCGGTTCCCGTCGTCGGGGAGCTGCTCCAAATCGTCCACGGTCCATACAGCGCGATCAGGAAACGACGATGAATGCGGCATGGCCATACGGTCGGCTCGGCGACGGCGGTTGCGCAAGGGGCGAACATCCGCCGAGGATAGGCGGAGGTCGGTGCATCGCGATAACCGGAATGACACGGGCGCCATCATTCCAGTGCGGCTGCACCGATGCAACTCACACGCCGTAGCTCAGCGCAGGCGGCGCGGTCACCTGCGAACTCTCCGCCTCCATCTCCAAATCCGGCGCAAGCATCCGGTACAACACCGGCGTTACCAGCCGTGCGATCAGCGTGCTCGACACCAGGCCGCCGATGATCACCCACGCCAGCGGCGAGTACAGCCCGCTCCCCTGCAAGGCAAGCGGCAACAATCCGCCGATTGCCGTCATGGTCGTGAGCACGATCGGGAGGAATCGGATCTCGCCCGCCTTCTGAATAGCGTCGTCGAGAGGCATTCCTTCGCGTCGCAACTGATCGGTGAAGTCCACCAACAGAATACTGGTCTTGATCTCGATGCCGACCAGCGCCACGAAGCCGATCATGGAGGTGAACGAGAGCGTATAGCCGCTGAGCAGCAGCGCAACAATGCCGCCCACGAGGCCGAGCGGAATGACCGAGGCGACCACCAACGTGGTGCGGAAGTCGCGGAATTCGAGCACGAGGATGGCGAGAATGGCAAATACCGCGACGATCACCGCACCGCCAACGCCACCAAAGCTCTCCTGCCGGCTTTCGATCTCTCCAGCCGGACGCAATACGTAGCCGGGCGGCAGTGGCACCGAATCCAGTCGCGCCAAGACCTGTTTGGTAACGGCATCGGTGTTGTAGCCGCTCTTCACGTAGCTCGTGACCGTCACGGCGCGTTGCCGACTCCGATGATCGATGACTGTGGGTGATGCCGTGAACGCGGTCGTGGCGATTTGCGTGAGCGGCACCATCGCACCGGTCACACTACTCACCTTGATGCGGTCAAGTGCCTCGGGGGCCGGTCGTCCGTTGTGTTCCATTCGCACGATCAACGGATACTCGTCGCCGTTCTCAGCGCGTATCTTCCCCGCCTCGAGACCGGCAATGCCGAGGCGAAGTGTACGCTCCACTTCGGCGGAAGGGACGCCCAGCAGACCGGCTTTCTGGCGATCGACATTCAGGCGCAAGTCTGAGCGACGCAGGCGCACGGGATTGTTCACATACTGTGTGCCCTCCGTGCTGGCGAGTACCGCTTCATACTGCGCGGCCAGTCGCGCCAACGTGTCGAGACCCGTGCCTTCAATGCGCATCGCGATCGGCGCATCGATGGGCGGACCGTTCTCGAATTCCTTCACTTCAATGCGCGCGCCGGGATACGCGGACAATGCCTGCCGCAGGGTATCGAGCATACGGGGCGTGTCGTCGTTGTCGTACGCATTCAGCAGCACGAACAGCTGCGCGCGATTGGGCGCTTCGGGCCGTTGAGACACGTTGTAGTACACGTCCGGATTGTCCTTGCCCACGTTGGCAAAGATCGCCCGCGTGCCCGGATGCGCGCCGATGGTCTGTTCAGCGAAGCGCACGGCCCGATCGGTTTCGGCGAGTGACGTACCCTCAGGCGTTTCGATATCCACGTGATACTGCGGCGTGCCCGCCTTGGGGAACAGCGAGAAGCCCACCGCCGGTATGAGCGCGACGGAGCCCACCACCAGCAGCGCGGCAATGGCCAACGTGCGACCCGGCGCCGCGAGTGCGCGGTGTAGCAGTGGCGCATACGTGGCCTGAATGCCCCGGTCCAGCGCGCGCAACACGCGATTGCCTTCGGCCGATTCGGACCGTGGCAGGATACGACTGGCCAGCCACGGAATGATCGTGAGCGAGACGAACAGTGACGCCAGCACAGCGTAGACGACCGCGATGGGCAACGAGCGGATGTAGTTGCCCGCGAGCCCTGGAAGAATTAGCCGCGGCAGGAAGGCAAAGATGAGTGTGGCGGTCGCACCGATCACGGCGCCCGCGCTCTGCTTTGTCGCGGTAATGGCCGCCTCGCGGCGCGGCACACCGGCGCGTAGGAATCGTGTGATGTTTTCGACCACCACGATCGAATCGTCCACCAGCAGCCCAAGCGCAATCACGAAGCCCACAATCGACAGCTGATTGAGACTGAATCCCGTGGCGTTGAGCATCACGATGGCCAGCGCCAGCGACAGCGGAATTGAAATCATGACCACGATCGAGGCACGCGTGCCAAGGGGCAGCAGCGTGATGAGTACCAGACCGATAGCGATCGCGAAGTCCTCGCCGAGTCTGGCGAGTCGTGTGTTCACATTCTGCGACTGATCGAAACCGCGGGCCAACGTGACGCCTGCCGGCAGCGTCTTCTCGAGCCGGTCCAACTCGGCCCACACCACATGCTTGACCGCGGACACGTTGCGTCCCGCCTGCACGGCGACCGTAACGAACATGGCGCGCTGTCCGTTGTAGCGCGCGATGTGTACCGCATCGCCATCGCCCCACGCGACCGTAGCCACATCACCCACACGCACCGTCGCACCGTTCGCTGCCGTGATCACTGTACGCGCTACTTCCGCCGCCGTGCGGTAGCGTCCGGGGGTGGCGATGTTGTAGCGGCGCGTACCGACATCCACCGAGCCACCGGGGATTTGCGTGTTGTCGCTGCCCAGCGCCGTGAGAACCTGTCCCGGCGACATGCCCAGCACCGACAGTCGACCGAGATCGAGCGTGACTTGCATTTCCCGCGGCGGTGCGGCCCAGCGCGTGGACGTCTTCACGCCACTCACGCGGGCGAGATCCGTCTCGAAGCGCTTGGCGATGTCATCCAGTTGCGCATATGGCGTGAGGGGTGCCGCGAGGGCGAGCTGAAAGACCGAGAGATCGGAGTTCTCGCTGCGCTTCACTTCGAGACGTTGTAGCGCAGCGGGCAGACTGCCGCGCAGCGCGTTGATTTCGCGAACGACCTGATCGTACTTGCGTTCGACGTCCACGTTCGGATCGAACTCCACCTGAATGACGGCGAGACCGTCAGAACTGGTGGAGGTGAGTTTGATGACATCGTCGAGCGCGTCCAGCTTCTTTTCGATCGGCTCGGTGACCAGTTGCTCCATGTCTTCGGGCGAGGCGCCCGGATAGACCACGATTGTGGTGAAGATGGGGACGGGAAAGTCCGGATCTTCTGCGCGGGGAATGGAGAGCCAGTTGGATACGCCGAGCGCGGCGAACATCAGGAACATCAGCACCGTGAACTGCCAGCGCGCGACGGCGAATTCGACCAGCGATCCGAGCGCGTTCATGGTGTGGTGCCTCGCACGTCCTGCGTGACGGGAGCAGACGCACGTGGCGACGGCACCACCCGGACACGGCTGCCTTGCGTGACGTACGGCGCACCGCGCGTTACAACACGCGCGTTCTCGGCAAGTCCCGTTACAGCAGCGCGGTCGCCGATGAGCTGCGCGATACGCACCCGCTGCCGCGACGCCACCGGTTCATCTCCAGTGGTCAGCGTGTAGACCGTTGCCGAATCCGCGTCAGCTTCGAGCAAGGCGTCCACCGGTACGAGTGTGGCCAGCGCGCCACCGCGCACCGTGATTTCCACGTGCCCCACCAATCCGGCCGGCAATGCTCCAACATCGGTGAGCGCGACTTCGGCGGCGAAGGTACCAGTGCGCATGTCCGCCGATTGGCCCAGCAGCGACACACGACCGCGGTACTGCGTTCCGCTCACGGCGGAGAACGTGACTGCGGCGACGTCTCCGACCCGCACACGCATCGCATCGCGATCGGGCAGTCCGAATCGGAACACACGACCGCGCGCACCGCCACCCAGCACCAGCACCGTCGATCCGGCGGCAATGTTGCTTCCGGCGTTCGCCGACCGCAGCAGTACCACGCCGTCTTCGGGAGCAACGATGGCGGCGTACTCGCGATTCACGCGTGCGGCGGCGGCATCGGCGCGTGCGGCGTCGAGCGCGGAGGTCGCGTCTTGCAGCTGAGAGAGCGTGGCAACGCTGTCGGCGGCAAGTCGACGAAGACGCGCCTGGTCGCGCTCTGCTTTGTCGACGGCTACGATTGCCTTGGTGAGCATCGCGTCGATCTCTCGCAGATCGAGGGCGGCGAGGAGCTGTCCTTTGCGAACGAGCTGACCCTGATCGACCACGACGCGGCTGATGACACCGCCGATTTTGAAGGCCAGCGGAATCTCATCGCGCGGGCCGAAGGTGCCCGTGGCGACCACCGGTTGTGCGATCGTGTCCGAGGAGACCACGTCGGCGGCTACGGCGACCAGTGGCGCCGCGCTTTCGGGTGGCGGCGTGGTGCCGCAGGCAGCGAGTGCGAGTAGCAGGAGTGGCGCGACCCGGCGGAGGTGGCGAACGGTGCGTGTCATGTGCGGCGTCCTCGTGGGGGTCGGTGTCAGTTGGGAAGGAGTCGGAGCGCCGCGGCGCGCTCCAGTTCGACGGTGCGAGCCGCCACCGTGTAGCGCGTGATGACCTGATTGAGCGCGGCGGAGGTGTTCGCCGCGCGTGCGCTGAGAAAATCGAGCTGCGTTGCGAGCCCCTCGGCGAAGCGGCGCTCCACCAGCGTGAAAGCACGGCGCGCGGACTCGTGCCGATCGTTGGCACTGACCAGCGCGACGCGCGCGCTCCGCACGGCGTCGATGGCGTTGCCCACTTGCAGCCGGACGCCACGTTCTGCCTCGCGACGGCGGTACGTCGCTTCGTCGCGGGCATACGAGGCCTGCTCGCGACGCGCCATGTCCTGTCCGCCGTTGAACACGTTCCACGAGAAGACGAGACTGGCCAGCGCGACATCGTTGTTGCGGTCGAAGCGATAGCGATCACCCTGCACACCGTAGCTCGCGGCAAGTGTGACCGTTGGCAGGAGCCCGGCGGTGGCGATGCGCCCCTGCGCATTGGCGATGCGGATGCCGCCGTCGGCCTGCTGCAGCTCTTCACGGTCCGCGAGAGCGCGCGTGGTGAGGTCGTCGGCCGTGCGTGCATCGTCGGCGATGAGCGTGCTGTCATCGGCGAGCGCGATGGGCGCGTCGTTGTCCTGATTGCGCAGCAGGTTGAAGCTGCGGCGTGCGGCGTCGCGTTGACGCTCGGCGTCGGCGAGTTGCTGCCGCAGTTCACTGCGTTCGGCGCGTGCGCGCAGCACCACGTCGGGGGTGGCTTGGCCGTTGGACACGAGCCGTTCGCTCACCCGCAGATTTTCGTCGAGCACCGGAACCGTGGCCTCGAGCGTTTCGACCACGCGTACCGAGCTGGCGTAGGCGAGCCAGGCCAGTTGCACGTCGGCGGCGAGCTGACGCATGGCAGCTTTGCGCGTGGCGCCGACTAGGTCGCGCTGGGCTCTGGCGACGGCCCGCACACCAAAGAGCGCGTCGTTGAAGAGCGGCTGGACCAGTTCCAGCTTGGTTTCTTGCCGGAACGGAAGCGACGCGTTGATGTTGGTCGGGAACCGTTGCTCGCCGATGAGCTGATTGAGCGCGCTGTAGGCGGGGTTGATGAAGTCGCCGATGTTGACCACCCCGCTGAACTCCGAGTAGCGGGCGTTGATGCCGGCGGAGGGGAGCAGCATCCCATTGGCCTCGCGTACGGCGGCGTTGGCGCGCCGCATCGCGGCGGTTTGCTGCGCGATCGCGAGGTTCGTGCGCATCGCCTCCGCGACGTACCGATCAAGGAGTGCCCGTGCGCTCGCGGTGGCCGTGGGAGGCTGCGGGGTCGGCGGTCGGGTTACCTGCGCGTCGGCGTTGCTGGCGAGCATTGCGAGCAGTGCAATAGCGACCAGTCGGATTGCGGCCCGCCGATATAACGGTGGTCGAGGAGCGAACATTAATAGAGTGTGTAACATTGTTAAGTTAGCTGGCGAAAGAGAGGGCGCCGAAGCGCCCGTGGCGGTGGAACGACTGTTGGCGGTTACGCCGGCGGGGTCCGGAGCGCGCCGCGGATGGTGGTGTCGATGAGCGTGCGGATGGTTTCGATCGGCGGGTGCCAGGCGATGTACTTGTCGTCGCAGTGGGTCATCCAGAGCGAGATCACGCCGTGAATGCCGGCCCACATCATTTGGGAGACCTCGTGGGGATTGGACAATTCGGAGCGGTAGCGCCCCGAGTCGATTCCTTCCGAGACAGTCTGAAAGAGGAACTCGTACGCGTCCTCGTCGGGCTTCTGGACTGGCATTCCGTACGAATCGAGCGGTATATGACGCTGTGGTGTCATGAACATGAATCGATACTGGCTTTGATTTGCGAGTGCGAACTCAGCATAGGCAATCCCCAGCTTACGAAGCCGGTCGACCGGATCCTCGATCCGGCCGATGCGATACATCGCTTGGCCGAGCGCTGTGAAGTCGGCCACGCACAGCTCTTCGATGAGCGCGTCCTTGTCCCGAAAATGATGGTAGATCGCCGTCGCCGTGTATCCGATCTTCGACGCGATCGCACGCATGGTCGTCGCTTCGATCCCGACCGTGACGAACAGTTCCCGGGCCGCATCCAGAATAGCCTGGCGCGTTTCTGCCTTGAGTCGCTCCCGACGCACAAGCGAAGGAGACGGGTCGGAAAGGGTCGATGCGTTCACGAACATAATATTGTTTTGCCATCTAACGGTGTCAAGTCGGCCCCAGATATCACGTCACGACGGGGCACGACCTTGCGCGCGGAGGCATGCACGACGCGCGTCGGTCGCCGGATGCGAGTGTGTGCAGCGTCACGGCTGCACCCGAGAGTGTGGTGACGTACTGTTCCGCCACGGCGGTCCACGCTGCTAGCATTCAGAAGAATGACAACCCGTCGAACGGACCGAGAAGTACGGCGCGGTGCGGCCGGACGCAGCGTCGCTGGCGCGGCGATGCTGTTCCTGCTCTGCGGCGACACCCTGATGGCGCAGGCACCGGCGCGTACCGCGAGCCGGCCCGGCGCGGCCTCCGCCGGCGCGTGGTCGCTGCCGGAGCCCAGCGTGTTGGTGGAACGCGTGTTGGCGCGCATCGTGTCGCAGGACAAGCCAGGCGGCGTTCCCATGGCCACCTATCCGCTACGGTACATCGGACGGGAAGAAACGATCGACGCCGTGCGACGCTTCCTCGGCCGCTCGGTCGAGTTGGCGCCGACGGCGTTTTCAGCGGTCATGGGGTGGAGCGATTCACGCATGGCCGCGTTTCCGACCTGCACCGGCGCCGACTGTCCACCGCCGGTGAACGCGGTCTGGCTCGCCGTGACGCGCATCGATCGCGGCGACCTGCCGCACGAAGTGAATGTCTGGTATACGACCAACTTCGCCGCGTATACCGAAGCCGGGGTGCAAAAAAGCGCCTATGCGTTTTGCGAACGGTGGCTGCGCGTGGGCGGTGTGTGGCGCTACGACGGATTCATTCGCGTGAACTCGGTGAGCGTGCCGGGCTGATCGACGTAGTACGACGACGTAGTACGACGGCGTAGTACGACGGCGACAACGAAGTCGCGTTCAGAGCAATTTCGCTCACCGCAGTCTCACGCCATGGAGTCACGACAATGGACGTCAACAGCTGGTGGTCGTCGGCCGCACCCATCATGACCGCTGTTGGTCTCAAGGTGGCAGGCGCGATCATTCTGTACATGATCGGCCGACAGTTGATCAGCTTTGCGATCACGCTGGTGTCGAGGGCGCTGACCGCCCGCAACTTCGATCCGACGCTGCAGCGCTACATCGCCAACGTGTTGGCGGCACTGTTGAATGTTGTGCTGGTCGTGGCGATCCTTGGCTACTTCGGCGTGGAGACCACCAGTTTTGCCGCGCTGCTGGCTGGTGTGGGTCTGGCGGTCGGCGCGGCGTGGGCCGGCTTGCTGAGCAACTTCGCTGCGGGCGCCTTCCTCGTCATCTTCCGCCCGTACAAGGTCGGCGACTACGTCGTCGCCGGCGGTGTGGAGGGTACGGTCACCGAAATCGGGTTGTTCAACACAGTGATCACCTCACCGGACAACGTGCAGTCGATCGTAGGCAACGGCAAAGTGTCCAACGAAATCATTCGCAACTTCTCTGCCCACAGTTATCGCCGCGTCGACCGCACGGCGCAGTTGGCGTTTGGAGTCGACGCGTTGGATGCGATTGCACGACTGAAGCCTGCGCTCGCCGCCATTCCGAATGTCGCGCAGACCCCCGCTCCCGATGTCGAGATTCTCGATTTCAACGAACGCGGCACGCTGCTGGCCGTACGACCGTACTGTCACACGGCTCACTACTGGCAGGTGTATTTCGACACCAACAAGCTCATCGCGGAGACGTTCGGGACCGCCGGCTATCCTGCGCCGTTCATCGTGGAGGAGCACCGGGAGCAAGCGGCAGGTCGGTAGCCGACGACGACTCAACGGCTTCCAGCTTCTTGTAGCGCCAGCCAAGCCAGAGCGCGACCATCAGCCACACCGCGCTCATTGGCGCGGCGACCAGTGCGATCGAGCTTACCGCCAATCCGGCCGCGGACATGCCCGCGTACGACCACGCACCGACCTGATCGCCGCTGCGATACGCAAACGTATCGATGAAGTTCTTCGCCTTGTACTTGTCTTCGGGCGGAATGACGGCGAACAAGACTTCGCGTCCGGGATTGGCGAACGCATAGTTGCCGGCGCGACGTAGCACGTTGAAGGCAACGAAGACGGCCAGCGACGACGTGACACCCAGCGCTGAAAAGCCGACGATGCTCATGAGCGGGAGAATAGCGAGTGTCATACCCACGCCCAGCCACTTGATCACGCGCCCCGAGATGAACAGCTGCGCGAGTACGGTGAGCAGCTGCACGTAGAAGTCGATATTGGCCAGAAATGCCGTGCGCGATTCACGATCGGCGTAGCGTGCACCCACGATCTCCGCCTGCTGGAAGTAGATCACCGTCGTGCCGATGGTGAACAGCAGCATGAAGAGACAGATGCCCAACAGGTACGACGATGAGAACACGTGCGTGATGCCGGCCAGCGCATTGCCACCGACGGAGCGCTTCGCGGCTTCGCGTTCACGCGTCTCCGAACGAAAGCTTGGCGGAAAACGTCGGATCACCTGCACACCAAGCTCGAGCATCACGACCGACATGAGGATGAGTACCGGAGTACCCACGGTGGTCGCCAGCAACGATGTGAACTTGGAGCCGAACATGTCGCCCAGTGTACCGCCCACGCCGATGAAGCCGTACAGCCGCTTTCCCTGATGGCTGTGAAACGTGTCTGCCATGAACCCCCAGAAGACGGAGGGGACGAACAGACTGAACACACTGATAAAGATCCAGAACGAGGGTCCGAGGATCGTGTCGTAGGTGGGCGTTCCCCAGTACACGGCGGCGGAAAACGCCACGAGAATGCCGGCGAAGACGCGATAAACGATTGGAATAAAACGGCGCACCGGCAGCCTGGACACAATCGCCGCGTACAGCGGATTGGCCAGCAATGTGGCGATCAGCGTGCCGGTGAAGAGCCACGGCAGGTTGGCGGTGCCGGCCGCGACACCGATCGCGTCGCGGATGGAGCGAAGTATGAAGTAGCTGCCGAGCAGAAAAAAGAAGAAGGAGAAGGCGAACAGCGTCGCCCGCATTTCGCCAGGCTCGATCGTGACGAGACGACCGAGCTGCTCCGCTGCTGTCTTCCGTGCGGTTCGTTCGACCTTCAACTCTTTCATCAACTCCTGCATCAACCCTTGGACTTCGCGTGCCACGCGGCGAGCACAAGCTTCTCCTTGGCAGGCGCGAGACCGGCGCGTGCCTTTTCTTGCTCCGCCGCCGGACGCGTGTTGTACCACGCAAGCGTGTCACGCGCCGTGTCGGCCAGCGGGCGGAACGACAATCCGGCGTCCCACGCCTTCTGACAGTTCACACGCATGAAGCCCGCCGTCCGCCCGGTCGATGGCATCCACACGGGCATCTCGCTCCACGGGCGCACCTGTTGCTCCGCCAGAAACTCGGCCGGCACCCACGTAAAGCGCGCGTTACTTGTCGTCACGGCTTTGATGCCGTACAGCATCTCGGCGATGGTGTGCGGCGTTTTCGGGCCGGTCGCGTTGAAGATCCCCATCGTGCGCGACTCGGCGAGACGGATGATCCACTGCGACAGATCCGACGCGTCCACGTACTGCACCGGATCGTCCGGGCCGCCCGGCGAGAGAATCTCACCACCCTTGTCGATGCGTACCGGCCAGTAGGAAAAGCGGTCGGAGAGATCGCCGGGACCGACAATGAGACCGGGACGCACAATGGTGACGTTCTCACCGAACTGCGTCTTCGCTTCCATCTCGCTGCGCACCTTGTTGCTGCCGTACTTGGAGGCGTCGAACGGCGCGTCGATATCCGACGGGACGTTGAGCGGTCCGTTCTCGTCCACCGGCTTGCTGTTGTCGCTGAAGACGGAGATGGTCGAGATGAACATGTAGTGCTTTGTGCGCCCCTTGAGGGCGATCCCCGCGTCGCGCACCCACTTCGGATTGGCCGTGGGATTGTCGATGACGACATCCCACTCGCCCGACGACAGCGCCTTGTGTCCGTCCGGCAGATTGCGATCGCCGACGAGGCGCGGTACGCCCGGGAAGAGATCGGCGTTGGTCTTGCCGCGATTGAACAGCGTGACCTTGTGTCCACGCTCGAGCGCGTAGCGCACTTGATTGGGTCCGATGAATCCCGTACCGCCCAAAATCAGAATGCGCAGCGGTGCGATCGCAGACGTGCCGGCTTCCGGTCGTGACAGCCTCCGGGCGGCGATGCCGCTCGCGGACATGCCCTGCAGCATCGACGGGAAGGAGCCGAGCCCCATGGCGCCGCCGAGCAACGCCGACGACTTGAGAAAGGTGCGACGGTCGGATGACATGCGTGCAACCTCGTGCGGTGAGAAGGCGGCGGGGAGCGCGGGGAACTACGGCGTGCGTCGGCCGTCGAGTTGCTGAATGGTCCTGGTGGAGGCCGGTCGTTGCGCACGCAGTCGTGTCGAGACGACTTCGGCGCGGGACAGCACGCGCAGCATGTTCTCTCCGGCAACACCGCGCAGTTCGCGATCCGTCCAGCCGCGCTTCACCAGTTCGGCGAGCAGGTCCGGATACTTGGAGACGTCTTCAAGACCCACCACGGTTTCGGTTATGCCATCGTAGTCGCCGCCCATCCCGATGTGCTCGGCGCCGGCCACCTTCTTGATGTGATCCATGTGATCGGCGACATCGGCGATGGTAGCCTGCGGTGTCGGGTTCTTTTCGCGCCACGCGGCGAAGGCCTTGAACTGCGCGTCGTTGTTTTGGGGGTTGGCCTTGATGACCGAGTCGCGGAAGGCGGTGGCGCGGTTGCCGTAGTCAGCGACCTTCTGGCTGGTGAAGCCCGGCACGAAAGTCATCATGACCACGCCGCCATTCTTGGGCAGCCGGGCCAGAATGCTGTCAGGCACGTTCCGCGGCACGTCGGTGAGACCACGCGCGGCGGAGTGCGAAAAGATGACCGGCGCTTCGCTGATATCGAGCGCGTTGCTCATCACGGCCGGAGAGACGTGCGACAGATCGACAAGCATGCCGAGTCGGTTCATCTCGCGCACGACTTCCCTGCCGAAGTTCGTCAGTCCTTTGTGCTTCGCGACATCGTTCGCGGCGTCGGCCCAATCGAGCGTGACGTTGTGCGTAAGCGTCATGTATCGTGCGCCGAGATCGTAATACGCGCGTAATGCGCCCAGCGAGTTCTCGATGGCGTGTCCGCCCTCCATGCCGAGCAGCGAGGCGATCTTGCCGGTGCGCTGTGCGGCGCGCACGTCGGCCGCGGTGAGCGCCCACTTGAGATCTTTCGGGTAGCGCGCAATGACTCGACGTGCGATGTCGATCTGTTCGAGCTGCACGCGCGCAAAGCCGGAGTCAGCGATCTCGCCGGGAATGTACACCGACCAGAACTGAGCGCCGACCATGCCTTTGCGCAGTCGGGCGATGTCGGTCATGCCCTTGGTGGGCTTGTTGAGATCGTAGGCGTCGACATCGAGCGGTGCGTTGGCGAACTCGCGCATGGCCCACGGCAAGTCGTTGTGCGAGTCGAAGAGCGGCGTGGTCTTGAGCAACGCCTTCACGTGGGCAAGCCGCGCCGCGAATGACGCGTTGCGCAGCGGTTGTACCCCCTGTGCACACAGCGGGTGGCTGGCCAGAGCGAGCGCGGCGCCGCACAGGAGCACGCGTGCCATTTGTGAAGACATCACAGTCCGATCCGCTCGAGGTAGTGCGGCAGCATTTTGCGCCACCACGGCCAGTCGTGGTTCACGTCGTGACCCCACAAATCAAAGATGTGCGGAATGCCCTTCCGATCGAGCACGTCGTGAAATGAGCGGGTCGCGTCCGGTGCTTCGTACGCGCCCTGCCCCGCCACGAGCACGATGCGGCTGTGGTGCCGCAGCGTATCGAGTTGTCCGCCTTCCACGTTGGGTACGAACCAGCCGGGGTTGTTGAAGTAGCAGTTGTCGTCCGTGTAGCCCTTGAAGTAGCTCTTGGACAGATCGTAGAAGCCACTCATACCGATCACGCCACCGAACAGGTCGGGGCGACGGAAGAACGAATTGGCGGCGTGGTAACACCCGAAGCTTGCGCCGGTGGTAATCGCGCGCGCGCTGCCGTCGCCAACGCTGTGTCGCATAAACGGCACCACTTCGTCTTCGATGTAGCGCGAATAGAGGGCCTGTCGCCGAGCCGATTCCGGCACGGGCAGACTGCGATCCATCCAGGCGAGCTTATTGATGCTATCGATCGAGAAGATGCGGATGCGTCCCTGCATGAGCAGCGGCTCGACCGCTTTGATGAGCCAGAAGCGTTCGTTCTCGAGGAAGTCTGCCGCGGCGGTCGGGTACAGCAACACGGGGTGCCCGCCCCAACCGTAGCTGACGATCGGCATTTCCAGGCCGAGGGCGGGGCTTCGCCAGCGATCGATGCGGCGGGGAATTCTGGGGTCGACGAATTGAGCCATGGCGAAAGGTCGCCGGTCCGACGTGGTGCGGCCAGTGCGCTCGACGCGCAGTGCCGCGCCGGCGCGAGCGGTCCTAGCCGGCGATCGGCAGCCGATCCGGCCGGTAGCTGAAGCAGAACTTCCGGCCGATGCTGAGTTCGGAGCGGGAGATCTTCTGGTAGCGGGCGATCTTTTCCGGATACCGGTCGATCGTGGATTCCTGAAAGCCCATGCCGAGAAAGAGCTGATCGGCGAGCGAAATCGCGAAGAGCTCCGGATAGCCGCGTTCAGACGCCAGCGCCTGGGCCGCCTCGATCAGGCGGCGTCCGATACCTCGTCCCTGCGCCACTGGCAGCACCGCCAGCGACACCAGCTCCACGAGCGACGGGGAATAGTCGTCGAGCGCGACGCAGCCCAGCACCGAGCCATCGATATCACGCACCACCTGATAGTCCTGCAGGTGATTGGTGACGAAGTCTTCGGAACGCGGCAGGGTGAGCCCGTCGGGGGCGAAGAGGTTGTTGAGCGCCGAGATGAAGGGGATGTCCCGGTCTTCGGCGTGTTCGACGCGGATGGAGTGCTGCGCCAGCGCGTCGGTGGGAGTCGCCGTGGTCACCGCGAGGCGAAGACGCGGCGCTTGCCGGACTTCTCGAACAGGATGACGTCGTAGCGGTCGGGGGTGCCGCCTTCCATGCCGGGAGAGCCGACCGGCATGCCGGGGACGGCGAGGCCGAGGGCGAGCGGCTTCTGCTGGAGCAGTTTGACGATCAGATCGGCGGGCACGTGCCCTTCTATGACGTAGCTGCCGATGCGTGCCGTGTGGCAGGACTCGAGCGAGCGTGGCACACCCATGGATGCCTTGACCGTGGCCATGTCGGCTGTGTCGCGGGAAACCGGGGAGAATCCGGCGCTCTTGAGGTGTTTCACCCACTCCGTGCAGCAGCCGCAGTTGGGGTCCTTGTAAACCGTGATCGCGGACGGGACGCCGGGGGGGAGCTGGCCGGAGGCGGTGGCCGGCGGCGCCGCGGACTTGGGCGTCTGGGCGGCGAGCGACCTTCCTCGCGTGAGCGACGCGCCAACGGCGGTAGCAGCCAGGGCCAACAGGAAATCGCGCCGGGAGCGCATCTGATCGAGGCGGGAGTCGTTCATGACGGAAGCGGGCCCAGCGCGAGAAGTCCGGGCGGCGGATGGAAGGACCTCGGCCACAGCAGGATGTGCAGCCGAACAGACCCAGTGAAAGCTAGTGACACTTGGCGATATACGCTCAAGCTGGGCAGGCGCCGGCCGAGACTCTCTGCGGGAGCAGTGTTGCACCCGTTCCGCGCAGGGAGCGAGGCGTTCAACGGTACCGATGCGTGGTGCGACGACGTGCCACGAACGAAGCGAAAAGTCTGCGCGCCAGGACGATGATGTCAGTATCTACCTCACCCGCGGCCACCATGTTGGCGCAGAGCCGGGCCACTTCTGATCGACTGAATGGGACCGTGTTGCTGGCGCATCTGCCCGTCGCATTGCTGCTCGCCTACATCTACGGCGGCTGGGCAACGGCTATCGGGATCGGTGCCCCGCTCTCGATTGGCGCCTTTCTGATCTCCCGCAGTCAGGCAGGGAGCGCCTTCGCGCGGCTAAGCATCGGCGTGGCGTACATGGCCTACTCCGCGCTGTTTATTCAGCTCGCGCAGGGGCTGATCGAGATGCACTTCCACATTTTTGCGGCGCTCGCGCTGCTGGTGGCGTATCGCGATTGGACAGTACCCGTCGCCGCGGCTGCCGTTATCGCGCTGCATCACGTCGCGTTCCATGTCATGCAGATCATGGGACTGCCGGTGTATGTGATGAGCCACGCGATGCCCGGACTCGCCGGCTTCTATATGGTGGGCGTCCATGCGGCGTTCGTGGTCTTTGAAACGAGCATTCTGATTCTGATGGCACGCATGCTGGAGCGTGAGGCGCTGCAGACGCAAGATGTCTTCGATTCGTTGACGTCGTTGGGCGACGGACGACTTGATCGGATTCCCGCCGGCGATGGCGTATCGGCGGCGGTACGCACCGTGATCTCCGCCGTACAGACGCTTGACGGATGTGCCAACGAAGTCGCCAAGGCGGTGACGGAGCATCGCGTTGCCTCGTATCCGGCGGCGGCCTCGCTGCAAGGCACCTTTGCTCTGGTGGCGACACGTATGCTCGACGCCTCGCGCACCGTCGAGGAGCTGCAGGTGATCAACGAACGGGCGGCGGAGAACACCCGTCGCTTTTTGTCCGACGAGCTTGGCCCCGCGATCGTCGCGATGCGCGACGGCGATCTGACGCCGACGGTGGCACTCGGCTTCGGCGGCGAATACGATGCAACGGCACAGGCGATGAACGCGGCTTTGACGCAATTTCGCGAAGTGCTGACCGATCTGCGCTCGGCCTCCGAGCAGATCGACGGTGCCTCGAACGAGATCGCGTCGGGCGGTAACGCGCTCGCCCGCGTGACTTCTGGTCAAGCGGCCAGCTTGGAGGAAGTGACTGCGAGTCTGAACGAACTGTCCGCCCTTGGCCGGTCCAACGCGGACGACGTGACCAGCGCGCGCACGGCGACCGGCGACGCGACCAGGGCGGCGGATCTTGGTGTGTCGAGCGTGCAGCGTCTGATCACTTCTATGGATGAAACGCGCGGTTCGGCGCGGGAAACGGCCAAGATCGTGAAGACGATCGACGAGATCGCCTTCCAGACCAACCTGCTGGCGCTCAATGCCTCGGTAGAAGCGGCGCGAGCTGGCGATGCCGGACGTGGCTTTGCGGTGGTCGCCGACGAGGTGCGCGCCTTGGCGCTGCGGTGCGCGGAAGCGGCACGGAATACGTCAGCCCTGATCGACGACACCGTATCGCGGGTCGAAGGGGGCGTGACGATCTCGCGCGATGTCGACGTGCAACTGCGCGGTGTGTCCGAGCGGATCAGCGTCGTGAACGACGTGATGGGACGTATCGGGGATGCGACCGTGTCGCAGGCGCTCGGGATCGACGAAATCCGGCAGGCGGTGAACACGCTCAACGGCGCCGTGCAGCAGGCGGCGGCCAACGCTGAAGAGTCGGCGAGCGCGGCGCAGGAGCTGAGTTCGCAGGCGCGCGCGCAGCTGGCGCAGTGTGAACGGTTCCAGCTGGAAGCGGATGAGGGGGTGGAGGTGCCGTTGCCGTCGGCGGCGCGCAGTGGGCGCCGTGCGTTGCAGTCGAGGCCGGTCGACGAGCTGTCGTACGTGTAGTACCACGTCGCATGCCATAGCTCCCGGGACGCTCCCGACGGGTCAGCGGTCCGATGTCGCACGACGCGACGTCGGACCGCTTTGCATTGGCACATGGATATATCGGGGATTCCCCGACGCGAATCCATGATGTACCTGACTCGGCCGTGAACGACAGCTGACCATACTCCCAAGGAATGGACACTGAATCACGCACTCTCCGAGGCATGGCATGACCCTCGCACACGGCGCACCGGCACTGCCCGCGCCCAGCTCATCAGCGGCCCGGTTGGACCGCTTCTCCTACGACGACGCTATTGTTCGCAAGTTCCTCTTCGCCACCGTGCTCTGGGGAGTCGTGGGGATGTTGGTGGGCGTGCTCATCGCGCTGCAGCTCGCCAACCCAATCTTCAATTTCGACACGCCGTGGCTGTCGTTTGGGCGACTGCGACCGTTGCATACCAATGCGGTGATCTTCGCGTTCGCCGGCAATGCGTTCTTCTGCGGCCTCTACTACTCGACGCAACGACTGCTCAAAGCCCGGATGTACTCCGATGGCATGAGCAGTTTTCATTTTTGGGGATGGCAGGCGATTATCGTCGCCGCGGCGCTGACCCTGCCGTTCGGCTACACGCAAGCGAAGGAATACGCTGAGCTGGAGTGGCCGATCGACATCGCGATCGCCGTGGTGTGGGTGGTGTTCGGCGTGAACTTCTTCATGACAATGTTGCGCCGCCGTGAGCGCCATCTGTATGTGGCGCTCTGGTTCTACCTCGCGAGCATCATTACCGTCGCGATTCTGCACATCTTCAACAACCTGTCGGTGCCGGCCGACTTTCTGAAGAGCTACAGTCTGTACGCAGGCGTGCAGGATGCGTTCATGCAGTGGTGGTACGGGCACAACGCCGTCGCGTTCTTTCTCACGACGCCGTTCCTTGGGTTGATGTACTACTTCATGCCCAAAGCGGCTGAAGGACCGGTCTTCAGCTACAAGCTGTCGATTCTGCACTTCTGGTCGCTGGTGTTCATGTACATCTGGGCGGGCCCGCATCACCTGCATTACACGGCACTTCCCGAGTGGGCCTCCACGCTGGGCATGCTCTTCTCGGTCATGCTCTGGGCACCGAGCTGGGGCGGCATGATCAACGGGTTGCTGACGTTGCGCGGCGCATGGCACAAGGTCGCCAATGATCCGATTCTCAAGTTCTTTGTGGTCGCGATCACGGCGTATGGCATGAGCACGTTCGAAGGACCGATGCTCTCGATCAAGAGCGTCAATGCCGTCGCACACTACACCGACTGGATCATCGCGCACGTGCACACCGGCGCTCTGGGCTGGAACGGTTTCATGACGTTCGGCATGGTGTATTGGCTGCTGCCGCGTCTGTTCCAGACGGAGATTTACAGCAAGCAGGCGATGGAAGTCCACTTCTGGATCGCATCGGTGGGGATCGTGCTGTACGTGGTCGCGATCTACAGCGCGGGTGCAACGCAGGGACTGATGTGGCGTGCGTTCGACGAGACGGGACGGCTGGCCTATCCCGACTTCGTGGAGACCGTGCTCAAGCTGATGCCGATGTACTGGATGCGTGTTGTTGGCGGTACGATGTACCTGATCGGCACGCTGATCTTCGGCTGGAACATCATCATGACGTGGAAGCGTCGTCCGGCGGTATACAACGTACCCGTCATTGAGGCGGCGCCGTTGTCGGCCGTGTACGTTGCGCCGCCGGCCCCGGCGCCGGTGCCGGGTGCGCCGAGTGGTGCGGTCGCGAGCTTCACCGGCGCCGCGTGGCACCGCAAGTGGGAGCGCGCGCCGGTGCTGTTCACCGTGCTGACCCTGTTGGCAGTCGTGGTCGCTTCGTTGTTCGAGATTCTGCCCACGTTCCTCATCAAGTCGAACGTGCCGACAATCGCGTCGGTCAAGCCGTACACGCCACTCGAACTGGCGGGACGCGACGTGTATATCGCCGAAGGGTGCTTCAACTGCCATTCGCAGATGATCCGCCCGTTCCGTTACGAAACCGAGCGGTTCGGCGAGTACTCCAAGCCGGGCGAGAGCGTCTACGATCATCCGTTCCTGTGGGGATCGCGTCGCATTGGGCCCGACCTGGCCCGTGAAGGCGGCAAGTATCCCGATCTTTGGCATGTGCGCCACTTCGAGAACCCGCGCGCGGTGGTGGCCAAGTCGATCATGCCGTCGTACGGGCAGTTCCTTACCAACACAATCGACTTCGAGAAGATTCAGAAAAAGGTGGACGTGATGGTGATGCTCGGCGTGCCGTACGGCGACGCCGTACGCAACGCGCCCGACCAGGCTCGGCAGCAGGCCAAGGAAATCGCGGCGGCAATCGTCGGGCAGGGCGGCCCGTCCGGGCTCGAGGACAAGGAGATCGTCGCCATCGTGGCCTACATGCAGCGACTGGGGCGTGACATCAAGGTGGCGAAGACGGCGAGCAGCGGAACGACGAACCGTGCTGGAGGGATCCGCTGATGAAACTCTCCGACATCATGTCGTACGCACAGCTGTCGAGCTACGCCGAAGTTGCGCTGGTGCTCTTCTTCGGTGTGTTCGTCGCGATCATAATTCGCACCTTCGCGCCATCAAACCGTCGTGCAATGCACGATGCCTCCATGCTTCCATTGGAAGACGACCAGACGACCGCGCAACGCGCGCAGGAGCGCTGACCGATGGCCAGCAATGACAAGCAGGTTCCGCCGGATCGTCCGACCGATCGCATCATGGAGCACGAGTACGATGGCATCCAGGAGTACGACAATCCGATGCCACGCTGGTGGCTGATGACATTCGCGGGTACGGTGGTCTTCTCGATCATCTACTACTTCAACGTGGGCCCGGTGGGCAACGGCAAGGGACGCATTGCCGACTACGAGGCGGACATGAAGGCGTTCGCCGCCGCGCATCCGGCGCCGACGGGCGGCGACATGTCCGCCGAGCAGTTGCTGGCGCTCGTGCAGAACGAGGACGCGGTGGAGGAAGGCGAGGAGGTGTACAAGGCGTACTGCGCAGCGTGTCACGGCGCGGACGGCGGCGGCATCATCGGACCGAACCTCGCCGACGCCTTCTGGATTCACGGCAGCAAGATCACCGATGTGTACGCGACGGTGACCAACGGCGTGCTGGAGAAGGGCATGCCGCCGTGGGGCAAGACGCTCAAGCCAAGGCAGTTGAGCAACGTGGTGGCGTATGTCGCGTCGCTGCAGGGCACCACACCCGCGAATCCCAAGGCGCCGCAGGGAGTACCGGCCACTCCGTGAGCACGCATGCACCACCCCGAAGCACCGGGCGCGTTCTGCCCACGCTGAACGAGGACGGATCACGCCGCTGGATCCGTCCCAAGCCGTCGCACGGTCCGTGGTGGGAGCGTCGGCGTGTGGTGGCGTACGCGCTGATGGCGATCTTCTTCGCCATTCCGCATCTGCGCATCGGCGGGTTGCCAGTGTTTCTGATGGACTTGCCGGCGCGCAAGTTCACGCTGATGGGCTACACGTTTCTGCCCACCGACACGCTGCTGTTCATGTTTGCGATGGGCAGTCTGGTGATCGGCATTTTCCTCACCACCGCGCTATTCGGGCGCGCATGGTGTGGCTGGGCGTGTCCGCAGACGGTGTATCTCGAGTTTCTGTTCCGCCCCATCGGCCGCTGGTTCGACGGCGGCTACACGGGCTCGCGCAATCTCGACAAGAAGGGGGCTTGGTTCACGCCGCGCCGCATGGCGAAGTACACCACGTTCTTTGTGATGTCGGTCTTCGTGTCGCACACGCTGCTGGCGTTTTTTGTCGGCACGGAGAACCTGTATCACTGGGTCCTGGGTTCGCCAGCGGCGCATCCCACCGCGTTCTTTCTCGTGACGCTGTTCACCGGCATTGTCTGGTTCAACTTCACCTATTTCCGCGAGCAGACCTGCCTCATCGTCTGCCCGTACGGCCGTTGGCAGGCGGCGCTGATCGACCGGCAGTCGGTGATCGTGGCGTACGACGAGAAGCGCGGCGAGCCGCGTGCGCTGGGTACGGCAAACCGTCCCGAGGGAGCGGGCGATTGCATCGAGTGCGGTGCGTGCGTACAGACCTGCCCCACGGGCATCGACATCCGCAACGGACTGCAGATGGAGTGCGTGCACTGCACGCAGTGCATCGACGCCTGCGACGATGTCATGACGCGCATCGGCAAGCCCAAGGGACTCATTCGCTATTCGTCGCAGGATGCGATGGCCGGCAAGCCGCGCAAGTTGTTCCGGTTGCGCACGGTGCTGTACCCGGCCGTGCTGACGATCACGCTTGGCGGACTGTTCACGGCGCTGCTCACCAAGGACACGGCGGACATTACCGTGCTCCGCGGGCTCGACGCACCCTTCCTCGAAGACGCGGACGGTCGCATTTCCAACATGATGCGCATCAAGATCGCCAATCGTGGCACCACGAATGCCCAGTACACGATCGTGGTGTCCGGACTCGAGTCGGCCGGCCTGCAGAACAGCGACGTGACGATCGTGGCACCGGAGAATCCGCTGAACATTGCCGGTGGTGCGACGCGCAGTACGAGCATGTTCATCCTGTTGCCCAAGCGCGCCTTCACCAACGGCGAGCGTAATATCATGCTGACGATCAGCGACGGGCACAGTTCGACCCAGGAGATCCCTTATCGTCTGCTCGGCCCGACCGGCAGCGGCAGTTCAGGAGCAGCAAAATGAAACCCGGCAGCGCATGGCCCATCGGCATCGCCGGTCTTCTCGCCGCGTCGGTGATCGCCAACCTCGCGCTGATGCGCGTGGCCGGCAGCGACCCGTCGATGGCGATCGAGCCCGACTACTACAAAAAGGCTGTCGCCTTCGATTCGACGATGGCGGACGAACGGCGCAGCAACGCCACGGGATGGTCTGCGGTGACGACGCTCGACGCCGTTGTGCCAGGTCGTTCTACCCGAGTGCATGTTCGCCTGTCGGATTCAAGCGGAACGTCAGTGCCCGACGCAACGGTGCAGGTCGTCGCGCTGTTCAATGCGCGCGCCAACGATTTGCAGCAGGTGGAGTTGCAACGCGACGCAGACGACAGCTATGGCGGCCTGCTCACGATTACGCATCCGGGACAGTGGGAAGTGCGTGTGCATGCGACGCGCGGTGGAGCGGTGTTCCGCGGCACGTCGCGAGTAGAGGCCGTGGTGGCCGTCGCCACGGTCGATTCCAACGGTGGTGCACGACCGTGATTCCGGCGGCGCTCGGTGTATTGGCCGCCAGTCTGATCGGCAGCGTGCACTGTGCCGCGATGTGCGGCGGTTTCGTCTGTTTCTACTCCGGCGCCACGTCGGGACGTGCCGAGCCGCTGTCGGGCCGTCGCGCGCTCCAGGCCCATGCGGCCTACAACGGCGGTCGGCTGGCGTCGTATCTGTTGCTTGGTGCGATCGCCGGCGCGCTGGGCTCGGGGATTGCCACGCTGGGTCGCATGGCCGGTGTCGCGCATGCCGCCACGGTGCTGGCGGGCGTTCTCAT
>JBBQSM010000069.1:0-21272 GCA_038234895.1 Gemmatimonadales bacterium
CCGGTGCGTGTCGTGACCGCCGACGCCATCGCGCAGGCGGAGTCGCTGGCCACGAAGCAGGTCATGGCCGAGGAAGTGAAAGGGTATCTGGTGCTCGATTCCCTCACCGTATCGGGAAGCAAGGCGCGCTACTCGGGGAGCAACACCACCGCGATTTTCGACATGCAGCGCATCGAGCGCGCGGTGCAGCGCGAAGTGGTCGGACTCACGCTCGAAAAGAACGGTGTCGACCGCGACGTTGCGAGCACGGTGCTCAACACGAATGTGAATGTGGCGACCGAACGACTCACGAAAGCTGGTCGCGGTGGTTCGGGTACGTTGAGCTTCATCTTTGGTGCCGCCGTCGCGTTCGTGCTCTACATGACGATTTTCATCTACGGATTGAACGTGCTGCGCGGTGTGCTGGAGGAAAAGCAATCGCGCGTCGCCGAAGTCGTGATTTCGAGCATCTCTGCATCACGACTGCTGGCCGGCAAGGTGATCGGCGTGGGAGGCGTGGGGCTCACGCAGTTGGTGCTCTGGTTGGGCATGAGCTTCGTCATGTATCAGGTGCGTACGCCCATTCTCGCCAAGTTCGGCGCGTCACAAGCACCGATTGGCCTGCCAGACGTCTCGCTGGGCCTCGGACTCATCGTGCTCGCGTTCTTCGTCATGGGCTTCATGCTGTACGCCGGACTTTTTGCGGCCGTGGGCGCGACGGTCAATAGTGAGCAGGAAGCGCAGCAGGCGCAGATGCCGGTGGTATTGCTGCTGGTCACCAGCATCATGTTCCTGCAGAACATCCTCACGCAGCCGGACAGCATGCTGTCACGCGTGCTTTCCATGCTGCCGTTCAGCGCACCGATCGTGATGCCGCTGCGTATGACCGTGGCGCCGGTACCGCCCTCGGAAGTAGCGATCGCGCTGGCGTCCGTGATACTCGGCGCGCTCGGCAGCATCTGGCTGGCCAGCCGGATCTATCGCGTTGGGCTACTGATGTACGGCAAGCGCCCGTCGGTTCGCGAAGTGTTCAAGTGGGTGGGGCAAAAGTAGGGAGCCGACGCTCCGCTACTTGAGTCGCTTGGGCGACGGCGGCTCCACCAGAAATTCTCTCGCGCGGCTTGCGACCCGCTGCATGATCTGCTGCAGCTCGTTATTGCGCCGGCGCGAGGTGAGCCCGAAGAAATAGCGGGCCAGCGCGTAGCTGCCGGCAAGCGTGCCCAGGAGGGTGAGGCCTGCCGGGCCAGCGCTATGCGTAGCGTTCATGATCACACCAAACAGCGCGAAGCCCGTACCCATGCCGCCGCCCACCACGCCGCCCATGAAGTACCCCACGCTCAACTGGGTCAGGTCTTCGCTTGCCCGAATGACGGTGCGACCGTTTCGCGACCCGATGTTGATCTGCACGCGGCGCGGATTGCCGTTCTTGGTGGATGTGACCGACGTCATGATGCTCATCGTGCGTCCGACCTGACTCACGGTGACCATCTCGCCGAGGGCGTTGCGCACCTCTTCGGCGATCTCCTCGAAACCCTCGCTGGTCAACTCCCCCTCGACGACGGTCTCAAAGTCGAGCTTGGTCGGCGCGCCAATGATGGCATTGACCTTGTCCGGCATCTTGGCGCCGCGTTGAATCGACACGGATTCTGCACGCGCACGTTCTGCCAATGCGCGTTCAACATACTTGTCGTCGATGCCGGCTTCGCGCGCCGACTCCTTCACCAGCGCCGCATCGTAGCCACGCGTAACGAGCTCCGCACCCGCGGTACGTGACGTGAACTCGGCCGGAGGCACGAAGAGTCCCGTGTTGGCCTGCAGTTCGGCGGCGCGCGCCCACACTTCCTGCGCTTCGATGGAGGAGAGCACCTGCGGCGGGGCGGCAGGCGGCACGACCGCGAGCATCGCCAACGGCGCCGAATCGCTCGCGCGCGCCACGACTCCCTGCGCCGACAACGGAATCGCGTCCAGCGCGACACGCAGCGCATCGCCCGTGGCAAAGCGCGCCTCACGCGACTTGGCCAGCAGGCGGTCCACGACGTCGCCCAGCTCCGACGTGACATGCGTGGCCGCGTCACACATACGCGGCGGCGGCGAGTTCACGTGCGCCACCAGCACCGCCGACGGACTGTTGCGCTCGAACGGGAACCGTCCGCACAACATCAAGAACGCGAGCACGCCCAGCGCGTACAAATCGCTCCGTCCATCGATTTCGTCGCCCACCACCTGCTCGGGGCTCATGTACTGCACCGTGCCGAGTACCGTGCCGGTGGCGGTGAGCGGCTTCGTTTCCGCGAGGCGTGCGATGCCGAAGTCGGTGAGCATCCCCCGACCCGTTTCGCCATCGAGCAGCACGTTCTCCGCCTTGATGTCGCGATGCACCACGCCGCGCGAGTGTGCGTAGGCCAGGGCCGAGGCAAGCTGCCGCAGAATGGCGATCGCATCCGCCGGCGGAAGCGGGCCCTCGGCGGTCAGCCGCTCGGCCAACGACTGGCCGGCGATGTAGCGCATGACGAAGTACACGACGCCGTCGCGCTCGGCGGCGGCGTAGATCGGTACGATATTCTGGTGGGACAGCGCCCCGGCGGTGCGGGCTTCGCGCAGGAAGCGGTCGCGCACTACCACATCCGCCGCGAGATGCGGGGGCAGGGTTTTGATGGCGACTTCCCGCTGCAGCTGTTGGTCGAGGGCGAGGTAGACCACCCCCATGCCACCGCGTCCGATCTCGCGGGTAAGCCGGTACTGGCCGGCGACAGCCTGTGCGAGCGCTGTCGCCGCGAGATCGGTACCGTCGAGCATCATTGACCTTTCATCCGAGCGTCACGTCAGGCCGAGGGAGGCGAAACGGCGCGACGCCCGTACGGACATACGCGTGCGTTACGCGCTGGCCGTCGCGCCAGTCGGCGCGCAATACGTATCGAACGCGTGTACGAGGTCGGCCGCGATCTCCTGCGACGTGCGTCCCTCGATCTTGTAGCGCTCCAGCATGAACACCACGTCGCCGTCCTTCAGCAGCGCGATGCTGGGAGAGCTCGGTGCGTACCCCGTGAAGTACTGGCGGGCGCGGTCGGTCGCGTCGCGATCCTGGCCGGCAAAGACCGTCGTGGAGACGTCGGGCTTGACGGCATGGCTCATGGCGGCGGCGATCGCCGGCCGCGCATTGCGGGCCGCGCAACCGCACACCGAGTTCACAACCACCAATGCCGTGCCCTTCATGTCGTGCAACTTCGCGTCCACATCGGCGGCGGTGCGAAGCTCTTCGATGCCCAGTCGCGTGAGTTCCTGGCGCATCGGCTGTACGATCTGTTCTGGATACATGGTGTTCTGTTTCCTGTGCTGAAGTGCGAGCTGACGCTCGAAGTATTGCTAGCGGTCCACGTCGCGCACGAGCGCGAGGATCGCTCCCTGCGGCACGACCAGATATTGCTCGTTCTCGAAGGTGATCTCGACGGCGGCCTTGCGAAAAAACAACGCGTAGTCGCCCACGCGCGCCTGCATCGGCACGTAGCGCGCCTCCGGACCGTGATCGTCGCCCGACTTCCACGGATCGTCCCCATGGTCGGACGCGAGGTCGGGCAACGCGAGCCCGGGCCCCGTGGAAATGATCGCGCCCCCCTGCACCGCCTGACTGTCAACGGCGGTGGACGGGAGATAGAGCCCGACCTTGGTACGCTGGTCACCGTCCTCGACTTTCACGAGGACGCGGTCGCCGACGACGAGCAATTGCTTGTTCTTGCGGATCATGCCCAAAGCTAACGACGGGGTGGAGGGAGGTGGACGGCAGAACGGGACATCCGGCCGGATCGCCTACTTCATGGTGGGGCGCACCAGGTGGAACTCCGACTGGCGCTTGTACCCCCAGCGGACTTTCCCGGACGCATCGATGATCACGTCCTCTTCCTGCGCGGACCGGATGGGCTGCCCGCCCCACTCGGGGGCGGGGGTCGTGGCCTGCAGCTCGATCGAATACCACATGCCCGGAATGACCTTGTGGTCGCCGCGCCCCGGCACGCCGTCCTGATAGTCCCACAGGCCGATCAGTGCGCCCGCGCCGTGCCCGTGCAGTCCGATCGGATGCGAATAGATGGTGCCGTTTATTTTCTCGGTGCGCATCTTGTCCAGCGAGGCCTTGAGCACCTGGTTGCCGGTGCGACCCGGCTTGAGCTCCTCGATCGAAATGTCCTGCATCCGGTTGGACGCCAGCAGTGCCTTCTTGATGCCGGCCGGCACGTCCGTCTCACCCGGCTTGAGCACGTACGCCATGTGCTGCGTGTCGGTGTTGAGTCCCATGGCCGTGACGCCAAAATCGCAGTGCAGCACGTCGCCCGGCGCGATGGTCGGATTAACTCCCACCAGTTCGCCCACGCCTGACTGCCGCTGAATCTCCACGCTCGGCTGGAACCATGTCGTCAGCCCCAGGTCGGCCAGTCGCTGACGCATCCACCAAACCACGTCGTCCACCTTCGTCACGCCGGGCGTGATCACGCGGTTGGAAAACGCTTCCTCGATGATCTGCCACGCGACGCGATTGAGTTCGTTGAACGCCGCTTCTTCTTCGGGCTGACGCGAGGCGATCATGTCCACCGCCAGCGCTTCGGCGTTCACGACCTTGGCCGTCCACTGGGGCCCCAGCGCCTGCAACATGCCGTCACGCTCGCCGGAGCTGAGCCCGTCGGCAAAGGCAAACGTGCGCGACGTGTTAACGGCGATTTTCTTCGGGTTGCGCTGCTCGATGACCTGCTTGAGCACCTCCCACTGCTGGTCGCCCCACAGCTCTGCCGTGCGCGCGTTGCTATTGCTGCCGGCGGCCGGTGCCGGGACCGCCTTTTCACTGCGCACCGCTTTGAAGACGTTGCCTTGCGATGTGCCGCCCAACGCAATGCGCTCCACGCCCTCCTTGGCGCCGCGGTCGAAAAAGACGTAGATCGTACGACGACGGGCCGCAAAGGTGGTCGGCGAGGTGATGGCCAGGAACAGTGGATCTTCGGCGTACTCGCGCATGGGCACGACCCACATGTCCACACCTTCGCGCCGCATGAGCGCGGGCAGCGTGCGTTCCATGCGGAGTTCGAGCCACTGCTGCTGCCGGAACGCCTGATCGCGCAGCGTACCGAACGGGCGCAACGTGTCTGCGGCCGGCGACCCGGAAATACGAGTCCCGGGCGTGGCCGGCGTGACGACGGGCTGCGCAACGGCGGCAGCGGACGGGAGGGCGAGCAGAAGGAGCAGAGCGCGCATGCGGCACATACCCACGGCACGGGGAGGGGAGAGAAAGGATCCTGCGAAGACTACAAGCCGAACTTCCCCGTGGTCAGTCGTGCGTGAAAGTACGGAGTGCTCAGTCCCCGCCGCAGCCCGACGAGCAGCCGGAGCCGCCGCCGTCACCGCCAGCACCGTCGCCTCCGGCGTCGCCACTCGAGTCACTACCCCAGTCGTCACCGGCGCCGCCGCCCAAAAAGCCGCCGCCGCCGCCGAACTCGGCCAACTGATGATGCGCCCCCACACCGCCGCTGCCGTCAAACAGCAGGTAGAGGGGCAGGTCATCGTTCGGGCCGTCGCCGCCGTCCTGGTGCGTGCTCTGGCCGCGCTTCTTTTTTCCCGCGACACGCGCGCGGGCAAACTTGGGAGTCCCCCAGAAATCCGCCGGCGCCGCCACGCGGAACTCGCGCTCGTAACGCGCCAGCGTGGCCTCGTACTGCGCTTCGAACTGCGCAGTCTGCTGCGTATCGGGCACGAGTTCCGGCGTATGGTCGAAGTCGCGCTCGAGTACGTCGCGGCAGAATTCGCGGTAGCCACGGCTGAACAACAGATGCTCGTGCCACACCTGATCGATGACCTTCGGTGGCGTCACGCTGAAATCGCTGGTCACGCCCAGAAAAACGAACTTGCGGTATTCGTCGATGGCGCGTCGGGCGAAGCCGCCGCTCCAGCCGTGCTTGCGCGAAAGCTTGCCCGCGAACGCGCGCGTGGTCGCGTCCGTGCCGCCGAACGCCGCCGCGAGATGATCCCGTTTGCGTGTGGGGACCAGGTTCTCGAACTGGTATCGCTTGATGCGAAGCCAGAGCGCACGCTTCATCACGACTCGCTCGGCTCCGCGCGGTTGTCCAGCGCTTTGCGCACCAGTTGCACACTCCCCGCGAGCACGAGGGTAAACACGAGTGCGATCGCGCCACGTTCGATCAGCGTTTGCCCGGCCATGGGCCACCAGTCGCTCCAGTTGGCCACGCGCGAGCCGAACCGCTCACGGCCGACGCCGATGAGCAGCGTACTCATGCCCAGTTCGGCCACGATCTCGATGACGACGAACGCCAGCGCGCGCAGTGGCCAGCGTCTGACGGGGAAATTTCCCAGATGCCAGGTGATCATGCCGCAGAAGAACAGCGCACCCACGGTCAGGCCGAGCACGAACGTCACCCACCCCGACGACATCGCGCTGCCGAGAAAGAGCGCGCGGTACACACGCAACACGATGCCGGTGATGCCGGCCGGTTCGATCGTGCGCACGGCGAACGCGCGAAGCGGGTGCAGCCGCTCCTCGCCCCACTGAATCACATCGCGCGGAAAGAAGCGGGCCATGGTGATCGCAAGCTACCCGTCGTGCATCCCGCCGCCACCCTGCGGCTGTACGGAGCGGGCCGCCACCGTCACAACGCCACAGTGCCGCAGCTAGGGCGCGGTTCGTTGCAGCAGAAAGAGCGCGCTCTCCACCGCGTGTGTGCGCCAGTACGGCCAGTCGTGCTTGCCCGGCCATTCGGCGTACTCATGCGACACACCGAGCCGCTGCAACGTTGCGTGGAAGTCGCGGTTCTGATCGATGAACCCGTCGGCCACGCCGCAGTCGATGAGCAGCGCCGGCACAGGCGGGCCACCGGCGCGTGCACGCTGCTGGGCGCGTGCCGCCATGCGTCCCGGATCGCGTGCGGTCCACCCGATGGTGTCGCGACCGAACGGTGCCGTGAGCCACGGCCACAGCCAGCCGGCGGCCGTCTTGAGTTCCAGCGAGTCGGCGGCGTAGCGCGGCGGTGGTACAAACGGTTTGGGACCGAGCAGTCGCGGCGAAACAACGCCGGCGTGACTGGCCGCCGCACCAAACACGTCGGGATAGGCGAGCGCGAGTGTCATCGCGCCAAAGCCGCCCATGCTCAGCCCCGCGATGCCGCGGTGCGCACGATCGGCGAGGGTGCGGTAGTGCGCGTCCACATGGTTGACGATGTCGCGCGCGATGTAGTCGTCGTAGTGCGTCCACGGCACGCAGTACGTGGCAGCGGGTTCTTTGCGCACCGTGTCGCTCGCGCACGGCGGTGAGGCCGCCAACAGATTCCAGGTCGTGTACCAGCCGTCATCGCCGTCGGGCATGACCACGATCGCTTCACCGCGCCCCGCCGCCGCCAGCGAATCGAGCGTGGTGTCCAGGTGCCCCGACTCGACCCAGTTGCGTTCGTTGCCGTACAGACCGTGCAGATACACCAGCACCGGATAGCGACGGGTGGGCGACGTGGCGTAGCTGGGCGGCAGATACACCGTGAGCGCCTTGCGCACGCCCAGCGACTGCGTCCAGAGCGTATCGGTGTGGATGGCGGCACGACGCGCGACAGGCGCCGTGGTCGATTGTGCGTGCGCGGTCGCGATCGGTGCAATCGGCGCGACCAAGGTCGGCAGCAGGACACTTGCGCCAGCCACCATGAGGGTCCGTGCGAGCGTGCGCGGAATGGTCTTCAGCATGCAGAGGTCATCCGGGAGTCAGGCAGGAATCAAGGCGACGGCGTGATACTGCTCGTGATACTGCTCGTGATACTGCTCGTGACACTGCTCGTGACACTGCTCGTGACGTAGCGGACTTCGTCGTCGACGGCGTTGCGCAGTGGATCGAGCGACACGATGCGCGGGAACCCCAGGGTGGCGTCGTATTCCACGGCGCGCAGCGTTCCCGACTGCTGTTCGGCGTCGCGCACCGCGTCAAAGAGCTGCGCCACCGTACGAAACGCGCTCCACAGCCCCGTCTCGACCGGCGCACCCGACGGCTCCTGCACCACCGCGGCGATCGCGTTGCCGACCACGGTCACGCGATAGCTGTTCGCGCCCGTCACGCAAAAGCACTCCACCCGCTGCACCATCACGTAGCGATCGCCGGCCGGCTTGGCGGCGTTCCAGCGGGCGCGCGCCTCGACCAGCGCCCGGGACTCGCCGCTGCCGGTGGGCGAGCCGTTGCAGGCGGAGACCGAGGCGACCAGCGCACTGAGCGCGCACAGGCGCCACGCACCGGCCCGGAGGGCACGCGGACCGCGTTCACGTACCGGCATCGGACCTCCGTTTGCGGGGCTTACCTGATGATCGTACCCAGCCGGCCCCAACGAATGTCGGTCAGGAACGGCAGCGGACGATCGCTGTCGTCAGCGTTGTACGAGTAGTACACGAACGACGGACGACCGCGCACGTTCTCGCGCGGCACGAAGCCCCAGTAGCGGCCATCCTTCGAGTCGTAGCGGTTGTCGCCCAGCATGAACAGGTAGCCGGCCGGCACGACCATCGGCCCCCAGTGGTCGAGCGTCGGCGACGGTGCCGGCTCGCCGGCGCGCGTCCCGCGAATCTCGAATTGCTGCTGCCAACTGAAGAGCGGGTGCGAAAAACTGCCGTCGCCCTTGGGATTGTTGGTGGCCGGAAAGCCCTGCGGCTGCGCCATCCCGTTCACGTGCAGAATACCCTCGCGCATCCAGATCGTGTCACCGGCAATGGCGACGCACCGCTTCACGAGTGTGGGATTCGGGTCGTCCGGTTGATCAATCTGATTCGGCGAAATGAACACCACCACGTCGCCGCGCTTGGGGTCGGCATAGCCCGGCAGGTTGATGTCGGTGCCCGGCACGTGCGGCCCGTACGCGAGCTTGTTCACGAATAGCCAGTCACCCACCAGCAACGTCGGGATCATGCTCCCGGACGGAATGCGGTACGCCTCGAACAGGAACGTGCGGATGGCGAGAAAGATCGCGAGCGTCCAAAGGATCGCCTTGATGTTCTCCCAGGTGCTCGAGCCGCCGCCGGCGGATTTGTTGCCGGACGTGTTGCCGGACTTGCCCGCGCGCAAAGCGGCTACGCTGCCGGCGCCGTCGGATTTCTTCGTCGAAGCCACGAAATGAACAGGATGAGAGGAGCGGGACCAGTACGCCGAAACGCAGAAGGGGCGCATCCGAGTTGGACACGCCCCTTCAATTTACGCCCGGGAGAGCCCGGAGGTTACGACAGGTGCTTGCCGATCAGCTTCGTCATGTCGAACATGCTGACCTGAGCCTTGCCACCGAAGATCGGCTTCAGCTTGTCGTCGGCGTTGATCGCACGACGGTTCTTGGCGTCCTGCAGGTTGTTCTTCTTGATATACGCCCAGAGCTTCTTCACAACTTCGGTGCGCGGAAGACCCTTCTCGCCAACGATCGCGGCAAGCGCCGGGCTCGGCGTGAGCGGCTTCATGAACGCCGCGTTCGGTGTGCGCTTGGCCGCCTTCTTGGCAACCTTCTTCGGGGCAGCAGCCTTCTTCGGCGCGGCCTTCTTGGCAACAGCGGCTTTCTTCGGAGCGGCCTTCTTCGCAACAGCAGCCTTCTTCGGGGCAGCCTTTTTCGGGGCGGCCTTCTTTGCAGCCTTCTTCGCAGACTTCTTCGCAGCGGCCATAGCGTCTCCTGAGGGGGTGACCAGTCGAGCCGCATCGTCGAAAGACGGCTCTGAGTGCGTCGCGCCAATGCGCAGACGCGCCACAAGCTACAATCACTCGTATGGCGCGCAATAGGCGTCTGACCGCTTTTCCCTATGAAACGCGCGCTTTTCTTTCAGTTTTCCCTCCGAACGCCTCCGAATGACGCCGCACGGAGCGCGAAAGACGCATCCGCCGCGTGACGGATGCGCTCAGTGCGCGGCCGCGATGGCGTCGCCGCGGCGCGTCACCCACTCGACAATCGCCTGCACGACATCATCGCGCAGCTGCCGTTCCGACAATCGTACGTAGCCCCGCGGATCACCGTCGCTGTCCTCGAGAAACAGATGGTTGGTCGAGGGAAATCTCCGCACGGACACGTCGCGATCGCCGGCGGCGCGCAGTGCGGCCGACAGCAACGCTGCGTCACCGACGGGCACTTGCCGATCGTTCGCGCCGTGCAGCACGAGTACCGGTTGCCGAACCCGACGCGCCACCTCACGCGGGTCCAGATCGAACCACACCCGCATCCACGGGTCGGTCGCCGCCGTGCGCTCTGCCTCGGCGTCCGCGCGCGCCAAGATCGACCCGCGCTCGGTGGGCGGCCACGCCGCGGCATCGCTGCCCACAAGCGCGGCACGTTGCCATCGCGCCAATTCGCGACCACTACGCGCCGGTGCACCGAGCAGCACCAGTGCGTCGAGCGCGCGGTCCTGCGCCGCCACCAGCAGTGCCACGAGCGCCCCCTCACTGTGCCCCAGCACGATCAACCGCGAGGTATCCACGACCGATTGTGCGCGCAACCAACGCAGCGCAGCAGCCGCATCGTGCGCAAAGTCGTACGTCGTCGCGCCAGCGAACTGCCCGCTCGATGCCCCGGTGCCGCGGTCGTCCAGACGCAGCACCGCCACACCGCGTGCGGATAGCGCATCGGCGATATCGCGGAATGGCGCGTATCCGGCAAGGTCGGCGCGCGAGCCGTCGCGATCCTGCGGCCCCGATCCGCTGAGCAGCAGGACAGTCGGCACCCGCGTCGGCGCCTGCACCCGCTCCGCCGTCGGCCCGACCGCAGGCTCCACGAACGTCCCGGCCAGCAGCACGCCGCTATCCGACGCGATCTGCACCGCGCGCCCGGTGACTGCGAGGTGCGGCTCCGGCGATGCGCACCCGAGGCTGGCGCTCGCGATGACGCACATCACCAGACGCGCCCTCACACGTGCCCTCATACGCATCATTGCATGCACCATCGACTGCCCCCTCACTGCGTCGTGCCGCCCTCGGCCAAGGCGCGCAGACGCGCCAGCGAGCTCACATCCCAAGGGTCCGGCGTGTCGTCGTCGTCCGCGGGTTCCGGGTGCGCTTGCGGTGTTTCCATGATCAGCGGGACACCGCGCGCACGCGCGTCTTGCAGCAGCCAGCCGAACGGCTCCGCGCCGATGAGTCCTTCGCCAATGACTTTGTGCCGGTCACGGTTTGAGCCCAGCGCGCCTTCGCTGTCGTTGAGATGGAAGAACGCCGGCGGTTCGCCGATCGCCGATTCGAAGGCGTCGAGCACCTGTGTCAAGTCGGCGCGCGACGTACCGATCGGAAAGCCGGATGCAAACAGATGACAGGTATCGAGTCCGTAGCCGGTGCGCGCACGATCGGCGGCGGGGATCCCCTGCAACATGCCCGCGATCTCGTCCGGCGTTCGCCCGACGGTCGTGCCTGCCCCTGCCGTGTTCTCGATCAGCAAACGTGTGCGCCCCTCGGGCACCGCAACCAGCGCCTGACGCATGGCTTCACCGACCCGCGCGATCGCCGCCTCGCGATCGCCATCGGTCGCGGCGCCCGGATGAAAGCAGACACCACCCACACCGAGTGCGGTGGACCGCTCGAACTCCTTGGCCAATCCGGCGGCGGCCCGTCCCCACTTCTCCGGTTCGGGTGTGGCACAGTTGAGCACGTAGGCGGCATGCACAATGACGTGCTCCGGCTTGATCCCCGCGTCCTGCAACGCGGCGTGAAAACGCGTGATACGCTCGGGTTTCACGCTGAGCTTGTCGTTGTAGAACTTGGGCACCGCACTGAAGATCTGCAGCGCCTGCATGCCCGAGCGCCCTGCGCGACGCGCCGCCATGGGGATGCCGCCGGTGTCGATGCAGTGGGCGCCGAGGAGGAGCGTGGGAGACATGGCGGGCGTGTGCCGAAGGTTGGGACTGCGAGCTGCGACTGCGAGGTGCGAATTCGACGTGCGGGCCGCTCAGCGTACGATGGCGCGACGGATGCGAAAGACCGGTTCGCCGCCACCGTTGGGAAACTCGCTCCAGCCAACAATGATCGCGCGCCCCTGCACCGCCACGTATGGATCGCGAGCCTTGGCGATGGCGCTGCTGGCGATGACGCGGTCTTCGAACAGGTGCCCGGAGGTGCGCGACACCGCGAGACCGATTCGGGGACGCTGTCCGCCATTGGGGTCGTCGTATGCCACGGCCACGATGTCGTCGGTGGCGGCCACGCGTACGGCCCCGAGCTGCTCGCCGTACACGATGGCTTGCGGCTGCTCGAAGCTGGCCCGCGGGTCCATCTGATGCGCGTAGAAAACACCGGGGCCTTCCGGGCCCGTGAGCGCGTAGGCCACGTGCACGTACCCGTGCGCGTCGTCCACCACGAGACTGGGCGCCACGCGTGCGCAACCGGCCGCGCCGCGCATGCTCGCTTGCGCGTCTCCCGGACCTTGGTCGAGCGAGTCGACCACGATCGGTCCGCGCCACTCTCCCAGGCGCGACTCAGCCTGCAGCGTATCGCGCCATGCTGCCAGCAGCATCACGCGCCCGCGATCCCGTCGAGACCACCAGACGGCGACACGTCCGCGCCCGGGCGCGAGTGCCACGCGCAGTGAGCGCGCGCAGCGGAGACTGTCGATGGGCGCATCACCGTCGCCCATCGCGTCGGCCGGTGCCGGTGCCGCCATGTCCATCGGGGCGGGCGGGACCGGTACCGCTTCCGCACGCATGCGTGACTCGGGCATTGCCTGCAACCGTGGCGCCAGCAGCGTCAACGCACTCGTCTCGCGCAGCAAGTCCTGCGTGAGCAGCAGGTCGGCCGTTTGCGACGTGTCACGCATCGTCGAATCGATGACCACGAACGGCGGGTTCGTGTAGGGCGAGGCTTCGCTGGTGGCGACCGGTCGCTCGTCCGCCCAGGAGAGCGCGGCCTTCTCGCAGGCCGTCGCCCCCAACAGCAGCAGCGGGAGGCACGCCGAGAGTGCGCGTGGGTGCCGACGTGGGCGCGCGGCGGGTTCGATTGCATGACAGGCCATCTGCCAACGGTAGTGGGAGGACCACGTCACGGAGAAGCGGCTGGCTGGCTAGCTTTCGGTCGCGTCGGGCGAAGCCGCAGTACCTCGCCCCCCACTTCCGCCCTTCCGGAGATCCGCTGATGTCTTTCGCCGCGTTTGACGGTTCGCGCCGCGTCCCGCCCGCCGTGAACGAGCCCGTTCGCAGCTACGCCCCGAACTCCCCCGAGCGCGCCTCGCTCAAGCGCCGCATCGCACAAATGGAGGCCGAGCAGGTCGAAATTCCCATCGTCATCGGCGGCCGTCGTATCACCACCGGCGATATGGGCACCGTGACCATGCCCTGCGACCATCAGCATGTGCTGGCCACGTTTCACAAGGCGACGCCGGCCCTGGTCGACGAAGCCATTGCCTCCTGCGCCGAAGCGGCCAAAGACTGGGCCAACTGGCGCTGGGAAGATCGCGCCGCCGTCTTCCTGCGCGCCGCCGAACTGCTGACGACGACGTGGCGCGACACGCTCAACGCCGCCACCATGCTGGGGCAGGCCAAAACAGTGCACCAGGCCGAGATCGATGCGGCGTGCGAGCTGATCGATTTCTGGCGCTTCAATGTAGAGTTCGCGCAGGAGCTCTATCACGAGCAGCCGATCGCCGATCACGCCTTCTGGAACCAGCTCGAGTACCGGCCGCTGGAAGGCTTCGTGTATGCGGTCACGCCATTCAACTTCACCGCCATTGCCGGCAACCTTCCCGGGGCGCCCGCCCTCATGGGCAACACGGTGCTCTGGAAGCCCGCCGCCACGGCGTCGCTTTCGGCGTGGTACATCTACTGCATTCTTGAGGAAGCCGGACTGCCGCCGGGCGTCATCAACTTCGTGCCGGGCGATGCCGCGGCGATTTCTGCAATCGCCCTCTCGCACCGTGATCTGGCCGGCGTGCACTTCACCGGCTCCACGAGCGTCTTTAACAGCATGTGGGAGACGATCGGCCGGAACATGAACAAGTACCGCTCGTATCCGCGCATCGTGGGCGAAACGGGCGGCAAGGACTTCATCGTGGCGCACCCGAGCGCCGATCCGCAGGCCTTGGCCGTGGGCATGATCCGCGGCGCCTTCGAGTATCAGGGGCAGAAGTGTTCGGCGGCGAGTCGTGCGTACGTGCCGGCGTCACTCTGGCCCGAGGTCATGGACAAGTGCGTGGCCATGCTCGCCGACATCCAGCAGGGCGACGTGCGCGACTTCCGGAACTTCGTGGCGGCCGTGATCGACGAGAAGGCGTTCAACCGCATTAAGGGCTATCTGGACGACGCGCGCACGACGCCGGGCACGACCATCATTGCCGGCGGCGGCACCGACCGCAGCAAGGGCTGGTTTGTAGAGCCCACCATCGTGCAGACCACCGATGCGTCGCACCGTATGCTCTGTGAGGAGATTTTCGGCCCCGTGCTCACGGTCTTCGTCTACGACGACCCGCAATGGCATGAGGTGCTCGAGCTGGTGGACAGTACGTCGCCGTATGCGCTCACCGGTGCCGTGTTTGCGCGCGATCGCCACGCCGTGCACGATGCGGCGCGCGTGTTACGCCAGGCGGCCGGCAACTTTTACATCAACGACAAGCCGACCGGCGCGGTCGTGGGACAACAGCCGTTCGGTGGCGCGCGCGCGTCGGGTACCAACGACAAGGCCGGCTCCAAGCTGAATCTCATGCGCTGGGTCAGCGCACGCACGATCAAGGAAACGTTCGCCAGTCCGCTCGACTGGCGGTACCCGTTCCTCGGCGCGGAGTGATGGTACCCCGCGCACCGCGCTCGCTCCGCTACCTCACCTGCGACGTCTTCACCACGGCCACGTTCACAGGCAACCAGCTCGCGGTCGTCTTTGGAGCGGACGGCCTGCCGACGGAGACGCTGCAGGCCATCACGCGTGAGTTCAATTATTCGGAGACCGTGTTCGTCTTCCCGCCGGACGATCCGTCGCACACGCGCCGTATTCGCATCTTCACGCCGGAGGAGGAACTGCCCTTTGCCGGTCACCCCACCGTGGGGACCGCGCACGCGCTGGTGGCGTGCGGTGACGTCCTGGCCAACGGCGACGAACTGACGATCGTGCTGGGCGAAGGGGTCGGCCCGGTTCCGGTGCGTGTGCGCATGGCGCACGGCGTGCCCGTACACGCGCAGTTGACGACCGCCATGCTCCCCGACGAGCGCAGCGTGCGCGCGTCGATCGCGGAGTTGGCCGACGTGCTCTCGCTCTCGCCCGACGATTTCGTGGGCGGGGCGCACACGCCCATGGCGGTGAGTTGCGGCATTCCGTGGCTGATCGTTCCGCTGGCGAGCGTCGACGCGGTGCGGCACGCGCGTATTCGCATGGATGCGTGGGAGCAGCATTGCCGCGGCGAGTGGGGCGCATGGCCGTTCGTCTTTGCGATGACCGGCGGGCAGGAAGACGACACGGCACCACAGCACGTGCGCGGGGTGGATATTCGCGCTCGCGCGTTCCTGCCGGGCGCCGCGGTGCCGGAAGATCCCGCCACCGGGTCAGCCAACGCCTGTCTCGCCGGCTATCTCGCGGCGCGCACGCCGCGGGATGGCGTCCTCACCTGGGAGGTGGCGCAGGGGGTCGAGATGGGGCGCGCCAGCCGCTTGAGCATCGAAGCGTCGAAGCAAGGCGGTGTCATCGATGCGGTGCGTGTCGGCGGCTCGACCGTGATGGTCAGCGAAGGCGTGCTGACGCTCCGCTAGGGAGCGACCCGTCGGGTGGCGGCGTCTTCACCGGCGGCGTGGAACTGGACGGTACGGAGATGGGCGGCAACGCCGGCATGGAAGGGACGCGGCCGCTGAGTGCGGGCCCACTGCCGGTGCTGTGCGTCCGCGCGCCGCTGATGGGCGGAGTTTCCCCGGACTGCCCCAGTCGCAGCGCTTCGAGGCCGTGCGTCCAGGTGACAACGCGATTACGTCCGCTGCGCTTGGCGGCGTAGAGCGCTTCGTCGGCGCGGGCACGCAGATCTTCGGCGATGCTTTCGTCGTGCACGGCGTCGGCCACCACGCCCACGCTGACAGTCACCGCAACTTTTTTCGTGCGTGGTTCGGCAAAGCTCTTGCGACGAAACGCATCGACGATGCGCCAGGACAGATGCTGCGCACCCTCGGGGGCCGTGTCCGGCGCCAGCACGATGAATTCTTCGCCGCCCGTGCGCGCCACCACGTCGCCCGCTCGTGCCGTCGCACGGAGTAGTTCTCCTGCTTCGGCGATGACCTGGTCGCCCACGAGATGGCCAAACGTGTCGTTGACCTTTTTGAAGTAATCAAGGTCGATGGCGATCAGCGCGAGGTCCGTCTGGGCACGGGCGGCGCGCGAAAGCTCGCGCCGGTACTGCTGCTCGAACCCGCGCCGGTTGAGGCACCCCGACAGCGGGTCGGTAAGTACGATGGTGGCGAGTTGCGTGCGCATGCGGTTGTAGGCGCGCCCGACTACGGTGATGGCATCGGGGCGGTGATCGCTGGCCACGTCGTACGTGGCCGTGAAATCGCCTTCCTCCGCCTGCTCGAAGATGCGCACCAGTGCCTGCAGCCGGTTGTGCAGGTTGCTTTGCACGAACACCACCAGCATGGCCCCCGCACCGAAGAGCGCGAGTGTGATGAACACTTCGCTCCATTGCAGCGGCGCCGCGTGCCGGATGGCGATATCGCTGATGAACAGATAGGCCGTGGCAATTACCGCGATGAGCAACAGCGCCGGTGTACGGCCGAAATACACGTGGGTGAGCTGCAACGAGAACAGCGCGATCAGCAGCGCGCGGTCGTAGTCCTCGGGGCGCGCCAGCAGAAAAACCAGTGAGAACACCACGGCCAGATCGGCGACGGCCATCATCGTCGCAATGGCGGGACCGGCGCGACGTGTCATCTGCACGCGCCAGCGGATGCCCATGACGAGCGCCACATACGCCAAACTGACCAACCCCAGAATCCACTCGGCCGCCTCGCGCATCATCGTGGCGTCGGCGACCGGCGAGAGCGAGAACGTGCTGGCCGTGCGGAACAACACCGCGATCGTGCCGGCGATGATCGCCAGCACCACACGGTACCACGTCTGCCAAAGCAGCGCGTCTGCGTTGCCCTGCTCCTGCCGGCTGCTGTCTGGGACCATATACCGTTCTAAAGGCGTGCGCGACATCACCGGATGCAAGCGTACTCAGCTTAATACCCGATCCGCGCCGTTCGTTCGCTAGAGTTCCTGCCATGTGCTTCCCACGCCTTCTGCCATCGACGCGATTCCGTTTGCCGCGCCACCCTCGCCGCGTCGCCTGTTCCGTTTGGGCGGCACTGCTGGTGCTGCTGACCATGGCCCCACGGGACACGGGGGCGCAGTTGCCGGGTGCCGCGGCGTGCGTGCCCGTGAAGACGGCGCTCGTACTGTCCGGTGGAGGCGCCAAGGGTTTCGCGCATATCGGCGTGTTCAAGATGCTCGACTCCCTCGGCATCCGCCCCGACCTCATTGTCGGGTCGTCGATCGGCGCCATTACCGGGGCGCTCTATGCCAGCGGCTACAGTGGCCACGAGATCGACTCCATCACGCGTGCGCTCCCCATCGCCAGCGTCATTCGCTCGTACAGCCCGGTCGCGCCGGGCGTAATCGGTACACTCCCCGCGTTTGCGGTCTGGGAGAATTACGGTCGCGGTTTCGCGCTGCAAACCGGCGCGGTCCGCGAAAGCGAAGTGAACGCGCTCATGTCCGCGTTGATGTTGCGCGGCAATCTGCTCGCGCGCGGTGACTTTGATCACCTGCCAATACCATTGCGTGTCATTGGCACGCGGCTATCCACGCGAAAAGCCGTCGTGCTGTCCTCCGGAGATATGGCGCAAGCCGTCCGGGCGTCGTTCGCCATCCCGCTGATTTTTTCGCCCGGTACGATCGACGGCGCAGTCCTGGTGGACGGCGGCGTGTCGGACAACATCCCCGTCGCCGCGGCGCGCGCGCTGGGGGCGGAGCGACTCATCATCTCCACACTTCCCACCGCCACCGTCTCCGACGAGTTGTTCAGCGATCCCATGAAGGTCGCGCTGCAGTTGACCGACTACATGTTCCGCAACGATACATCGGGCTTCCGACCGGGTGACTTCGTCATCAGGAACCGCACCTCCGACTACAATCCGCTCGACTTTTCGCCGGCAACGCTCGACGCGTTGGTACAGAGCGGGATGGACGTCGCGCGCGAAACGTTCGCCGGCGCGCGGTGCGTGGAAACGTTGCGTGGTGCGACGGTGCGCGGTGCGACCGTGCGCGGTGCGGCCCGGGCGGACGCGATGGATCCCGCGATGCGTCTCCCGACGATGGTGGAGGAATTTGAGGTCGTCTCCGACCGCAAGCTCGAGGCGCAGACACTACGCGTCGCACTCGGACTCCGCGCGGGACGACCGGTCAACGAGGACAGTCTTCGCACGCGACTGTTGCGTCTGGGCGACGCCGACGACTACCGCGCCATCTGGCTCTCGCCGCGCGGTCGCGACTCGACCGTGAGTTTCCGCGTCACGCCCGTGTACGGGGCGCGACAGGCGATCGTGGTCGGACTGGCGTACGACAACGATCTGAGCGGCCGGCTGTGGGGCGGCGTCGCTTGGCGTGATCTATTCAACGCCGCCGTCGAAGGGGCGGTCGCCGTGGACATCGGCAAGTACCGGCAGGAGTTTCGCGCGGGACTGCTGCGGCGCATTCCCGCGTTCCAACGCGCGGCGCCACTGGTCGGCAGCGTGCGCACTATCTCGGAGGACGTACGCATTTTCACCGACAGCGGTGAACGCAACCCGGTCGCGACCAGAGAGCTCGAACTCGCGGCGGGCGTGAGTGGCCGCGTGGGGCACGGCTTTTCGCTGGGCCTTACGCCCACGTTCCGATGGTGGCGCAGCGGCGAAGCGGCGCAGGTGGGCGCCGTGGGACTCATGCTGCGCCTCGCGGATGGCGCGCGACTGACCGACGCGCGCACGGTGCTCGAGGGCGAGGTGAACTCGCGCTACCAACGCGCGCATCTCGAGACGACACACGCCTTCGTACGGCGCAATTGGGAGATCGCGCCGCGAGCGCGCGTCAGTTGGTCGCGCCGTGCGCCGTTGCAGCAGCAGTTCGTGCTCGGCGGCTACGATGGCTTTGCCGGATTGCGCACCACCGAGCGGCGTAGCGAGCAGGAGGCGATGGCTGGCGTGGGTGTGCGCCGTGTCGTGTTCGGCCCCATTCGCGCGACGGGCGAGGCGATGATCGGCGCAATCGGCGCCGGCGACGGTTTTTTGCGTCGGCGTAACGGCACGCCGCTTGGCGAAATTGTAGCCGGCGGCCGTGTGGGCGGCGAACTGCGCGCGGGCGTGCTGGATGTGCGCGTGGAGCGCGGCTTCAACAACGTGGGCGGCGACGTGTGGTTCGTGCGACTGGGGCAGTGGTTTTAGGAGGGGCGGTCGGCGCCGTCCGGTGACGCCGCATAAGCGCGAGTTCACAGACGCGGCCTGTACATGCGACTTGCCGTCGCGTCTCACGGACCGTAACATCGCCGCTCTCGTCTTGACGACTGCGTTACATTGGCGCGCCGTCCGCACCGTAGCCCGCCTTTAACAGAACATGATGAAATCGCCATTCCGTCTCGCGATCGCCGGTGCCGCGCTGCTGCTGGCGTCGTCCCCCGCTCGCGCGCAGTCGTACAGCTTTGGGTTGACGGGAAGCATCGTCACGTGGACGGTGCCGGCGTCGGCGAACTACCTGATTCAGGCAACGGGTGCGCAGGGTGGCACCGCCATCATCATGCCGGGCGTCTCCGGGGGGCTGGGCGCACGGGTGGGCGCCGAGTTTTTCCTGGTCGCCGGCACGATCCTGAATCTGGCCGTGGGTGGTCAAGGCATCATCTCGGCCGGTAACGGCGGCGGCGGCGGCGGGTCGTTCGTGGTGTCGGCACTGGGCGCGCCGATGCTGGTTGCCGGCGGCGGCGGCGGCACCTCGGTGTTTGGACCAGCTAACGGCACGGGCTGCAACGGCTCGATCTCTCAGTTCGGAACGGTCTACTCGCTCGGTGGCCCGTGCGCGAACGCCAGCTCAGGTGGCCAAGCGGGTATGGCTTCCAGTCACGGCCATGCTGGCGCGGGCTTCACCTCTTCTGCCGGGGACGTTCCCTTCCAGTATGCGGCCAAGGGTTACTTCCAAGGACTGGCCGGCGGCATCGGCGGCGCCCCGTCGGACGGTTTCGGCGGCGGCGGCGGCGGCGGCGGCACGTTCAACTCGCCGGGCGGCGGCGGCGGCGGCGGGTACAGCGGAGGAACGGGTGGCGTCTTCGGTGGCGGCGGTGGCTCCTACCTCTCGGGCGCCAACCAGACCGCCACGGCCGGCGTCGGCTACGGCAACGGCTTCATCTCCATCCAGCGCATCGCCACGGTTCCGGAGCCTACCACGATCTCGCTCATGTTGCTCGGGCTTGGCGTGGTTGGCGTGACCGCGGCCCGTCGTCGGAAAGCCTGATCAACCGCCCGGCGCGAGGCTGCGGCCTGCTGCGCGCCACGTCGCAACGCACAACGGCCCGCGCACTCGCGCGGGCCGTTCTCGTATCACGCGCGTTCTACGCGCCGACTAAATCGGTGCCTCGAAGTAAATGTCCGTGCGCCACTGCCTCGTGGGATACAACCCGCGCGCGATGTCCACGCGGAACAGCCCGTCGAGAAAACCGAAGCCCACGCCGGCCCCACGCTGTGGTTGCGTGCGACCGATCGCGTCGCGACCACCCGCCCACCCCACGTCGAAGAAACCCACCGGGCGGAACCACGGTGTTTTCGTGCCGATCTCCGCGCGTGTCAGCCAGAACGCATTGCCTGCCTGCGTCCCGGGAATCTGTCCGCGCACAGTGCGCACACCGCCCACGTACCACAACCGCTGAAACGGTACCGTGCCCGCCGAGCTGCCGATGCTCCCCGTGAGCGCCGTCGCGAACCGTCCGATCACGCGCGTGGCCGTGCCTTCAATCGAGCCGCGCGCGTACTCGTACGTGCCGGTACCGGCCTCCAGTCGTGTCGCGGTGGTCAGACGCAGGCGACGCGGATCGTTGCCGAACGCGCGCAACCAGCTGCCCGACACGCCGGTAATGCTCGCCCGTTCGGCCAGAATGTTGGTGAGAAAGCGCCGATCGCCAAATACGCGCGCCAACGACCACGTATCCACGACGGTGGAATCGCCTGCGGTGTACTGCCGCTCGAGGAACAAGCGATACTGGACCGAACCGTTACGCAATTCCCGCGTCTCGCCAAGCTCCGCGCCGAACGCGCGATAGTAGAAGCCCTCGTCACGGGCATACAACAGCGCCGGCAACGACGGGCCG
>JBBQSM010000070.1:0-21029 GCA_038234895.1 Gemmatimonadales bacterium
ATGAGCACGCTGAGATACTTGTTGGCCGAGTGCTTGGCCACGTCCGTCGGTGTGAATACCTGCATGAGTCAGTCGCCCCTGCTGAAGTCGTTGATTTCCTCTTCGAGCTGCGCGATCAACGCCTCGACTTGCGCTTCGACCGCATGGACCCGGTCGTGTCGCAACCCTTCAGCATCGATGATCGCACTCACCTGCCCTACGGCGCGTTCCAGATCGTCATTGACCACCACGTAATGGTAACGGCCAACTTCGCCCAGCTCCGCGCGCGCGTTGCGCAGACGCACGAGCAAACGCTCGCGACTCTCACTCTTTCGTCCTGCCAGCCGAGCCTTCAGTACTTCTCCCGAGGGAGGAAGGACGAAGATCAGCACCGTATCGAGAAACGCGGATGCGAACTGCCGCGCCCCCTGTACATCGATGTCCATGAGCACGTGGCGCCCGGTGTGCAGGACGCGCACGACCTCCGTGCGCAGCGTGCCATAATAGTAACCGTGCACCTCCGCCCACTCCGCGAACTCACCAGCGTCGCGGGCGCGTAGAAACGCGTCCTCCGACAAGAACCGGTAATCCCGCCCATCGACCTCACCCTCACGAGGCGGACGCGTCGTACAGCTAACAGAATAACCCACGTCCGGCCTCCGCTCCAACAAGCGGCGCGCAATCGTGGTCTTGCCTCCACCGGACGGGGCAGACAAAATGACCGGAAATGCGCTCATTCCAGGTTCTCGACCTGTTCGCGGATCCGTTCCAGCTCCTCTTTCACGGTCACCACCTCGTGAAGGATCTGGGCGTCGGCGCCCTTGCTCCCGGTCGTGTTGGCCTCGCGCAGCATCTCCTGCAACAAGAAGCCGAGGCGCTTGCCAACCGGCTCTCCGCCACCATCGCTCAGCGCGGCGCGGAACGCGGTGACGTGCGAGCGAAACCGGTCCATTTCCTCGCTGACGTCCAGCTTGTCGGCGAGAATGGCGATCTCCTGCGTGATGCGCTGTTCGTCCGTAACCAGTCCTTCGGTCAGGGTGCGCACGGCCGCCCGCAACCGATCGCGCTGCGCAATGATGCGAACGGGCGCGCGTTCGGCGATCCGATCAAGCGAGGCGGCGACCACATCGAGCCGCTGACGCAGCACATCGGCGAGCCGCGCGCCCTCCTCTTCGCGGGTGCGGGTCAGGCCGTCGAGCGCGCGATCCACGATGACGATCAATTCCGCGACCGAGCCGGCGGCGTCGTCGTCGGCCTTGGGCGTTGCGATGACGTCCGGCATGCGGAGCACCGTCGCGACGTCGACGCCCCCGTCCAGCGCAAACCGGGCCTGGAGCGCGCGAAGCTGCTCCACCACGCGTCCGAACCGGTCTTCGTCGATGACGGCGGCCGCACCAGGCACCCGTTCGATGCGCGCGGTGAGGGTCACGTGGCCGCGGCTCACCTTGAGCCGCATGGCCTCCCGCACATCGGTCTCCCATCGCGACAGCGCGTCGGGGAGCTTGATACTGGGCGAAAAGAACCGATGGTTGACGGTGCGCACCTCCACGGTCAGCCGCGCTGCACCGACCGTTCCATCCGCCTGGCCGAAGCCCGTCATCGATCGAATCATTCGAGCGGCAATGAAACGCGCGGCGCCAACCGCGTCAATCGGGGTCGATGGAGCGGTAACGGGTCGGACATTTGCCGATGCGCGACGCCGGTCAATTGAAGAACTCCCAGCGCACACCGTACATCTGCACCGCCGGAGGCATGGTCAGGCCGGGTATCTGCTCATAGTCGCCGCCGGTCAGGTTGCGGTACATGTAAAACAACGTCGCGCGCTGGATGCGGATCTCCATCATTCCGCTCAACACGTTGGCCGGCACTGTGGTCCGAATGTCCGCCGTTTCGTCAGCACGCGTGCCGTAAAACAGTGAGACTGCATCGCGCGTTTCGTAGATAAGCCGCGCGTTGAAGCCGAACTCTCCCTTGGGGAACCGGCGCCGCCATTCGCTCACCAGCGCCAACTCGGTTCGCACAGCCGTGCGAGGACGATTGAATTGGGCGCTGCTCCAGCGGATCCCCTGCACGTCGAGTCGCACGTCTTTATACAAGCGGCCCCGAACCCCGCCGATAATGCCGGTGGCTGCGCCCGCACCGAGCAGCGCATTGTCCGCGCCAAGCAGCACGGGCGACGTGAACGCCACCGTGTCCTCGCGCAACACGCCACCGCTGAACAGCAGATTACGAAGTCGCAATCCCGCCTCCGCGCGCGTGGTCGCGGTGTTCGGGCGATCGGTGTCCGACGTTGGTCGTCGGAAACTCTGCGAGAGGGTGAACACCAGCCAACGCGTCGGTTCGATCCTCCCGTGCAGGTCGAGCCGCGTGGTGGAATCGATGCCGCGGCGTTCCGCATAGGCGCCGCCACTCAGGCGCGACCCGCCGATCGATGCGCGAAGGGCGGGAGCATGGAACGTCTCCCCGTTCACCGCACGCACGCGATTGAGTACCGAGTACTGCCACCCGCGACCGCGATAGCCCACCGCGATCAGCTGCTGCGATCGGGCGCGCATCGAATCGGACTTGGCAACCACCACGCTGTCCGAGTCGGACACCACCGGGGCAACTGCACTGTCGACGATCCCGTCCAACCGCGTGGCGACGGCGGATAAAATGGCCTGCGACCAGAATCCGTGCAGCGTGTCGCCGTAGGCAGCGCGCAGGTAGCCGTCGCGACGTGCGCCTTTGAACGCGGGCAGGTCGGAAAAGCCCTCGCGCGCCAACTGCGGATCGCGATCGCGCGTGGACACCGTGCCGTACAGGTCGACCGTCAACCGGTTGCGCGACCAGCCGATGCGCGAGTTGATCACCTGCTGACTGCCGTCACCAGCGTCGCGCGTCGTGCCGGTGGTGCTGAATGCCGAGACCCGTCCGGTCTGCGTGGCCGCCTGTTGCGCGCCCACCTGCAAAATGAATCCGTTGTCGAAGCGTCGCGCGAAGAGTCCGCGAAAGCCGTTGGTGTTGCGGTCGCCGGTAAAGATGTCGACGCGCGTGTATGGGATCGTCTTGGTGTAACTCCAGCTGCGCAGCCAGACACGTACTTCGCCGGCCGCGCGCTCGATCACCAGTTCATCGAGCGTCCAGAGCGGCACGTCGTCGAGATCCAGCACGCCGCCGTTACGCGCTTCGACCGCGTCCATCTCCACGCCATCGAGAAAAATGCGAATGCGCGAGAAATCGCCGTTGTACGCGGCCGCGTGAATACCGGCGAGCCACCCCGAGCGAAACGATGTTACGCCCGGTACGCGGTCGAGCAGGTCCGCGAGATTCAGTGCGCCGGACGACAGAATCTGTGCACGATCGAACCGCAGCCGATCGTCCATCTCGATGCCCTTCGGCGACTCGAAATGAGCGATCGGCGCGCGAACGGTGTCGCCCGCGCGAAACCGCGCGATGCTGTCCATGCGCGCCATGATGCGCGCCTGCATGACGGAGTCTTCCGGACTGCCGGGCACGATCTTTTTGGGCACGGTGTCCCGGACGGCTGCACTGTCCCGCACGGCCGTCGTGTCACGGCGCACGGAGTCCGGTCGCACCTGCCCTTGGACGTCTGCGGCGACCAGGCTGCCCAGGACGGCCGCCGTGAGCCACAGCACGCGTCGGACCTGACCGAGGGCAACGCGATTGGTCCAAACAGGATTCATGCGATGCCCCACATGCGGCGCATGCGCGCGGACTGCTGGGTCAACGGGCGTGGTTGCGCACGAACTCGACGAACGTGCCGACCGGTGTTCCCGTGGGACCCTTGGGAATCCAGCCGAGGTCCGTCTGCGAGTAGGCTGTCCCCGCGACGTCGAGATGTGCCCACGGAAATCCGTCCACGAATTCCTTGAGAAAGAGCGCAGCGGTAATCGAACCGGCCGCCCGGCCGCCGGTGTTCTTGAGATCCGCCACGTCCGACTTGATCTGATCCTTGTACTCGTCCCACAGAGGCATCGGCCAACCGGGTTCACCCGCCTGACGGCCCGCAGCGAGGACAGCGTCAACCACGGCCTGATCCGAGCTGAACACACCGACCGCGTTCGCCCCGAGCCCGATCACGATCGCGCCGGTAAGAGTCGCGGCATCGAGTGCTACGGCAGGGTTGTACCGCTTGGCGAACACCAACAGATCGGCCAGCACAAGGCGCCCCTCGGCGTCCGTGTTGATCACCTCGATCGTCTTACCGTTCGAGGCACGCACCACGTCGCCCGGCTTGATCGCGGTGCCGGACACCATGTTGGTCGTCGAGCCGATGATGCCGACCACGTTGACCGGCAGTTTCAGTCGTCCGATGGCTTCCATGGCGCCCATGACGCCGCCAGCGCCGCTCATGTCGTACTTCATCCACTCCATCTCGGGCGCCGGTTTGATGGAAATGCCGCCCGTGTCGAAGCACAGTCCCTTCCCGATAAGCACGACGGGCTGCGCGCCGGGGGCACCGCCGTTGTACTCCAGCGCCACGAGCCGCGGCTCCTCAGGCGTGGCCTGAGCCACGCACAGGAACGATCCCATCCCTTCCTGCTCCATTTCCGCGCGACCAAGCACGGTGATCTTCATCCCGTGACGCGCGGCGATTTCCTGGCCGACCTGCACGAAGGTCTCGGGCGTGCAGTAGTTGCCCGGCATCATGCCCAGTTTCTTGGCGATTGCCTGCCCTTCGGCGACGGCCGCGCCAGCCGCGAACGCGGCGCGGGCCTCGTCGGTATCGGCAATCAACACAGTCGCGTTGGTCAGCGGGGCACGCCGTTCGGCGGCCGGCGGTGGCGTTTTCAGATCCGGATACTCCCAGCTCCCCGCCGCTGCGCCCAACGCCAGCCCTTCGACGGCGTCGGGGTCCGCGTCGGGAAGGTACACGTGAAGCGCGCCGGTGCCGAGCTTGACGGCCTGTCGCGCCCCGATGGCCGTGGCTCGCCGCGCGGTCGCCCGCGAGAGCGGTGCGCTGCCGCGTCCGACCAGCAGCAGGCGCTGCACGCCGCGCTCTCCGCCCACGAGCAGCAGTGTTTCGTCGCGTGCCCCGCGAAAATCGCGTCGGGTCAGCGTGCGCTCGATCGCGCCGCCGAGCTGCGCATCGAGGGCATCGAGCGCCGCCGGACGGGTGGCATTTTGAGGCAGGATCACGATCAGCAACGGCGACGTGATCGTGGCGGGCGACTCGTGGCTGGTGTGCAGCGAGATGGGCATACGCGGAAGCGGACTGGTCGGAGGAAGGTGGACGAGCGGCCGGCGACGCAGGTTGACGTCTGACAACGATCAAGAACAAACGCCCGTCCCACGAGGCGCGGGGCGGGCGTTGTCGAAACTGGGGCGGGTGGACTCGAACCACCAACCGTCCGATTAACAGTCGGATGCTCTGCCATTGAGCTACACCCCATCATGCAGGCACCCTGCACGCTAGCAACATATCGCAAGCGGGCGCGGCACAACAGCGGGGGCGCGAATCGAATTCCGTCCGATGTGATGCGTTTCCGCACTCAAAAGCGCACGGGATCGGCCGCCTGCCACGCCCGGGCCATGGGACCAGTCACCGACTCGGCCAGCAGCGCTCCTGGTTCCAACTGCGGGTAGATGTCGCCGTAGCTCTTCACATCCATCGCGCTCACGCGCTTGAGAATGAACCACGGCTTGAGTTCCTGCGCGCTGCGCAGGCCGGCGGCTCCCAGCACCTCGAGAAAACTCTTCACCGTTTCGGCATGGTAACGCGCCACGCGTTGCGCCTTGTCACCCACATGCAGCCCTTTCACGAGGGTCGGATCCTGCGTGGCCACACCCGTGGGACACTGGTTCGTGTTGCAACGCAGCGCCTGGATGCAGCCGAGGGCGAACATCATGGCGCGGGCTGCATTACACATATCGGCACCCAACGCGACCTTGCTGGCGATTTGGAACCCGGTGTTGACCTTGCCGGAGGCGATGACGCGAATGCGATCGCGCAGTCCGGCCCCGACCAACGCGTTGTGCACGAACGACAGCCCTTCGTTGAGCGGCGTGCCCACCGAGTCGGAGAACTCGAGCGGCGCCGCACCGGTTCCGCCTTCCGCGCCGTCTACCGTGATAAAGTCGGGCGTAATGCCGGACAGTAGCATCGCCTTGACGATACCCAGGAACTCGTGCCGTTTGCCGACGCACAACTTGAACCCTACCGGCTTCCCGCCCGAGGCGACGCGTAACGTCTGCACGAATTCGAGCAGACCGATCGGCGTCGAGAACGCCGTATGCGCCGGCGGGGAGATAACGTCCTTGCCGGGTTCCACACCGCGGATTTCGACGATCTCGCGAGTAAGCTTCTGTGCCGGCAGGATTCCGCCGTGCCCCGGCTTGGCACCCTGCGACAACTTGACTTCGATCATTTTGACATTCGGCAGCGTGGCGCGCGTCGTGAACTCGTCGATGCTGAAGTTCCCCTGTTTGTCCCGCGCGCTGAAATAGCCGGTCCCCAGCTGCCAGATGATGTCGCCGCCCGGCGACAGGTGGTACGGACTGAGGCCGCCCTCCCCAGTGTTGTGCGCAAAGCCGCCGATCTTTGCGCCGCCGTTGAGCGCCAAGACGGCGTTCTTGCTGAGCGAGCCGTAGCTCATCGCGGAGACGTTGAGCACCGACGCGGAGTACGGTTGGGTGCACGCAGGGCCGCCGACGATCACGCGCGCGTCCAATGGATCCACGTGCACGGGGGCCAGCGAGTGATTGATCCACTCGTAGCCGGTCGCGTACACGTCGCGCTGTGTGCCGAACGGCAGCGTGTCCACTTCACCTTTGGCCCGCTGGTACACGACAGAACGATCGTTGCGACTGAACGGTTTGCCGTCGCTGTTCGACTCCACGAAATACTGGTTGATTTCCGGTCGGATGAGCTCGAGCAAATACCGCGCGTGCCCGACCACGGGGAAATTTCGGCGGATGGCCTGTTTGGTCTGCACCATGTCGGCAATGCCGCGGGCGATGATCGGCACAATCACGACCAGCGACCAGAGCACCGGTGACCAGACGCGCGCGATCAGCGCGACCGCGACAAGAACGAGGACGGAGAACGCCCAGAAGATGTTTCGCATGGTGACATGACGCGACGACTGTCACGGAAGTCACCATCGCCGTCACGACGCTGGCCGCCAGGGGAAGGAATCGCGCACATCGCGGGGCTCCCGGGTCCCGTGCGGATCAAGTCGGCGCGGGTGGAGGTCGACACTCTCCACCCGGACGACTCATCCGATCTCCCCTCAGACAGGCAGGACCCGCACCGATGGTTGATACGTTGCCGTTCACCGAGCCGGAGATTCACGGCGTACTCGATTCGATGCGTGATGCCGATCTCGACTCGCTCGGCTTCGGTGTCATCGGATTCGACGCGAATCAGCTGGTCGTACGCTACAACGCCGTGGAATCCTCGCTGGCCGGTCTGTCGGCCCATCGCGTCATGGGGCAGCCGTTGTTCACGACGGTGGCGCAGTGCATGAACAACTTTATGGTCGCGCAGCGTTTCGACGATGCACTCGCCGAGGGTCGGGCACTCGATGCGACGATCGACTATGTGCTCACGCTCCGCATGCGCCCGCAAAAGGTGAAATTGCGCCTGCTGGCCTCACCCACCGGCGCACACCGGTACGTGCTTGTGCTGCGGGCGGGTTGATTGGGTACGCTCGCCATGGACATCGCTGAGGAATATGAGGCGCTCACACAGTTCCTCTATCTGGCGCCTGTCGGCATCGTTCAGCTCTCGACCGATGGCGAGATCTTGCTGCTCAATCCGATTTCTTCGCAGTTGCTCATGCCGCTGACTCGCGATGGTGGACTCGCCAACCTCTTCACGATTCTGGGCGACGTGGCGCCGGACCTGCGCTATCAGGCGACACAATTCGCGCCACCGCAGGGCATGATCTGCGACGGAGTCCGGGTGCAGATCGATGCGGGCGTGCGTGGCGTGCGCGATCCGCGCGTGCTCTCGTTGTCGTTGCTCAAGCTCGACAACGAACGAATGATGGCGCTGCTCAGCGACGTGACGACCCAGGTGAAGCGGGAACGGATGCTGCGCCAAAATGAAGCGTGGTTCAATGCCATCCTGACCGGGATCGCGGACTACGCGCTGATCAGTCTCGACGCGACGGGCCGGGTAAACGAATGGAATCCGAGCATCGGACGCGTCACCGGCTTTGCACGCGAACAGGTGGTGGGCCAGCTGTACTCGCGCTTCTATCCCGACGATGCCACGACGCATGATCGCATCCTCGATCGATTGCACGAAGCTGACGCCAACGGCTGGAGCATGGACGATGGATGGCGCGTGAAATCGGACGGCACGCGCTTCTGGGGCAGCGCCGTCATTGTGCCGCTCGTCGACCGCGACGCGGCGACCCGGACACTCGCTGGACCGGAACTTGGCGCGTCCGTGCCTTCGGTCGAGGCGATTGCTTCGCTGCTGGAGAGTCCCGACGAATCGCGCTACTGTCTGATCATTCGCGATATCACGGACAAGCGTGAGGCGACTGAGCAGTATCGTCGCGACACACAGTGCGATCATCTGACCGGGTTGGCCAACCGACGCGCCTTTTTTGAAGCAGCCGAACTCGAACTCGCGCGTTTCCGTCGAACACCGCGCAGGCTCTCACTCATTTTGCTCGACGTGGACGACTTCAAGGGAGTTAACGACCGTTACGGACACGCGGCCGGCGACGCGCTGTTGCAACGACTTGCAGCGGTGCTGGTCGGTACTTTCCGGCAGGTGGACACTATTGCGCGGGTTGGTGGTGAAGAGTTTGCCGTGCTGCTTCCCTCCGCCGGGATCGATGCAGCCTGTGGCGCCGCCGAACGGATGCGACTCGCGGTGGACGCCGAGGCGGTGGAGGTGGACGGGGAGCCGATTCGAGTCACGGTGAGCGTTGGCGTTGCCACCATGGACGGTGACCTCATGGAGTTTGGCGCCCTGATGAAGCGCGCCGACTCAGCGCTGTACGCCGCCAAGTCAGCCGGCCGCAATCGGGTGGTAGTGAGTGCACAGCCTCTCGCTGCTGCCGCGACCGCGCAAGGATAGGCCACGTGACCAGCGCATCCGCCGACTCGTACGAGACGCTGATGGAGTTCCTCTACCGGGCGCCGATCGGCTTGGTGGAGACGACCCTCGACGGTCAGATCACCATGCTCAACCCGATGTCGGCCAAGCTGCTGATGCCGCTCGCGCGGGACGGCGATCTGATGAACTTTTTCACGGCACTCGACGCGGTGGCGCCGCAGCTTCGTGAACTGTGCGCCGCGTTCGCGGAGGCAAGCGGCGTTGTGTGCGAAGGCATACGCATTCGCATCGATCCAGAATCCGGGCTCGCCACGCCCGACGGTCATGCAACGACGCAGGTCATCTCGGTCAGCCTGCTCAAGCTGGACGGCGGCAATTTGATGGGCGTACTTTCGGACGTCACGCTTGAAGTGCAGCGCGAGCAACAGGGACTCGATCGACGGCTGAACGCAGCAGTGCGGATGGATCTCCTCACGCGGATGCCAAACCGTGAGGCACTGCGGGAACGACTGCAGCAGGTGATCAACCGCCCGCGATCGCGCAGCGGAGAAACGTTCGCCGTGCTCTTTCTCAATTGTGACCGGTTCAAGCAGCTCAACGACTCGCTGGGACCCGCCACGGGCGATGCGGTGCTCGGCATGATCGCCGGCCGCTTGCGGTCGACGCTGCGCCTGCGCGATCGAGCGGAGAACACCGACGTTTGCGAAACGATGGTCGCGCGCTTCGGCGGCGACGAGTTCGCCGTGATTCTGGATGATCTGCAGCATCCCGACGATGCACATGCCGTGGCGCAGCGACTGTTGACCGCCCTGTTCGCACCCTATAGCGTGGGCACACAGCAGCTCAGCTTGACCGTGAGCGTGGGCGTCGTGCATGAGGCGCAATCGGCCGACAACGCGGACACCGTGCTGCAACTCGCGTCGATCGCGATGGCAGAAGCCAAGCGTGCCGGTGGGGCCCGCTTCGCCGTCTTCGAGCCGGCGATGCAGATCCGTGCTGCGCGTCGCGGCGCGATGGAAGCGGAATTGCGCCGCGCCATTGTCGATCGCCAGCTGTTCGTCGTGTACCAGCCCGTGGTTGGCCTGCGCCCGAGCAACGGCGCGCTGTCAACGGTCGATCACTCGGCCGGTGTAGAGGCGCTCGTGCGCTGGATGCATCCCACACGCGGCCTCGTCATGCCGCTCGAGTTCATCTCCCTCGCCGAAGAATGCGGGCTGATCGGCGATCTGGGTGACTATGTGCTGGACACCGCCTGCGAGCAGTTCGTCCGCTGGCAATACGAGCTTGGTCCGCGTGCGCCGCGGCATCTTGCCGTCAACCTCTCCAAGGCGCAGCTCGCCCGTGACGGCTTCGTGCCGCGCGTTGCCGAAATTCTGCGCGCGCGGTCCATGAAGCCTGGACAGCTCCAGCTCGAAGTCACGGAGAGTCTCGCGGCGCAGGATGAATCAGTTCAGGAACAGCTGCGCGCGCTCAAACAGCTCGGTCTGACCCTGGCGCTCGACGACTTTGGCACCGGCTACTCATCGCTGGCCAGTCTGCACCAGCTGCCCGTCGACACGGTGAAGATCGATCGCTCTTTCGTCAGTCAGGCGGACACCAGTCCGCACCATCGCGTCTTGATCGAGGCGACTGTGCGCGTCGCGAACTCACTGGGCATGACCACCGTCGCCGAAGGGATAGAAACCGACGCGCAGGCCGCGGTTGTTCGCCAACTCGGCTGCGACAAAGCGCAAGGCTATTTTTACAGTCGGCCGCTCTCCGCCACCGGGCTCGCGCAGTGGCTGCTGGGTACCTCGTCGCTGGCGGCCTGACCGGAAAAAACTTGCCGGACACGAGACCGGCTAACGCGCGCGTGATGCGATCTGTCAGCGATTGTGCTTGAACATCAGATCGACGATCTCGTCGTACATCGCGTCAGCGCGATCCCCCGCATCTCGGATGGCCGCGCTGGCGCAGTGCTTGAGGTGATTCCGCATGAGTTCACGCGATACACTGCGCAGAGCCTCGTGCACGGATGAGAGCTGCGTCAGAATGTCGGCGCAGTACCGGTCGTCTTCGACCATCTTCTGGATGCCGCGCACCTGACCTTCGATGCGACGCAATCGCTTGACGTTGCGCGTCTTGACGGCGGGATCCACTGCCAACGCCTTGCGCCCACCCGAGTCAGCGGTCGACCGGGTACCACAGCCGCAGCTGGACGCCTCGTTGCTGTCGTCACTGCCCTGCTCCATAACAGTCTCGTGTACTCCCATGAACCCGCCTCCGGAGAACGTTTGCGTTTGCCAGCCCGGTGCCCGCCTGCGTCACGCGCCTGTCGCCCCAGGATGCGAACGAAATCGGCGCAGCCGCAGACTATTGGACACGACACTGACGGAGCTGAAGGCCATTGCCGCACTCGCCAGGATTGGACTGAGCAGCAGCCCCGTGAGCGGGTAGAGCGCTCCCGCTGCCACCGGGATGCCGATGACGTTGTAGGCGAAGGCCCAGAACAGATTTTGCTTCATCGTGCGCATGGTGCGGCGTGAAAGACGGATCGCATCCACCGCCCCCTGCAGGTCGCCGCGCATCAGCGCCACGTCCGCCGCGTCGACGGCGATATCGGTGCCGGTGCCCATTGCAATACCGATGTCTGCCTTGGCGAGCGCGGGGGCATCGTTGATGCCGTCGCCGACCATGGCCACGACGTGCCCTGCGCGTTGCAGGCGTTCGACCTCCGCCACTTTGCCGGCTGGCAGTACACCCGCCACCACCCGTTCTATGCCGACCTGCCGAGCGACTGCGTCCGCGGTGCGCTGATTGTCACCGGTGAGCATGACGACCGCGAGTCCGAGCTCCCTGAGCTGCGCAACGGCACCGCGTGAGCTCGTACGGATCGGATCAGCAACCGCAATCACCCCGGCAAGTACGCCGTCGACCGCCACAAACACCGCGGTCTTGCCTTGCGCCGCGAAGTCTTCGGCGACGTGGTGCAAGGGTGCGGTATCCACGGCGTAGTCCGCCATCAAAGCGTCGTTGCCGATAGCCACGGCGCGCCCCGACACGACGCCGGTAGCGCCGCGCCCGGTATGCGACGCGAAGGCGTCAGCCACCGGCCGTGCGAGGCGGCGCCTCGTCGCTTCCTGTACCAGGGCGTCCGCCAACGGATGTTCACTCATCGCTTCCACCGCGCCCACCAGCGTGAGCAGCTCGTCGATCGCGGCTGAATCCGCGGGACTCGACGGTGCAGCAGCAGCAGTAGCAGTGATCGCCGCGCCGTCACTTGACGCTTTCGAGCGCCAATCGTTGGTCAGCGCGACATCGGTTACCGCGGGCCGGCCGGCCGTCACGGTACCCGTCTTGTCCAACACGATGGTGTCGACGTCCCCGGCGCGCTGCAGCGCCTCGCCACCCTTGATGAGCACACCAAGCGCGGCGCCTGCGCCGGTGGAGACCATGACCGCCGTCGGAACCGCCAGCCCCATCGCGCACGGACAGGCGATAATCAGCACCGCCACGGCCGACGCGAAGGCGCGCACGGTTGCCTCGCCGACGCTGCCTCCAGCGACATGCACGGCAACAAACCATGTGACAAAGGTGGCGATAGCGATCGATACCACGACCGGGACAAAGATCGCGCTGATGCGATCGGCGAGCCGCTGAATCGGCGCGCGCGATCCCTGCGCATCACGCATCAGGCGTACGATCTGGGCAAGCATGCTGCCTTCGCCAAGCGTGGTCGCGCGATAGTGAAAGGCGCCGGTCCGGTTGACTGTGCCGCCGATGACGCGATCACCCACGGACTTTGCGACGGGGGCGGCCTCACCGGTCAGCATGCTCTCATCGACGGCGCTTTCGCCGCGAACGATTTCACCGTCCACCGGAACGCGCTCGCCCGGACGCACCAACAGTGTATCGTGCTCGCGTACCAGTTCGACGGGCACGTCCTGCTCTACATCGCCACGGATCACGCGCGCGGTCGTCGGCTGCAGCGCGGCGAGGGCGCGCAGCGCCGTTGACGTCTCCCGCTTTGCCCGCGCTTCAAACGCGTTACCAGTCAGAATGAGCGCGATGATGATGATCACCGCCTCGTAGTAGACATCCGGCGCCAGTCCGTTCGACACAAACAGTTGCGGAGCGACGGTCGCCGTGAGCGAGTACACGAACGCGGCGCCTGTTCCGACGGCGACCAGCGTGTTCATGTCCGCCGAGTGATGTCGAAAGGCAGACCATGCATGCACGTAAAAATGTCGTCCCGCCCAGAGCATCACGACGAGCGTCAGTGCCAACAACCCCCACGAAAGCACGGGGATCGGCACCGCAAACAGCCACGGCACCACGCTCTGCAACAGCGGTGTAAGATAGGCCATCGCCCAGCGCATGAACGGATCGGCAACGGGACCGTGTTGCGACGCGTCCATCACGCCCATGAGCGGCATGCTCGCGATCATCGCCACGACACCTGCCAGGCCACTCATCCATGCTTTTGTTCGCAACGTGTTGAACTCGGCGCGCTGTGCCGACTCGCGCGCGGACTCCTGCTCGAACACGGTCCGATCGTTGCGCGGCAGTTCCGCACCATAGCCGGTGGAGCGGATGCGCTCGACCATCTCGGGGGGGGATACCGCCGCCGCGTCGTAGGAAATTGTCGCGTTGGCCATCATCAGATTGACCGACGCGTCGCGCACCCCGGGCATCTTGCTGAGCGTGCGCTGCACACGCCCCTGGCAGGCGGCGCAGGTCATGCCCGACACCGGCAGCACGATGGTCTCGTCGTGCGACGTTGACTCGGCGCCGGCTGCGGTGCGGGGAGAGGTAGTGGACGTGGTCATGTCATTCCACCACAAGCGTGCCGCGCAGCATACTCATGCCACAGGTGAACGCGTATGTACCCGGCGTCGATGCGCTGAGGAGCACCGGCGTCGTGGCGTTCGTCGGGAGAAAGGTGCGAATGCCGAAGTCCGGAAACACGACCTCTTCGGAGCAGCTGGATGTTTCCCGCCGATCGAAGAGCAATCGAACCGGACTGCCCGCATTGACGTGAATCGTGGCCGGCGTGTACCCGCCCTGCACAACCACCGTCACCTCTTGCACCGTGCCGGGCGCGCCGGACGTCGCGCGCGCGCTGCCGCGCTCCGCCCAGAAGAAGTACCAGTTCAGCACGGCGATGGCTAAGCCGCCGCCGAGCAGCACCAGCCAGTCGATACGGTCCAAATCCGGAAACATGTGGCGCCTCACCGAAACGGGTATGAGCGATCAGATACCCTCATGGGGTATACGTTAACATACCCCCCTACCCTATTGCAACCATTCTGTTCGAACTCTGGATGGTGCCGGTCGGACCCCGCCAACGGGAACGCCCCCCGATCGCATGCGAACGGGGGGCGTTTCTTGTGCTTTCAGCTGCGACAAAGTGCCCGGGACGGGGGTCGAACCCGTATGAAGTTGCCTTCGACGGATTTTGAGTCCGTTGCGTCTGCCAGTTCCGCCACCCAGGCGCGCTCAACACGCGTGCAGCCAAGTGTACACGGGACGCTGCCACGCCGCCACCGTCCAGCGCGCAGAAGACGCCGGGTTAGGCGCCCGGCGGACGGCCGCGGCCACCGCCGCGGCGCGGAGGTCCTGCGGTATCCGACTGCGGCCCGTCCAGCCCCATACGGCGACGCTGCATCTCCTGCATCCCGCGACGCAGTTCGTCCTGCAGCGCGAAGTACCGGGCGCGCTGCGACGGCGTCAGAAACTTTGCCAGTTCGCGCTGTTCGCGCTCGAGCAGGTCGACGCGACGACGCTCGAGTACGGGCATCTTGTCCAACAGCTCACCGACGCGCGTTTCGTTGACGCGATCACCGGCGAGGAGCTCCTGCCGAAGTGCGAACCGAGTCGTCACCTCTTCGTTGCGCAGCACGCGGCGGTCGTCCTCGATGCGCGTGGCCAACTCACGCAGCTTGTCGAACCGGTCGTCGTCGAGCGCCAATCGCGTGCGAATCACTTCGTTGATCCGATCCGTCACACGCCGTTCCATCTCGGCGCGCTGCTCGGCGTTCATGCGCGAGGACGGGCGTTGCTGTCCCGCTGTAGCACGCGCGCCCGCGGGCGGCGGCGCCCCCTGCGCGCTCGTCGACGTCGCCGTCAGCGCACCGCAGGCGACGCAGAGAGCAAGCACCGCCCGCCAGCGCCGCGCGATACGACCGTGCGCCAGGGTTGCCCAGCCGACCGTCGGCTCAGGCTTCAGAGCATAGAGCGTCATCAGTCACTCCCGGAGCTACCGACCGGTACGATCGGCATAGTGGGTAGCACGTCGCCGGATGTGGCGCCGTCCCACTTGTCGAGACGGTCGAGCATGCGCTGCAGTTCAGCATCTGTGTAGTCGCTCAAATCGCCCACCGAGACAACGCCGCTACGACGTCCGCTCTCACGCGCATCACCTGTCGACATACCAGACAGCGCGCCCGAATCGTCGGACGCACGCGCATCGGCAAGCATGCCAGACGTGCCGCTCTCTGTGGTCGACGGCAGACCGTTCATGCCACCCAACCCGCGTTCGGCCAGTTCAGCGATTCTCGCACTGTCAGAGCGGCCGGCACTCATCATGCCGAAGCCGCGCCCCTGGACCATGTACGCAGACCAACCACCGATGACCACGACTCCGATCGCGGCCGCCATCTGCCACACACGGCTCCGGCGGTGCACCGGCCGATGCGTGTTGATCGAGACCACCGCGGGCGACGTGCGGTCAACTGGCGTGACGTTTGCTGTTGCTGCAGTGCTGAACGTTGCCGCGATTGGATCTGATGCGGACGATGCGCGGTTGCCGGGCTTGCCCAGTCGTGCCACGATCGCGTCGATGTCGAGATGCACGGCCTGCGGTCGCGCGGCGCGCGCCACGCGCAGCAACGTGACTTCCTCACGGCAGGGCGCGCACTCCGCCAAGTGCAGCGTGACCCGTGACAGCATGGCCGCGCTCAGCGACTCCGCGACATAATCGGGGAGTACATCGCGAATCTCGGCGTTATCGCATTCAGTCATCGAGAAACTCCTTCACCGCACGCATGGCGTTGTGATAGTGCACTCGCGCCGACCCCTCGGTGCTATCGAGAATCTCCGCGATTTCCTTGTAACTCCGTCCTTCCTGCACCCGCAGCGTGAACACATCCCGCTGCATGCGCGTCAACGATTTGATCGCCTGCATCATGCGCTGCGACGCCTCGTTTGCCACCAACACGTCCAGCGCGTCGTAGCCGGTCGCGGCGTGATCGTCGTCCACTTGCACGTCGCGACTCCGTTTCACCGAAGCCCGCCGACGGTCGATCACCAGTCGGCGCTCGATGGTGAACAACCATGTGCGCAGCGAACTTTCCGACCGAAATCCGTCCAGTGCCGCGAACGCGCGCACAAACGTATCCTGCACCACGTCATCGACCTCATCCGTGACCCCCAGACGCACTGCAAAACGGGCGAGCGCTTGCGCGTGCCGTTGCACGATGGCGGTGGCGGCCCGTTCGTCGCCCTCTCGCCAGCGTTGGATAAGCGTCCGATCAAGCGACGCATCGTCCTCCCGTTCAGCCTCGATCATACGCTCTGCTGCATTGGACGGCGGTCATCGGAAAACGTTAACCTGTACCTATGCCTGAGATCATCGCCCACCGTGGGGCTTCACGCGAATGCCTTGAGAACACGCTTCAGGCGTTCGACCGAGCGCTATCGCAGGGTGCCGACGGGATCGAGCTCGACGTCCATGCGACGCGTGACGGCCGGGTAGTGGTACACCACGATGCGGCGGTTCGCCGCAGACTGGCTGGCAAAGGGCCCGCGTCGATTGCGCTCTCGACACTCGACTTCGAGACGCTCCACCTGCATCGACTGCGAGACGGGCAGATGATCCCGACGCTGGACGCTGTGCTCGATTTGGTTGGCACCCGCGCGACGGTCTACATCGAGGTCAAAGCGCAGGCGATCGAAGGGCCGCTCACCGCCTGCCTCGAGCGGCACCCCACGTCGCGGGTGGCGATCCATGCGTTCGATCACCGTATTCCGGTGGCCGTCCGGTCGCGTCGCCCGGGTACCGCGATCGGGCTGCTGAGCGCCTCGTATCCGCTTGACCTCGGCGCAGTGCTGCGGCCTGCCGCCGCGGAAATGCTGTGGCAGCAGGCCGATTTGATTGATGAGGCGCTGGTGCGCGATGCGCACGCCTTGGGCGCAACGGTGACGGCGTGGACGGTCAATGACCCGGTCCACGCCCGTCGGTTGCTGGACATGGGAGTGGATGCACTGTGCACCGACACTCCCGGCGCGCTACGCGCCGTATTGATGGGGTGACGGGGGCGCCGGCGGCGCTGGCGGCTCGGGGGGTGCTACAGGATCAGAGACGAACGGTGCCGGCGGGTTGCTCACCGCGCCTGATGTCGCCCCGGCAGTCGACGCGTTCGGATTCGCGGCGCGAGCGGCCGCCAGTTCCGTCTCCAGCTTCCTCGCCTCGGCTTCCCGCTCGCGCAGCGCCACAATCAGACGCTGTCGCGCCTCGGCTTCGAGCTCGTGCCCACTCTCCGACGCCCGGAATACGGCGTAGCCAAGCGCTTCCGCGGCCTTGTCGGCCTGCTCGCGTGCGCGATAGGCATCAAGCCGCAGCTTGCCTTCGTCGAACACGTCCTGCGCGGCCTTGCCAGCCTTGTCGATCCCTTCCTTGACCTTGTCCCAGATCGCCATCGTATGCTCCTGAAGGTGTAAGCGAGGTTGCTGACCACCATACGCAGCATCGTTTCAGGAGTTGCGGCCCATTGGACGCTGCGCGTGACCCAATACGCAAATGGCCCCCGCGCGCGCGCAGGGGCCATAGGGAGATCGAACGTCGCCGGTCAGGCTTCGACGGCGACTTCGGTCACTTCTTCGTAGATCACCGGCACGACGCTGACACGGTAGCGGCGCTTGTTGTGGTGCTCGAACTGCACGACGCCTTCCACGAGGGAATAGATCGTGTAGTCGGTGCCCATGCCGACGTTCTTGCCGGGATGCCACTTGGTGCCGCACTGGCGCAGGATGATGTTGCCAGGGCCGACGAACTCACCGCCGTACTTCTTGATGCCGCGGAACTTCGGATTCGAATCGCGACCGTTGCGAGAAGAGCCGACGCCTTTTTTATGTGCCATGGTTCAAACTCCAGAAAGGGGGCGCAGCCGAGAGGCGCGCCGCCGGCGCTCAGCCGAGGGTGATGTCCTTGATGCGGACTTCCGTGAACTTCTGACGGTGGCCCTGCTTGCGGGCGTAATTCTTACGGCGCTTGAACTTGAAGACGATGATCTTGTCGTCCAGTCCGTGCTTCACGATCTCCGCCGTAACCTTGGCGCCGGAAAGCGTCGGCACGCCGGTCTTCACGCTCGTGCCATCGGAGCCGAGAAGGACGTCGTTGAACTCGACGGCCGTACCGGCATCGCCCAGCAGCGAGGGAATTCGAAGTGTCTTGCCCGGCTCGGCACGGAACTGCTTGCCACCGGTGCGGATGATCGCGTAGCTCATGGTTCTATCTTGTGTAAGGCGTCTGGAACGTAGCCGTGTAGAATATTCGGGCGCGGCAGGAGAGTCAACCCACGAGAAGAACTCTCGTTATGCGAGTGCGTACTGCTGCGTCACGTCCCGTTGGGCTCCCTTCATCACCAGCTTCATTTCGTCCGGCTTGAGCAGCGGATCGTCGCGCAGGTCGAGCGGGAAGCCGGCCAGCTTTTCGAGTCGCTTCACGAAATCGTGCTCCTGCTCGAGCACATGCAGCGCGACCTCCGGATGCAGTCTGAGCGTCACGGCATCCCGGCGACCCTCAGAGGCCATCCGACGGACGGCACGCTCGACTCGGCGGACAATCGTTTCCGGTGTGAAGACGCGGCCGGTGCCGGAGCACGTGGGGCAGCTCTCCGTCATGCTTTGCCAGTGGCTCTGACGCACCCGCTGTCGGGTCATCTCGATCAGCCCCAGGTCGCTGACCGCGAACGCCTTGGTCCTGGCGCGGTCACGGCTCAGATTCGAGCGTAATTCGCTCAGCACCCGGTCGCGATTCGACTGCGTCTCCATATCGATGAAGTCGCAGACGATGATACCGCCCACGTCACGCAGCCGGAGCTGCCGCGCGATCTCTCGCGCCGCCTCGGTGTTGGTCTTGAGGATGGTCTTTTCCGGGTCCCGCTTGCCGGTGTACCGCCCCGAGTTGACGTCGATGGAAACAAGCGCTTCGGTGGGCTCGATGATCAGGTAGCCACCCGACGGCAGATCGCAGCGGCGCTTGAACAGGTCGCGGATCTCGGTCTCGATCCCGGCCTTGTCGAACAGCGAGACGGTGTCTTCGTACAGCTTGACGCGCTCCACCAGCTCGGGGGCGATTCCCTGCAGATATTCCGTGATCTCGTTGAAGACCTGCTTGGAGTCGACCGTCACGCCCTCGACCTTGGCGCTGAACAGGTCGCGGACCAGTCCACGCGTCACGTTGGTCTCCCGATGCACCAACGCCGGGGCGCGCATGAACTGCGTCTTCCGCTTGATCCGCTTCCAGTTGTTCATGAGCGTGTTCAACTCGCGCTCGAACGTCTCCTGGGTCGCGTCTTCCGACACCGTGCGCACAATCACGCCGCCCACGTCTTCCGGCAGAATTTCGGTGAGCATGGCGCGCAGGCGCTGCCGTTCGCTCCGCTCGTCGATCTTGCGGCTCACGCCCACTTTGGAGGCGAAGGGCATGTAGACGATGAACCGACCGGCCAGCGAGACCTGCGCGGTGACGCGCGGGCCTTTGGTGGAGATAGGCTCTTTGCTGATCTGCACGAGGATGTCCTGCCCGCGCTTGAGCAGGTCCTGAATCGGACGGACCTCGCGCCTGCCCCGCCGCCCGCCGCCACCGCTCTCGTCGCTGGACGACTCATCCTCGTCGTCATCGTCTTCGTCATTCACCGACGCGTCGTCTACCACGACATCAGCGGCATGTAAGAACGCGGATTTTTCGGTACCAATATTCACGAAGGCGGCCTGAATACCTGGCAGCACTGCTTCCACCTTCCCGAGGTACACATCGCCAACCATGCGACGTGCGTCGGGCCGATCGACCAGCAGCTCCACAAGTTGACCGTCCTCGAGAATGGCGACGCGCGTTTCACGCGGCGTCGCATTCACCAGGATCTCTCGCTTCATTTGTGTCATCCTGACCGTCCGGGCGGCGGCGACTCCGCTTGACCCGGCCGTCGATACACACGGTGAAAATACGATTTGGCCCGGACGCGCCGGCATGGCGGCGACACGGACGACGTCACGGGCTCCCCCACGCGACGCGACGAATCGTTCACGCTGGTCGCGCCCGGCGCACCGCGCGACCCGCGCGCAGGGCGGCGGTCAGCACAGGGGCCGGGAAAAACGCGACAGCATGCGATCGACGCCATTGGCGTGACGCGCGGTGGGGCGTTCGGTGGGCGTCGGTCGAAGGCGCGCTGGCCTCGACTGGCCCCCACCAGAAACGCAAACGGCCCGTGAGTCGCACGGACCGTCGGCGCCGGATGTGACGGCTACGAAACGGCAAAAGCAGGGCAAACAGCTACAGCTGAACAGTATACGGGATCAAAGGAGTCCCGCAATGCATCTGCTGAGGTATCTGCCCTGCTGCTAGCCGGATCGGCCGAGCTCCGTGCTAGTCGATCAGCCCCTTCAAGAGGTGCCGTGCGATCACAATGCGCTGGATCTCGCTGGTCCCCTCACCGATTTCACAGATTTTGGCATCGCGCATATACCGCTCCACGGGGTAGTCCTTGGTGTAACCGTAGCCGCCATGGATCTGAATGGCCTTGATGGTCGCGCGCATCGCCAGTTCGGAGCAGAACAGCTTGGCCATGGCGGCTTCCTTCCCGAACGGCTTGCCGTTCTGCGCCAGCCACGCGGCGTGGTACATGAGATGACGCCCGGCTTCCAGTTCGGTGGCCATGTCCGACAGCTGGAACTGGATGCCTTGGAACGAGGCGATCGCCTGACCGAACTGCTTGCGCACGGAGGCGTACTTGAGCGCCTCGTCAAAGGCACCCTGCGCAATGCCGAT
>JBBQSM010000071.1:0-20802 GCA_038234895.1 Gemmatimonadales bacterium
GCGCATGACCACTTCCCGTTCAGGTGAGACGCACGACCTGGGGCCTGCGGTGCGCTTCCCGCCGCCGCTGATCTTTGTGGTGGGTATTGGACTGGGCGTGCTGCTCGATCGGCTGTTGCCGCTGCCCGCGCTGCTGCCGGAGGCGCCGTGGGTGAGCGCGGTTGGTGCGGTGTTCGTGCTGGCAGGTTTGGCCATGGTGTACACCGGCATCATCACGTTCCGGCGCTTTCGTACGGCGGTGTACCCCAACCGTCCCGCGTCGTTGGTGGTGAATACCGGTATTTATGCGCGTACGCGCAATCCCATGTATGTCGGGCTGCATCTCGCCTACGCGGGCGGCGTGCTGTTGCTGGCATCGGAGTGGGCGTTCGCGCTGTTACCGCTGGTGACCGCGACTCTGGTGAAGCAGGTGATCAAGCGGGAGGAGCGGCACTTGTTGGAGCGTTTTCCGGTGGAGTACGCCGAGTACTGCGCGAAGGTACCGCGGTGGATATGAGGTTCGTTGGGGCGGTGATCGCCGCGTTGGTTGCAACGGCGGCCGCGCACGCCGTAGTGGCACCGCCGGCCTTTGCGCAGGCGGTGGTGAGGCAGGCGGTGGTGAGGCAGGCGGCGGTGAGGCAGGCGGCGGGCCGGCGACCGGTGCCCGTCGTGATCCCACGCGCGGGGTTGGTGATCACGACATCGGTGCGGGTGAAGCCCGGCACGTACCGGCTGCCGGCGCACGCGTCGTTAGACTCTGCGCTGCTGACCGTGCGCGGCGACAACATCTCGGTCGATATGCGCGGTGTCGTGTTGCTGGGTACCTCGGTAGACGCTCCACCTGATGCCGCACAGGGCGTGGCCGTGCGTGTGGAGGGCGGACGTAACGTGCGCGTGCACGGCCTGCGTGCGCGTGGCTATCACGTTGGCCTGCTGGCGCGCAACACGCGCATGTTGCAGCTGGATGGGAATGATCTGAGCTACAACTGGAAGCCGCGACTGTTCAGTCTCGTGGAGCACGAGAGTCTCAACGACTGGTTGTCGTACCACAAGAATGAGCAGGGCGAATGGATGCGCTTTGGCGCGGGAATCTATCTCGACGGGGTGACGGGCGGTCGGGTGTTCGGCAATAAAGTGGAGCAGGGGATGAACGGACTGTTGCTGGTGCGTTCCGACTCGCTCGATATTCGCGACAACGAGTTTTCGTTCAACTCGGGGTTGGGCATTGGGATGTATCGCGCGAACGCCAATACCATCGTTGGGAATCGCATCGACTATAACGTGCGCGGCTACAGCCACGGTTTCTACCGACGTGGTCAGGATTCGGCCGGCATTCTCATGTTCGAGCAGTGTACGCGCAACGTGGTGGCGTATAACTCTGTCACGCACGGCGGCGATGGTCTGTTTCTCTGGGCCGGTCAGGAGACGATGGACAGCGGCAAGGGCGGGGCGAATGACAATGTGTTTCTGGCCAACGATTTCAGCTACGCGCCCACCAATGGCATGGAGGCCACGTTCAGCCGCAATACGTTCATTGCCAATCGCGTGGTCGGCAACGATCACGGCTTATGGGGTGGCTACAGCTACGAGTCGCGCATCATCGGAAACTGCTTTGGGCGCAACCGGATTGCCATCGCGATCGAGCATGGGCAGCAAAACACCATCGCCGCCAACCAGTTCGATGGTGACAGTACTGGCATGCGATTGTGGGCCGATGCCATCGAGCCATCCGACTGGGGCTATCCCAAGTATCGCGATACGCGAAGCCGCGACTACGTCATTCGCAACAATGTGTTTGGCGGCGTGCGGACGGTGTGGGCTGTGACCAACACGGCACCGGTGGACAGCGCGGCGAATGTGCAGCGCGATACCGTGGCCACGTCGTGCGACACGCGACGGTTGGCGCCCACCACCGCGTACTGGCGGTTGCCGGTCATTCAGGACGAGCCCATTCGCTGGCCGTCGCGGGCGGTATCCGAACGCGACCGTTCTGCGATCGTGGTGGACGAGTGGGGGCCATACGATTGGCGCTCACCCAAGTTGTGGCCCGTGGACAGTACGCGTGCCGCGCCGTTGCGACTGGCCGTGCTGGGGCCTCCGGGGCGGTGGCGTGTGGTGAGGCAGGTCGGTGTGCGGTTGCTGTCACGTACGAGCGGGCGCACCGGTGACACGATCGTGGTCACACCGGCGGCCGGGCGCGAGGGAGACTTTGGCCTTTCGCTGGAGTACACCGGTGCCGCCACCGTCTCGCCGCGTGGCGTGGCACGAGCGGCGGGCGTGCCGGTGACGTTCGCGTACGCGCACTTCGAGCCGGTGCAACGTTGGTCGTCGCGCTTCTTCGTGTGGGCCGACAGCACCGATCCGCGCACCAAGCCAGACGCCTTCGCCGCCTTACTGCGCGGCACCCCGGCGTTCGCGCATGAGGTGCCGCGACTCGACTATTTCACGTCGCGGTCCATCGTACCGTCGCTGCCACGCGCGCGGGTGGCGCTTGAGGCGACCGCGACCGTCACGCTCGCCGCCGGCGACTACACGCTGCGCGCGCTGAGTGACGACGGCGTGCGCGTGTGGGTGGACGATGTGCTGGTGATCAACGACTGGACACCGCACGAAACGCGGCCGGCGTATGCGACCGCACGCAGTGGCACGCATAACATGCGCGTGCAATACGTGCAGGTGGACGGGTGGAGCGAGTTGCGGGTGGAGTGGTTACGCGGCGTGGTGCCGCGGTCGGTGGGGTCGGCAGGGCCGCACTAACGAGCGGGCGCGAGACTCAGTGTGCGTCGCAGACCGGTACGCCGGGTGTACGCGCTGCATAGGCGACGATCCCTTTGTCGCACGTAAGCAGCGAAGCGCCCAAGAGCTGCGCCTGCGCGAGGAGCATGCGGTCGGCTGGATCAGCGTGCGGTGAACCGGGGAGCCGTGTACTCCCGGTGAGCACATCTCGGGTGAGCGGACTGAGTTGGATACCAGACGCGGACGACCGGCCGACCGTGCTTGGTTACGATGATCTCGCCACCGGTCGCCGCCAGATCGTCCATGAGTTCCAGGCAGGTCGACTTGAAAATGCTCGCGGAAATCGTTCTGGACGGCGTGGCTGCCGCTCGACCTACGCCCCCTTCAGCACGCTGAACGCGCGGAACAGCTGTACTGGCAGCGGCACATCGAGCGTCCAGTTGATGTTCATCGGGCGGTCGCCGGAGATGTCTGCGGGGGTCGCCACGCGCACGGGGCCGCACGAAACGAATGCGTGCTCGGGATCTTCGCGTACGAACAGGAGGAACGACCACCCGTTGCCGCGGCTCTCCAGATAGCGACGTCCCACCTCGGTGTCGGGACCCGCACTATTTTGCGTCTGCCAGTGGAATCGCGTTGCACTGATGGCATAGTCATGATACGCGATGCGATCGTGGAAGCCGTCGGACTTGTCGAGCGTCACGAACAGAAGCTGTGTCCTTCGAGGCTTCAGCGTCACCACGCCTTCGCGAAACGACGGTCGGTCAGTGGCTGTCGCAAGTTGTACCGCAGTCAGAATTTCACGACGCTCGTAACGTGCATGCAGCAGCAACGGAAGATCTGCGAAGCCAGGGATCGCGTGTTCGGCAACTCGGCTTCGCGCGTCGAGCACGTCGGCTAGTTGAGCCAGTTCATCGCGCACCGCGTGCTCTGCGCCGAGCACGCGCACGAAATGGCTGTACGGCTGTACCGTCTTCGAGTCTGTCTGATAGAACAACATCTGCGCACGAAGCGCATCGTCTGTGTTGGCCGCCACGTAGGCCGACCCCTGTTCCGCGACCTGACGCATCACGGCGATCTGACGCGGATCGTCCACATGCAGCAGCAGCCGGAGCGACTTGGATAGCCGCGCTTCGTCTTGAGTCTCGTTCGACGCAGCGTCGCCTTCGGGGAGCACCGCCGCGGCACGCCGCAACGGTGTCCATCCGCTAGGACTCGCGTCGCGATAGACCTCGGCCAAATCAACCTCCTGCGCGCGCAGAAAGCCGCCGAGCGTCACTGTGCCACGCGTCTCACGCGCAGCGTATCCCTGCAGCTCCGCGCGCAACCGCTTCCACGTCTGGTTCGCCACCGCGCGCAGATTGATCAGGATCCGACCGGCCGCCTGTCGCTCGAGATGGATGTGACAGCCGCTTGGCAACGTCGAAAAGCCCTCTTCGACACCCCGAATGACTTCGCGCCGGCTGAGTCCTGTGATCGCCGAGATCAGATGATCGAACCGGAAATCAGTGCGATGCCGACCTACAAAGTCGAGCACGAGACAGCTCAACTTGCCTTCGGCGAGACGGAGCCCGCGGCCAAGTTGCTGCTGGAAGACCAGCGGGCTTTGGGTGGGACGCAGCAACAACAGCGTGTCCACGGATGGGATGTCGATGCCTTCGTTGAACAGATCGACGGTCACGATACCGCAGATCTCACCGCTGGCGAGAGCCACGGGTGCTCGCTGACGTTCCTGCTCCGTGGATCCGCCGTGCAGGAACACGACCGGCAGTCCGACCTTGTTGAACTGCTCGGCCATGAAGTGGCCATGATTCACTGACACGCAGAAGATCAGTGCACGGCTCGCCTTGGCATTGCCGGTGAGTCGCTGCCACTCGCCGATCACCATGCGAGCGCGCACCTGATTGCCGGTGACGAGCTTGTCGATCGCCAGTAACTCACCGGGCCTGCTCCACGGCACATCGGAGAAGTCCGTCTCGTCGTTGCAGCCGAAGTATTCGAATGGCGCGAGCAGTTGCAGGTCGAGCGCCTGCCAGAGACGCAGCTCTGCCGCCGGCGAACCATCCGGGCGCATATCGAAGTACGGCGCGAGCGGTTTGCCGTCGGTTCGCTCGGGCGTCGCGGTGAGACCGAGCAGTACGCGCGGACGCACGGCCTTCGCAAATGCATCGAACTGCGGCGCGGCGATGCGGTGGCACTCGTCGATCACGACCGTATGCCAGTAGTCACTCCCGTACCGTTGCACGAGATCCTGTGACGCGAGGCTCTGCACGCTGGCGAACAAGTGTTCGTACTGGTCCGGTGTGTGGCCACCCACGAGTAACGATCCGAAGCCCGCGTCACGTAGTACGGCGCGATACGTATGCAGCGCCTGTTGTAACAGCTCCTGTCGGTGCGCGACGAACAACAGCCGCGGACGCGAGCCTGACAACTGTGCGCTACGACGGTAGTCCAGTGCCGCCATCACCGTCTTGCCGGTACCTGTGGCCGCAACGAGCAGGTTGCGCCAGCGTCCATGCTCGCGTTCGAAGTGCAACTGCTCGAGCAGATCGGCCTGATACTGCTTGGGCGTAATGTCAAAGAACGGGAGTGCGCTACCGATCAGCCCTCCACTCTCCGAGCGGAGGGCAGCACGCAACGCGGCCACTGATGTTGGATCGGCCGGGTCGTACTGAACAAATTCGCCGTCTTCCCACAGCGATTCGAAGTTCGCCTTCGCGCGATCAAAGAGCGGCCGTTGTGCCCGTTCGGTGATCTTGACCGTCCATTCGAGTCCGCCCAAGAGTGCCGCGCCGGAAAGGTTGGCGCTGCCGATATACGCCGACCCAAACCCCGAGGCGCGTCCGAACATCCATGCCTTGGCATGCAGGCGTGTGCGTCGTCCGTCGAGTGACACCTTAACCGTACAGCCGTTGAGCCGCGCGAGCATATCGAGTGCTGCTTGCTGTGTGGCGCCCATATAAGTCGTGGTCAGCACACGAATGCGCGTGCGCCCAAGTCCATCGGCTCCGGGTGCCGTGACGCGCTGTAGCACGTCCATGAGCTTACGCACACCGGACACCGTGATGAAGCTGACCAGGATGTCGATCTCCTCGCAGGCGGCCGCTTCGCGACGGATCTCCTCGTACAGCGTTGGTGAGGCCTTGGATGCGGTGAACAGCCACGGTGCTGTCAGTCCGGAAACCGGCAGTTGCGCGGAGTCATCAGCCGTGCGGCCAATCGCGCGCAAACGACGCAGTGGTGCGGAGGGAAGATCCACCGAGGCCGTACTATCGACGCGACCCCGCACGAACCGAAGTAGCTCGGCAATCAGTTCGCCCTGCCGTTCAAGCGCCTCGCGATCACCATCACCCAGCGAGTCGAGAATGTCCGCAAGGGTCCGTCCAACGAGATCGAGTAGATACAGCGCCGTCTCACTGCCGGAAAGCGCGTCCACTGAGGCATGCTGCCCGTCATCAGTCAGTCGCTTCGCCAGCGCGTCGGTGACGAGCTGATCGTACAGTCCGAACGGAAGTGTCATGACGCGCCCAATAGAAACTCTACGAAGCGCCGGTCGCTTGGCGCCAAATGAAGCGCGAGCAGATCCTGCGGCTGCCCCCACGTGATCGCGTCGTGCTCGATGCACACCGGATCGCCCTCGATTTCGACATCTACGAACGCGATGACGAACGGTGAGTCCTGGTCGGCGACGGTGAATTGCGTCGCGCCCACTACGTGCGTCCGCACGCCAAGCTCTTCCAGCAACTCTCGCGCAACTGCGGCAGCGTCACTTTCGCCGGGTTCGCATTTACCCCCGGGAAACTCCCACAGGCCACCATGACGCTTGTGCGCGGGGCGCTGGCACACGAGCAGACCAGAATCGCGACGGATGACCGCTGCTACAACCCGTTGACTTGCGTTGACCTGGTGGGAATCGTCCATTGGCCAGAAGCTAGCCCCGCGTCGCACCTCGGCGTTACCTCCGCTCCACACGATCGCCACGCGACGATACAATCGGGCGGCCGTCTCCGGGTCACCGCTTCCTGGCCTGAGTCTTGGTCCACATGTCCGACACGGGCCAGAGCACCACGCGGCAGGACGGCCCAGACGCCGTTCGCCCACGGGTATGCGGAAGAAGGCAGCGCACGTTCGCTCTCGACATCGATCCCAATAGCCTCGCCTCTGTCAGCCACTCCCAGTGGCGCCGGGATGAACATCGCCCAACCTCATCCGGTCGTCACAACGGTCGTAGAACTCGGCAAACGTCAGAGATCGTAGAGTACGTTGGCAGAAGTCTGCGATTCGAGTGTTTTGCATGACACCGGCTCGGTCTGCGAACGCTCCCGCAGCGCGGTGCATACCACCTCATCGAAGCTCAAGTGGTACGGTTGCGCTCAGCGAGAAATATTGTATACTCACTTCAGCATCACGCGGCGATTTCTTGCGATTGCTGGCCGCGCTACAAATTCAGCTAAACCGCCTCCCGTCCATTGTATCGGCCCGGCTGCGGATTCCGCAGGCCGGGCTTTTTCATTGCCCGGTGATTCTGCCGCACCTGCACCACGTCGCGATTTGAACGGCCAGCTTGTGGCGCGACGCTAAAGACGACCACTAAAGCGGACCACAGACGCACCGGCGGCCACCGGCGCGTCACGCTCTGCGCGCATCGCGCGCCGAGGTAGCAGCATGACCACTGCATCGGCAACCGCACCGGCGACGGCATCACGAATGCGGGTGAAAGCGACGCCTGCACCCCGCCGCTCGCTCCTACGCTCACTGGGCATCGTCGGCTACGACGCGCTCGAACCCGCGCTCCTCGCCGCACTCGCCACCGAAGAGCCGCTACTGCTCGTCAGCGATCACGGCGCCGCGAAAACGTTGCTGTTGCAACGACTCGCCCACGCGCTGCAACTCACACTGCGCCACTACAACGCGAGCATCCTGCAGTTCGACGATCTCGCGGGATTTCCCATCCCCGACGACCGCGGCGCCATCCGCTACGTCGCGCCGCCCGGTGCGATCTGGGACGCGGAGGCGGTGTTTTTCGATGAGATCGGCCGCTGCCGACCCGACGTCGCGAACAAACTCTTTCCCATCATTCACGAACGGCGCATCCAGGGTATCGACATCACGTCGCTGCGCTATCGCTGGGCCGCCACCAATCCGCCCACTGATGCGCAGGCCGAGGACGGCGCCCGCTATGACGGTGTCGAATCGCTCGATCCTGCACTCGCCGACCGTTTCGCGTGGGTGGTCACACTGCCCCGCTTCATCGACCTCTCCGACAACGACCGCCGCCTCATCATTGGCGGCATCGGCGACGCACCCTCTCCCGACGCCGGCCGTATCGTGCGCGAACTCGTTCACGCCACGAAAGCGCTCATCCCCACCGTGCGTGCACAGTCCGGCGACGCGCTCACCGCCTACGTCGACGTCCTCATCACGCGACTCGGCGCCGCCCGCATCGCAATCGGTGGACGCCGCGCCGCCACCCTGTTGCGCAACATGGTTGCCAGCCGAGCCGCGCATCTCGCACTCGGACTTTCCGGCGACGAGCCCGCCTGCCGCGCCGCGCTGCTCGCCTCGATTCCCGACATCGTGCGCACGCGCATCGCGCGGACCACCCTGCTCGCCGCACACGAAGCGGCATGGCGCGAAACGTCGCTTGACGATGACGACCCGCGCCGCACGCTGCTCGCGGTGAAGGATCCGTTGCATCGCGCGCTGTTGTCACTCACGCTGCCGACGCTCGCGCCGATCGTTCGCAGCGAAGCGCTCTGCGGCGCGCTGGCCGAGTTACCCAAGGCCGAGGCCTGTGTGGTGGCGTGGTGCGTGTTGCCACACGTGCTCGATACCAATGTCATAACCGCCATCGCCGCCGAAACGACAGCAACGCTTGTCGCAGCCGTCGCGCGCGATGGGGCGACTGTGCGCGGATTCGGGCCGCATCGCGAATGGGCAGTCAAATTGCGCAGCTCACTGTCGCAGTCGTCACTTGCGCCCAACGACGCCGAATATCTGCACGGCGTCATCGCGACGCACTTTACACCACCGCAGCAACTCACCGGCACCGCGTTGACTGACCCAATGTCCATCATCGACCGACTCGTCGGGATCGTCGACAGCTGTCGCACGGCGCTGTCGCCAAATGTACCGACGCCGTCGCGCGCGATGTCGCCGGTGGCCGCATGACACAGGCGACGATGCATCATCGGCTCGGCGACCATGTCTGTGTGCTACACAACTCCGGACCATCACCGATGTCGGTGTACAAAACCGCCGCCGTCGGCTTGGTGTGGCGCGTGCAGCCGCGCACGCTGATCGGCGAACTCATGGCACACCACGGCATCGAGGGCGACCATCCGTGCTGGGAGAAGACACTTGCGGAGAACATCCTGCATCCGCGCGTAATCGACCTCGCAGTCTGTGCGGCGATCGTGTTGCTCGACAGCTCCGGTGTGCGCGCTGAAGGCCAGCCCGAGGCTGCGGCGGAGGCGCGCGCTCTGATCATGCGCGAGACACGCAGCTTCGTGAATAAGGACCGGTCACTCGGCCCGCGCTCGCGTGCCGGCACCAAGCGCGCGGTACAGCGACTGCTGACATTACGCGACATTCTCGATGCATGCGGCGCGTTGCCACCGTTTGTTGGTATCACGGAATGGGCGTCGGAGGACGGCGCCGATCAGCCGCGCCCGTATCCATGGCTTCCGGTGCTTGGCCGCCAGGCGTACAACCCCGAGGCGTTGTCGATGGCTTGGGGGCTGCTAGCGCTCGCGCACTACGCGCGGCCCGTCCTGCTCTTCCGACGCATCCCGACGTTCGATGGCTTCTGCTGCAGTGGCGCGCTCGTGCTACGCTGGTTCGGCACAGTGCCTTCGCCGGAGGCCTCATGACGCAGGCACGCCTCGCTGACTCGCCGGTCGATACCGTCGTCGCCAGTGTGCTCAATCTGGTGGGCGTGCACGCCCGCGCACTGCACGCGATGCTCAGTGTGTCGTCGGTCGAGTGGAGTACCGTGATCAATACCGCCTGTGTCGAATGCGTTGACCGTCCGCGACTGCTGCTCAACCCCTACTTTGTGGCGAAATGGTGCAAGACGCCTCAGCGACTTGCTGCCCTCATCATGCACGAGTTGCTGCACATCGCGCTCGGCCACACGCGATTGTATCCGCGGCCGACGCTCGCGCACAACATCGCTTTCGACGCGATAATCAATCGTACCGTCCTTGAAACCGTACGGTTCGCTGACGTCGACGTACATGAGTATTCAGCGCTCTTCTCCGAGTTCTATTCAGCGAGCACGGCGCCATCGTTTCTACTCAGGCCTCCGCCGGGCTGGCCGCGCAGGTCCGACTGGACCGCCTCGTGCGACGCGCCGAAATCGTTGCGCGCGATTCACCGCCTGTTGTATGACGCCACACCCGACGGCCAATCGCCCGACTACCAGCAAGTCACCTACACCGACATCATCGACGCGCTCCGCAAGAGCGCGGTGCCGCTGGATGACGACCTGTTGTTGCTCGGTGGCCACGGGCAGACGGAGACCGAAGCGGCCGCCCTTTTGGGCACCCGTGATATCGACGCCGCGCAAGCGTTCAATGACGCGTTGCAAACACTGCGCGGTTCGTTGGCCGGAGCTGGCGACTTTCTAGGCCAGGTGACGCTCGCCGATGTCGCGCGAACCGCGGCGCTCGAGCGTGCATTGATTTCGCTGTTCATGCGCGCATGTGTCGCGTCAGGTACAGCGACGAAGCGGTTCGATTGGTACGAACGCCCTACGCGCGTCGTGCATCGGATGCACGATCGCCGAGCCGGCTCGCGTGTGCTGGCGCATCGTCGGCTGGGCGGTCCGTCACCGTTGCTTTTCGACGGGTACATGCTCGATCGCCGTCCGCGCCCCACGAACGTCGGAGTCTACGTAGACGTCAGCGGTAGCATGGATGCAGTCTTGCCGCATCTGCGCCAAGCACTGTTAACCGTGCAAGCGCGCATGACACCGACGCTGTACTGGTTCTCAAACAAAGTCGTCGTCGCGTCTCGCGGAGAGTTGGAGAGTGGCGTACTGCCGACCACCGGCGGCACCGCTATTAGCCCGGTCCTCTTGCATGCGCTCGCACAACAGCACACGACGCGCGCCGCGGTCATCATCACCGACGGTTACCTCGAACCCGTGTCCCGCGCAACCGCCAATGCAGTTCGCGACGCGGGCCTCTCGCTCCACCTCGGCATACTCGGCCTCGGACCGACGCACGCGAGTGCGCCGTGGGTCGCATCCAGCAGATCATTACCTTCGCCTGAGGTTCACTCATGAGCACCATATCGTCGTCACCCGCGTCACTCGGTCCGCGATTCGCCGAGGCTGTCCTGCCGGGACATCCCGACAAGCTGGCCGATCAGATCGCCGACGCCATCGTCGACATCGCGCTCGCGAGGGATTCGCGCGCCATCGTACAGGTCGAAGTCGCTGTGCATGAATATCGATGTCATATCAATGGCCGCGTCTCCACCGCTGGCGGCGCACTCGATCGCGCGTATGTCGAAGCGACCGTACGCGGTGTGTACGAACGCGCTGGCTTCGGCGTAGCGTTCGGGGGCGTTGGCGATGGCAGCGACTTCGCGTGTCCGCGTCCGAGTGACGTGATCATTGATCTTGCGTGCACGGTCGATGAAGCCGATCCCGAGGAGCAGGCGATGCGCGAGTATACAGACGACCAAGCCATTCACATCGGCTACGCGATCGGTACGCCGGAGACCCGATGGCTGCCGATGGAGCAATATCTCGCGCTGCTGTTGCGCGACGAACTGCTCGCGTTGACGGTGCGCGATCGCACACTCGGCGCAGGGCCGGATGGCAAGCTGCTGATCGCGCTCTCACCCGTGGGCACGAACGCCAATGGGTTCGTGCAGTACGCGCCGGCGTGGATTGTGTGCAGCGTGCAGCATCTGATCGAGGCGCCGATGGTGCAACTCGAGCGAAGCGTGCGCGAACTGTTTACGCGCGTGTTGAATGAAGAGGCCGCGCGTATGCCGACGTTGCTCGCTGCACCCGAGCCTGAGTTCGTAGTGCGTGTGAACGAGGCGGGACCGTTTACCGAAGGCGGGCCGATGAACGACAACGGACAGACCGGACGGAAGCTTGTCATGGACTTCTACGGTCCGCACATCGCGATCGGCGGCGGCGCAATGTCGGGCAAGGATCCGTGGCGATTGGATCGTGCGGCTGCGTTGCGGACGCGGCAGATCGCGGTGGCGATTGTAGAGACGGGGTTCGTGCGCGAGGCGCGCGTGACATTTGCGTGGGGGCCGCGGGATCAGCGGCCGAGTGCGGTGGTGATTGAGGCGGATGGTGCGGTGCTCGATGCGGCGGTCACGGCGCGGTGGTTACAGCGGTTTGATCCGAGCTTGGCGGCGACGCACGAAGAGCTGGGGCTGGCGGCAGTGAATTGGGAGAACTGCGCGCGGTCGGGCCTTGTTCGGCCGGCAATCCCCTGAGGTCTAGGGGGCGTCAACAGTGGAGCTATGCAGCGTGCGTCAAGCTGTGCGCGGGGGTGAAGCGGGCGATCGCCGCAATCACCGCCGCGACGTACGCACCACACCTTCCTTCGCCTCGTTCACAAACGACCGCACCTCCGCGTCACCTCCGCGCCACACGATCGCCACGCGACGATACAATCGCGCGGCCGTCTCCGAGTCACCCAGCTGCTCCGCAATGCGTGCGCGTGCCATCCAGTCCACCGGCACATCGAGTCGGGCCGTGGCGGACGGCAGCCAGCGATCGAACACGCGAGCCGCGTCCGCCGGGCGACCTTGCGCTGCAAGTAGTGCGGCAACAGAGCTGCCGGCACACGGGGCACCACTGCAGGCAGACATCGGGATGGCGAGCAATGCACTCAACGCCGCGCTGCTGTCGCCGACGGCCAGCCGCGCAAACGCCGACAACGCCGCTGTCGTACTGGGCGTCGCCGGGCCACTCGCGCGCGCCGCCGCTGCGTCGGCGCTGTCCGACCACACCAGCAGGCGTCGCATCGATACGGTGTCGCGCAGCTCCGCGAACAGTCGACTTGCGCCAACCGCCTGACGCGGGTCGCGCGCCAAAAGCTGCTGCGCGACGAGTACCGCACTGTCACGCGACACGATGCCGGTGCGCCACAACTGCAGCGGCAGACCGGGTGACCGCGACCAGATGAGCGCCTCACGCCCGCGCCCACGACTGGCAAACACCAGCGCCATCACGTCGCGGAAACCGACCGAATCCGGATTGGCGGCCAACAGTGGCAACGGTCGCGCGGCCAATTCACCGGCCAGTTTAAGCGCCACACCGCCGGAGTCCGGCATCGTTGCCAGCGTTTGCAATATCGCGCCAACGAACGGCACGGGTATGCTGTCCAGCAGCGCACGAGTGCTCTTCGAGAGCGGCTGCGCTTCGAGCACGCCGGCGAGTGCGCGGTAAAACGTCGCACGCTCGCCGGTCGACATGGCCGCGATACGTCGGGCACTCCGCGCCGCGATGTCCGTGTTCCCGTCATTGGTGGCCAGCTCCAGAAGATGGAACTGCGTTACGAGAAAGGTGGAGTCGAGCGCGACACCGCGATCGAACCAGGTCGTTGCCGCTGCCAGCGGCACGTCGCCGCGTGCACCGAAATGGAACGCCGCGTCGCCGCGTTCAAACCACAGTTCGGCGTCACTGGGATACGTCGCCGTCGCACGCTCGAGTGTCGCAAAGAGTTGCGTGAGTATCGGGATGGCGTCGATGGCATCGGTGGCGCCCGGCGCGCGACGCCGGAACGCCAGGCGCAACGAATCGGCGCGCAGCAGCATGCTGTCGCGAGGGCTGCGTCCACTCTTATAGCGAATCGCCATATCGAGCGCGTGCACCGCATCCGGTTCGTCTTCGCGCCCTTGGCGGATGTACACCGATGCCACACCACGCCACGCCAGGGCGAATGTGCTGTCGGACTCCAGCGCGGCCATGTACGCATTGCGCGCCGAATCCACCACGCCGCGCCGGTACAACTGCTGCCCCTGCAGAAACGCGCGCATCGCCGGCACGGAACGCGTGCCGACGTTGGACAGCGTACCACCGCTGCCGCCACCGATTTCGCGGAGCACGCGCAACGCCATCGAATCCGCGAGTGCATCCATGCGTGTCCGTTCGCCGCGCACGTCAAAGCTGCTTCGCGTGCGCGCCGCCGCCACGTCGTACACGGCGTACCGGATATGCACGGAATCGCGGCCCTCCAGTGCGATATCACCGAACAGCACCAGCCCGGCACCAACAGATTGTCCCAACGTCTGGGCTGCCGCGGCATCGGCGCGCTCGGGAGACTGCGCAATGCTGGTCGACGCAGATACGGTCCGCAGTACGCCGGCGCCGTCGAGACTGCGGGCCAGTACGTCCACCAGCCCCTCACGCCAAAGCTGCACGCTGCTGTCGCGCACGGTAAATGGCATGACGGCCACGAGATTCGACTCGAGACCGGACGGCCGACGTAGATAACTGAATGCGGCGACGCCAAGGGCCACGACCGCGACGGCGCCGCCAAGCACCAGCGCCCGACGCGCCAATGCAGGCTTGGTCGCCGCTGGCATCGTGGTGACCACGCGTGGTGCCGTCGTGCCACCACCGGACCACAGCGCAGACTCGCCAAGCGCGGTCGCCAGCTCGTCCGCACTCTGCGGCCGTTCATCGGGACTCTTCGCGAGGCAGGACATCACCAGCGCAGCGAGGCCGTCGGGAATGTCCGGTCGGCGCTCTTTCACGTTCACAGGGATTTCCGTGAAGTGCGCCATGAGCTGCCCGGTCGCGGTGGGCTGCGTGAACGGAGGCCGACCGGTCAGCAGCTCATAGGCGGTGATGCCCAGCGCGTAAATGTCGGTGCGATGATCCGTCTCCGGGTCGCCCGATCCTTGTTCGGGCGACATGTACGCGGGACTGCCAATGGAGACGCCGACCCGCGTCAGCGCCGCCGACGACTGCGTGTCTGATCCGCGCGCCGTGCTCATGGCCTTCGCAATTCCGAAATCGGCCACGATGGCCGCACCACCGGACACGAGGATGTTGTCTGGCTTGATGTCGCGGTGCACCACACCACGCGAATGCGCGTACGCCAGCGCGCGACAGACGTCGCGCAGCACGGACACGACAACCGCGATCGGCTGCGCCTCGCCGTCTGGACTGCGGTCGAGTCGTGCCCGCAGCGATTCGCCTTCGACGAACGGCATCAGGTAGTACGGCAGGTTATCGCTCGTGACACCCGCCGTCAGCAGCGGCACGATGTGCGCATGTTGCAGTCCGGCGGCCAGCCGCACCTCGCGCGTGAAGCGCTCGACCGACAGATCCTGCGCCAGATCCGGCGACAGCAGCTTGACGACCACGTCACGGCCGAGCGTCTCATCGCGAGCAATCCAAACGCGGCTCATGCCGCCACCGCCCAATTCGCGTCCGATGCTGTAGCCATCGCCGAGCGCCACGGCGAGTGTGTCCCTGATCGTGTCGGTCACGTACAATCCATTCTGAAGAAGAAACGCCGAAGCAGCGAGCTCGGCGCGAATGGAAAGGTGGCCTTACTGACGGCCCTTTGCGAGTGCTCCGCGTGACGTGGCGATGCGTGTGCCGACTATCTCACTGCGCCACCACCCGCCACAATTCGCCGCTGTCCGTCGTCACCCACAACGCCCCATCCAATCCCTGCACCAGCGTGCGATAGCGCGTGCTCGGCAAGCCGACGTTGGTGTTCCCCACCGCGAAGCCGGCCGCGTTCAGTTCCAGAATCTCCACGCGCTGTCCGGCCATGATGCCCACGGCGAGTCGGCCGTTCCACGCCTTCCACTGCGCTCCGCTCAAAAACACGGCGGGCCCCATCCCTTGCGACGCGGTACTGTTGCTCCAACTCGGCGCCAGCGCGGTGGGAAAACGCGTGCGGTCCGTCATGGGCATGCTGGTGGGATTGCCGGCGTACCCGCAGTAGTTGGACGCGCAATTCAGCGACGGACGGTTCTGCGGATCCCATCCCCCATTGCCGCCGGCCACCAGCGGGGTCACTTCGTCGCTGTGATTGGGACCGTGCTCGGCGATGAACGACTGACCGGTGACCGGACGGAACGTGATGCCTTGTACGTTGCGATGCCCGTACGTGTACACGCGTGCGTCAAAACCGCCGGGCGCGTTGTTGCCCGCCGCCGCGGCCCCATCGCGCGTGATGCGTAACACTTTGCCACCAAGACGCGTGGGATGTTGCGGCAACGCACCGTCGTGGTTGTCGCCGGTGGTGACGTACAGCAGACTGTCCGGTCCGAAACGAATGCGTCCACCGCTGTGCGCACCCGCGCCACCGTGCGCGTTGCCCGCGTTCTTGTACGCGATGTCGGTGACGATGTCAGTACGGGCCACGACGTTAGTGAACGTTGGATCCACTTGCAGACGGATGACGCGATTGGTGCGCGGATTGGTGCTGCGATTCGACGACATGTACACGTACACGAACCGGTTCGTGGCGAAGGCCGGGTCGATGGCGACGCCGAGCATGCCGCTCTGTCCTTCACACACCAGATCGGATGCGATATTCACCGACCCGGTTGTTCCAAAGAGTCGGGTGCTCGTGCCGTCGGTGCGACGTGCGGTGAGCCCGCGACAGCGCTCGGTGTAAAGCATCGTGCTGTCGGCGGCGAACGCGAGGTCCCATGGATTGGCGAGACCAGTGAGCACCACGGTGCGGGACAGCGTAGGGGCCACGTTCGACACCGGAGCTGTGGTATCGACGGGCGCTGGAGTCGTGGCCGCCGGCTCGGCGAGCTCGCTGCCGCCATTGCACGCGCCGAGCAGCGCGCCAAGTGCGAAGAGGGCGGCAACGGAGGCCTGCGGTAGGGGTCGAGGCATGATGGAGAATACCCCGGCGCCGTCGCGCTGGGCGAGGGCAGAGCGAGACGGGGGTCACAAGACGTACCTTCCACGAACCGCTCCCGTCACCTTTCACGAGCCGCCTCGACCATGACGCCCCCGCGGTATCGCAATCCCAGTGGCGCCGATGTCGATGCGCGTGGCGCTGCGCGGTGGACTTTCGACCGTCTGCGGAGCGGACTCCCGCATCCGCCCACGGAATCCCTGCGCGGGGTCGAACCCGCGGTGGAGTTTCTGCGCGCCAATCGCAGCGAGACCACGATCACGTGGATCGGGCACGCGTCGCTGCTGCTACAGCTTGGCGGGCGCAATATCCTCATCGATCCGGTCTTCAGTCGTCGGGTCTCTCCGGTGCGTTTCGCCGGCCCCCTGCGTCACCAGCCGCCGGGGCTGTCCATCACGCAGCTCCCGCCCATCGATGCCGTGGTGATCTCGCACAACCATTTTGATCATCTCGATCGGCCGTCCGTGCGCGCGGTCGCATGCCAGCCGGGCGGACCACCGCGCTTCATGGTGCCGCGTGGGGTCGATGCCTGGTTGGAGCGCGAGGTGCCTGGCCTCCGGCCGCGCGGATCCGAGCAGACCGTGCACGGTCTTGAATGGAACGAGGAGACGCGGATGGCCACGCCGACTGGGGACATCGAATTCCACTTCCTGCCCGTGCAGCACTGGAGCAGTCGGTCGGCGCTTCGTCGCAACGACACACCGTGGGGCAGTTGGGCGATCGTGCACCCGGACTTTCGCTTCTGGTACTCGGGGGACTTGGGCTACTCCGACGACCCGCGACGCATCGGTGAACGATTCGGCGGCTTCGACCTCGCCGCGATCGGCATTGGTGCCTACGAGCCCCGCTGGTTCATGCGCAGCCAGCACGTCAATCCGGACGAGGCGGTGCAGGTGATGCTCGACGTCCGGGCCGCGGCCGCGATCGGTGTGCACTGGGGCACGTTTCCGCTCTCCGACGAGTCACTCGATCAACCGCCAAAGGACCTCGCCGCCGCACTGGTTACACGCGGGATCGCCGCCGATCGGTTCATCGTGATGCGCCACGGCGAGACACGGCGGCTCGTGCCGTCGAACGCGCCGTTGTAGCAGGGCACTCGGTCTCACGGCTCCGGTAAACGTCTGCGCGCCACGCGCAGCCTGTCAGCCCTCGCGAGCCACCGGCCGCAGCGCGTCCGGGTTGCGCGCGAGATACACCAGCAGTGGCGGGCAGCCAAAGATCAGTGTGGCCGGCCACCAGAGCAGTGAGCGTCGATGCGCGCGCAGGTCGCGCAGCAGCCACACCAGCACAATGACGGTGAACACGCCCATGTCGTTCCATGCCATGAACACCATGGGATCGGCGCGGAGTGTCTGCCACGCATGCGCGAGACCGTCCGAAACCGTGCCGTGAGCCTGCATCCACTGATAGAACGCCACCTGTTCGTAGGCGAGAAACAGGGCGGCTGCGAGGTACAACAGGGGTCGGCGCATCGGGTGACGGGTTTGGGAATGGACGGTGCGTTACCTGCCGCAGCAGGGATGCGGCTCGCTCGTCACGTCGCGCCCGCGCGTGCACCCAGCACCGCGAGCGTACGTACGTAGCGTGCGATGACCGCGGGCTGAGGTACGCGAAGCGCCACCGGATCGGCCGACCCGCGAATGGTGAGGCGGAGCGTGAAGCCTTGCACCGTCAGGTGTGCAATCTGGGTCAGTGGCACGTCGAGCACGATTCGTTTGCGCTGCATCAGGCGCACGCGCCGCGTGGTCAGCACGAGCGAACCCATCGTCCGTATGCTCTCGCCGTCTCGTCGCGCCGGTACCGCGAGCGCGAAACGTTCGCCGGCCGGCACGGGGATTGGAGCGAACGTGAAGGCCAGGGGGATGATGTTGCCGCGCTCCGCCGCCTGCACCAGCAGGGCGAGGATGATGGTGCGGAACGCCCAGGCGATGCCGAGCAGCACCAGCGGCAGCAGCAATCCAATGGCGACGAACGCTTTCACTGGCGGTGGCGCACGGGAAACGGGCGGGGCGGTGTGCAACGGGTCATGACGGAAGCTACAGGTCGTGGCGGAAAACACACACGGCGCCGCGGGGGTCCCGGGGCGCCGTGTGTGGTGATCTGAACTGCGGTACTCCGTACTGAGTCATGGTTCGGAGTACCCAGTGTGACGGACTAGGGCTCGGGGACGAAGGCGGCAGTGGGTGCGGCGGCGGGGCCGGGAGGTTCGATCTTGGAGCGACCGATTTCGGGCTGACCGGCGGCCTTGAGGGCGGCGTTCACCTTGGGCAAATCGCGTGCGATAATGCGATCAAGTTTGGTGAGCTCCAGTGTGAGCTTGGGCGACAGCACGCCGAACACATCGTACGCCTGCTTGGGCGGGCGGCGCTCACCGCTGGCCACAAAGCTGAGCAGACCGCCGAGTTGATCGTTGAGGCGAATGGGGAAGTTGAGCGGGTCCTGTCCGCTCTGGTTCTTCGTTTGGTACAACGAATCTTCCACCACGGCCAGACTGTCGGCGAAGCGCTTCACCAGCGGTCCGAACGATGGTACCGCCGCCATTTTCGCATCACGGTCGGTGAGCTCGCGCTTGAGATTGCGGATCTCGATCACGCCCTGATTGGCCGCCGTGATGCGATCGCGCACCTGCAACGCCATCCGCGTCTGCTCGATCAGATCGGCTTCGGTGGCGTCGGAGCGGGGGTCCGGCTTGACGACGAAATCGTACGTTACCGGCGTGCTGTTGCCGGCGGTCATCTTCACCTTGTACGTACCCGGTGCCATGGCGGGTCCGCCGCCGTTGCCGGCCCACGTGATCATGCCGCGGAACGTCTTGGCGTTCTCGTGGCGCATGTTCCACGTGTAGCGATTGATCCCTTTCTTGTTGCCCGGCTTGGCCGCGGCCGGCGGGCCGAATCGTCCGCCGCCGCCAGGTGCTGCGGTGGGCGCCGTATCCGTGGAGGCCACGGTGGCCAGCAGTGCACCAGCCTTGTCGAAGAACTCGAACTTCACGGGCATGGAGTCGGCCGGTAGCCGATACACGAACGTGGGCTGCGACTGGCCGTTGAGACGAAGCACCGGCACCGGCTTGAACAGATACGGCGCGGCATCGGCCTTGGCCTGTTCTGGCGCCCAGCGCAGCGGTGTGAGGTTCTCCATCACCCAGAAGGCGCGTCCGTGCGTGGAGATGGCGAGATCGTCGTCGCGCAGCATCATGTCGCTGACCGGCACCGGCGGGAGATTCTTTTGCAGACTCTCCCAGTTGCCACCGCTGTTGTACGACACCCACACACCACGTTCGGTGGCCGCGTACACCATACCCGGACGATGCAGGTCTTCGCGGATCGCGCGGGTGAAATGATCGGCGGTGATACCGTCGGTGATCTTGGTCCACGTCACGCCGTAGTCGGTGGTGCGATATAAGTACGGCGTGAAGTCGTCCATCTGATACCGATTGCCCGCAACCCATGCCGTGCCGGGCGCATGCGGTGACGCTTCGATGATGCTCCAGCGCATCCATTCGGGCAGCCCCTTAGGAGTCACGTTCTTCCACGTCACACCGTTGTTGCGCGACAGGTGGAGCAGTCCGTCATCGCTGCCGGTCCAGATCAGTCCCTTCACCAACTTCGATTCGGCCAGCGTGAACACGGTGCCGTAGTACTCAACGCTGGTCTGGTCTTTGGTGATGGGCCCACCCGACGCGCCGAGCGTACGCGGATCGTTGCGCGTGAGGTCGGGAGAGATCGGCGTCCACGTGGTGCCACCGTTGGTGCTACGAAAGACGACGTTGGAGCCGACGTAGATCGTGTTGGCATCGTGCGGTGAGTGCACGATGGGGTAGGTCCACTGGAAGCGGTACTTGGAGTCTTTCGCGTCGTGCCCCATGGGGTTGAGCGGCCACGGATCGAGCGACAGCGATTTGCCGGTGCGACGGTTCAGCACGTCCATGCTCCCGCCGTAGTTCGCGCCGAACATGATGTCCGGGTCCTTGGGGTTGCTGCTGATGTACCCGGACTCACCACCGGCCACGCCATAAAAATTGGCAAACGGCGAGGCGGGTGCCGCAGGTGCTGCTGCGCCACCGAAACCGCCGCCGCCACGACCGAACGTGGCCGTTTCGCGCACCGGCCCACAGCTCGATCCGGCGTCCTGCTTGGCGCCGCACACGTGGTACGGGAAGTGGTTGGTGAGATGGACGTGGTAGTACTGTCCCGTGGGCGTGGCCACG
>JBBQSM010000072.1:0-20784 GCA_038234895.1 Gemmatimonadales bacterium
CGACGAGATTGACGCGTCGCAGGGTTCCGTCATGCTCGCGTCTGCAACGTTCCAGATGACCGAATGGCCGCCACTCGACGTCCGAGTGGTACAGCAGGCGAGCAAGCCGACGACATAACGGTGGCGGGCCGCTGCAGTGCGGACCGACGTCGCGACCGAATGCTCAGCGACGACGCACAAAGAAATCCTGCAGCATAGCCCGCGCTTCGGCCGCCATCACTCCGCCCATCACGTCAGGGCGATGATTAAGGCGCGAGTGCCGCACAATGTCGCCGACGGATCCGCACATTCCCGCTTTGTCATCCCACGCCCCGAAGACGACCCGCGCCACGCGCGCGAGCACGATCGCACCCGCGCACATAGCACACGGCTCTAGCGTCACCACCAGCGTCGCGGTACGCAGCGCATCAACGCCGATCGTCAGCGCGGCCTCGCGCAGTGCGAGCGCCTCCGCATGCGCCGTTGCATCTCCGTCTCGACGCATGCGATTCTGCGCCCGCACGACAATCCTGCCGTCGAGCAACAGCACCGCACCAACGGGAACTTCGTCTGCCGCCAGCGCCGCGCGAGCTTCGTGCAACGCCGCGTCCATCGCCGTGCGATCAGCCAATGAGACCGGCGTCGTGCTCATGCCGTGAACCCTATGCGTCCGCAACGTCGCCGGCATCGGTCGCGCGCCCGGCCAGAGCGTTTACGGCCGCCAGGTCCGCTGCGTCGCCATGCCGGAACATCAACGCCTCGTTGGACGGATCCACATCGGCGAGAATGATATCGCCTTCCTTGAACCGCCCTTCCAACACCGCCATGGCCAACGGATTCTGCAATAGCCTTTGCACCGCGCGCTTGAGCGGACGGGCGCCGAACGCCGGCTCGTACCCTTCCTCGGCCAACCGAGCGCGCGCCGCGTCGGTGAGTCGGATCGAGAGCTTGCGATCGCTCAGCAACTTGCGCAGGTGCGCCAACTGCAGGTCCACGATGTGGTCGAGTTCGCCGCGGCCGAGCGGGTGGAACACCACCACGTCATCGATGCGGTTGAGGAATTCCGGCTTGAACACGCTTCGCAGCGCAGCCAGCACTTCCTGCTCCACGTGCGACCACTGTCCACCCTCGCCCGACTGACCGCGTTCGAGAATCATGTGGCTGCCCACGTTCGACGTCATGATGACGACCGCGTTACGGAAGTCGACGGTGCGACCCTGGCTGTCGGTGAGTCGGCCATCGTCGAGCAGCTGCAGCAGAATGTTGAAGACATCGGGATGCGCTTTCTCGATCTCGTCGAACAGAATGACGGAGTATGGCCGACGCCGCACGGATTCCGTGAGCTGACCACCTTCTTCGTATCCAACATAGCCCGGAGGCGCACCGATCAGTCGCGCGACCGCATGCTTCTCCATGTATTCGGACATATCGATGCGCACCATTGCGTGTTCGTCGTCGAACAGAAACTCGGCCAACGCCTTGGCGGTCTCCGTCTTGCCGACACCGGTGGGCCCGAGAAAGATGAACGACCCGATCGGACGATTGGGGTCCTGCAGTCCCGCCCGTGAGCGGCGTACCGCGTTGGCCACCGCACGCACGGCTTCACGCTGCCCCACCACACGCGTGGCGAGCACGTCCTCCAACTTGGTTAAACGCTCGCGTTCCGATTCCAGCATTCGCGTCACCGGAATGCCGGTCCAGCGCGCCACGACATCGGCCACGTCATCGGCCGCGACTTCTTCCTTGAGATATTGCGGACGGCCGCCGTCGTGACTCGCCAGCTTACTTTCAGCATCCTTCATCTCGCGTTCGAGCGACGGAATCTTGCCGTAGGTGATTTCGGCGGCTTTGTTCAAATCGCCGGTGCGCGTTGCCTTCTCGGCCTCGAAACGCGCCTGCTCGATCTCCTGCTTGATACGACCGACGCTGCCAAGCGTCTCCTTCTCCTGCTGCCACTGCGCGCGCATGCCGGCCACCTGCTCCTTGTTTTCGGCCAACTCGCGCTCCAGCACGGTGCGACGTTCGAGCGACGCGGCGTCGGTTTCCTTGCGCAGCGCCTGCTTCTCGATTTCGAACTGCACGATGCGACGCTCGACCGCGTCAATCTCCTGCGGCACCGAGTCAATCTCGATACGCAAGCGCGACGACGCTTCGTCGATCAGGTCGATGGCTTTGTCGGGGAGGAACCGATCGCCGATGTAGCGGTTCGACAGCGTGGCCGCAGCGACGATCGCGCCGTCGGTGATCCGCACGCCGTGGTGCGCCTCATAGCGCTCCTTGAGGCCGCGCAGAATGGCGATCGTGCTTTCGACACTCGGCTCACCAACAAAGACCGGCTGGAAGCGGCGCTCGAGTGCGGCATCTTTCTCGACATGCTTGCGGTACTCGTCGAGCGTCGTGGCGCCGACCACGCGAAGCTCACCGCGGGCGAGCATCGGCTTGAGCATGTTACCGGCATCCATGCTGCCCTCGGCCTTCCCCGCCCCGACGAGCGTATGCAGCTCGTCGATGAAGACGATGTAGAGTCCATCGGCGGAGATGATCTCCTTGAGCACCGCCTTGAGTCGCTCTTCGAACTCGCCACGGAATTTTGCGCCGGCGATCAGCGCGCCGAGGTCGAGCGAGACGAGCCGTTTGTTGCGCAGCCCCTCCGGCACGTCCCCGCTGATGATGCGTTGCGCGAGACCTTCGGCGATGGCCGTTTTTCCGACACCGGGTTCGCCAATGAGCACGGGATTGTTCTTGGTGCGACGTGACAGCACCTGAATAACGCGCCGGATTTCTTCATCGCGACCGATGACCGGGTCCAGCTTGCCTTTGCGCGCCGCCTCGGTGAGATCGCGCGTATATCGCTCGAGGGCCTGATACTGACCTTCCGGCGACTGGTCGGTGACCTTGTGCGCGCCGCGTACGAGCTTGAGCGATTCGACCAGGGCCGCCCGATTGGCACCAACTGCGCCAAGCAGACGCATGCTGTCGGTATTTTTTGCATCGGAAAGCGCGAGCAGCAGGTGTTCGGTGCTCACGTACTCGTCGCCGAGCGACTTGGCTTCCTTCTCGGCGGCGTCCACCACCTGCGTGAGTTCGCGGCTCATGCTCGGCTGGGCGTCGCTCTGCTTGGCGTACCGTCCGGCCTCGAGTTCCGCGGACGTGCGCAGCGACGTGACGTTGGCACCGACGCGCTGGAGAATGGGCACGACGATGCCTTCGTCCTGCGACAGCAGCGCCAGCAGCAGATGCAGATCATACACGAGCGGGTTGCCCGCCTTGCGAGCGAAGCCCACTGCATCGTTGAGCGCTTCAGCGCTCTTCAGCGTCAGACGGTCGGGATTGATCATGGCGTGAAAACTCGGACGAGGCGGAGCCGTCGTTGGGGAGGAGTTCCCCGACGTCGGGCCGTACGTGCAGCTGCGAGCAGAAGTGGCAAGCGCAATGCCGCGCGCATCATGCCGAAGCGGCGCAACGAGATCGCCGGCGCCGCGTTCGTCGCGCCAATACAGCGGCTCATGGATACAAAATGGCGCGCCGGGTCCGCTCACCCGGCGCGCCATCATGAATTGTCTTACGGGTCGTTCGTAGTGCTCACTTGACGTTGATCATCTTCTTCATCAGCGGCACGCCATCCACCTCGAGCCTGTACAGGTACACTCCCGAGGCGGCCTCCCGCCCTGTGTTCCGAACCTTGCCGTCCCAATAGGCGACGTAGTCACCGCATGCGATCGACACGTTGTCCAGCGGTTGGCCCCCACTCACTCCTGCCGATCCTCGCTGCAACACGGGTACCGCAACGAGCTGTGCCAGCACGTTGTAGACCTTCATGGAGACGCGATACAACTTGGCCGGATTGGAACAGGTGGGTGAATCATCCCCGACACTAAACGGGATGGATGTCTCAGGATTGAAGGGATTTGGGTAATTCTGCCCGAGAGAACCTTTCGAGCTTTTTACCCGCGTATCCTGTGCGTCCGAGACGTTTGGCATGATCGCGCTGAGAGCGAGCACCAGACCCAGTGCTGCCCACGAACGTTTCATGGTGCTTCTCCGACTGACGAGTCAGGTGGTTAGTCGAAGTCTCCGGTGAGGGTGAGAGAGGAACTGCCTGTGGTAATATTAGGACGCACGGCGCAGTGCGTCAAGCAACATTCCCGTGAGCGTCGGACGCCCGCTCGACGACGCAGCCCGCCGCTAAGAGGCCGCGTATTCTCGCGTAACCTACTATTCTACAACGTATTACGGAGCAGCAAACACCTCTTGCTCCCACGCTCCGAACGCGCGCAGTGCGCGACCATCTGTCAGATGTTGGCCAAGAAATTCGCGAAGCAGCCGCTGGTGTGCACGCGCCGCCGGAACGTCCACCGGAATCGCCAACGGTTGCTCGGAGCCGCGGAGCCATGCCAGGATCGTCGCGCGTGCCGACGCCGGAAGTCGACGTCCCCCAGGCACTGCGGCCGCGCAGGCGGTACACAGCGTGCCGCCCGAGCGATGACTGAACGTGGCGTCATCGGCGTCACTGATCGGGATGTGACACTCCGCACAGCGATCGAGGACGGGCGTGAAGCCCACGTCGCTCACCAGCCGCCAGAGCGCCCGCAGCGCCACCGCGACCGTCTGCTCAGGCTCAGCGCGGGAGATTGCGTCGAGGCCCGCCAGCACGCCGCTGTAGACCGTTGGCGCGGCCTCGTCGTGCACGACACGCATCACACACTCGGTCAGCGCGTTCGCCGCCGCAAATCTTCCCATATCGGTGGCGAGCGCCGGGCGGGAACGCGTGACGTCAAACGACACGAGCGTGTGTAAGTCTCGGCCGGGCTTCGTCTGCAGCTGCGCCTGCCCTTCGGCGAACAAGTCCACCGCGCTGCCGAATCGCTTACGCGACGAGCGCGCACCGCGGGCCAGCACCGACACGACCCCCGCCTCGCGAGTGGCGAGACGGAGGATACGGGAAGACTCGAGATAGTCCGCCTGATGCAGTACGATCGCGTCCGTGACGAGCAGGGGCATGCCGGAGATTAGTCGCGCGCCGGTCCAACCCGCGCCCTCTCCGGCAAATCAGCGCAAGCCGAGGTCGACTCCGCCCTGCCCTGCGGCCACGCGCCGCACTTCCCGACCGGCAGGATCGAAGACGATCAGCGACGTGGCGGACGCCGCGCCATTGGCGATGCAGTGCACGCGGCCGATTGCATCGGCCTGCCCGCTGCCGCAGGAGACTTCGGAACCGGTAGGATCGGTGAGCCGCAACCACGAGGCAGTAGCCACGGCGGGCACACCGGCAACGAAGCCCAGATCATCCGTGCGCACTTTCACGACACGACTTCGGAAATTTGCAAGATCCTGGTACAGCGACACGTACAGGAAACCGTCGAGTCCGAGCTTGGCGCTCCCGCCGTAGCTTCCCGTTGGCATGGTCCGCAACTGCAGCACTCGGCGGTTGCGTAAGTCCACGCGCGCGATCGACCCGGAAGCATTGAGTACATACGGGAAGCTGGAGAAGTTGGCGTCTCCCCCAGCGCTGATGTACGCGACATCGCCGATCACCATCGCACCGCCCGACGAACCACGCATGCCGGTAATCGTGATCGTGTCGCGTGCGGTGCCGCTGCTCGGAATACGAATGAGACGCACGTCGCCGACCAGTGCATAGTTGACACGGCAGTTGGCGTTGGCATCGACAACCCACGTCGCGTTGTCGTACTGGAAAAAGTCCGTCGGACAGAGTCCTGCATTGGCGATGCGCGTGCTGGTCGGTGCGTTGGTGCCGCTCACCGTCACGAGCGCGATTGTTCCCGAATCACGGAGCGCCACGCCAATGAGCGACTGCCCGCCGCTGCCACGCAACAGGCGGGCGCGACCGGGATTGCTGCGCGCGGGCATCTGCAATCGACGCATCCCACCCGTGCGCACGTCCGCGATGTACAGCAGGTCGCCAGCGGCACGGCTCGACGTTGCCAACACGGTATCGCGCTCCAGTGTGAAGGCGCCCGCGTCGAACTCGGTGGGCGCACCAAAGAGCACGCGACTGGAGCTGCTCCCCGAATCGGCGAGGAGCGTCAGGCCGGGTTGAATGAATCCGTCGAGCACCACGATGCCTTTGGCGGGCTGTGGCGCTTCAACGAGCACGGAATCGTCGCCACAGGCAGTCACCGCAGCGACAGCGAGCATGGGCAGCGACAGCATGCGCCGTGAGCCACGGCTGAGCATTGCCGTGTGTGATGGTGCGTTTGATTGCGGGACCGGGCGTGAAACGGGATGGCGAAGTCGGAGCATGATCAGCGAAGCGGTCGAAGGGTGGTGGAAATCGCCCAGCCGCGGCCGGGCATCGGGAATCCGCGCACCGACTGCCATCGTGCATCCGTCGCATTTTCCAGCGACAGGGAGACGAGCATCTCGGCGGCAGGCAGGGTAAGGCGATGCGAGAGCGAGACGTCGCACAGCGCAACGGTAGGGAGTTCGAATGCCGCGTTGCGCGGACCGGCAGTGTACGGTCGTGGTCCCATCACTCGCAGCAGCGTGCTGACATGCACCGAGCGCAGATGCGCCAGTAGCTGACCGCCGCCGGCCACGCGGGAGACGTACGGTGTTGGGATGCGAAGCGCCCCGCTGGTCAGCACGGCGTCGTAGTAGGTGCCCCACGCCGACAGCTCGCCCCAGCGTGGACGCAATCGCACGCGCGCCTCTGCCCCGGACAATCGCTCCCCGCCGACGTTCGCCGGACTCCACCCGAAGTTGCCGGGAAACCAGACGATCGCGTCCCGCGTCTGCCGCGACACGACGCTCGCCTGCACCGACAGTCGGCCGATGCCCGTGGCCGACTCGGCGCGCGCCTGCAGCTCGGCATCAAGGAGTACGCGCTCGGGACGCAACGTGCGCACGAACAGGCGTTGAGGTGAGCTGAAGTACAGGTCGTAGAGCGTGGGTACACGCACCGCTTGCGCGATACGTGCTCCGACCGTGAGGTCAGCGTCACGCATGCCGCCGGTGCGTGCCACGCGCTCGACGGCAAGCGAAAAGGACGGCAGCGCACCGTAGGTGCCGATGGCGTCGAGACGGGCCCCGACATCGACCGAGCCACCTGAGGCACGGCGATCGTAGTTGGCCACGGCAAAGGCGCGACCGCGTGATTGCTCGATGCCACCGCTCGCCCGTACGCCGTCGCCCCCGACGCCCGCACGCAGGTCGAGTGCGCGCCAACCGCCGCGCATCTCTGCATCACCAGCGATCGCGCGCGCCGTGGCATCGAGCAACGGGTGGGTGGGGTCGCGATACGCCAGCGAGAAGATCCGCACACCGGACACCGCTTGCACTCGGTCGCGTGTGAGTTGTCCGCGCACGAGCAGGCGCGTGGTGCGGGATCGGTCGGCGTCGTACGCACGCACGTTGGCCGCACCGACCATGCCGCGTTCGCCGGTGGAGGCGAGGGCAGTAATCTGTACGTTTGCCGCAGCCGCACCGACGGCGACCGTCGATCGTTGCTCGTCGTTGTTCACCCGTGTCTCGCGCGAACGCACGCCGCTCGCGCCGGCGTCGTTTTCGAAGTCGAAGTCGTTGTCGGAGCGACGATGACTCGCGCTCGCATGCCAGAGCGCCCCCGCGCCGATTGTCCTCCACGCTCCCTCGATTTGCTGTTCGCCGAATGCCCCGACGCGTGCCGACGCGGATCGTTGCGCAGCGCTGTTGAGCGCGACCACGCCACCACTTGCCCCCGGGCCGGTGCCCAACGGGTCTGCGCCGAGCACCACACTGGCCGAGCCGAGCGCGACAAGGGGCAGATCCGAGACATCGGCCAAGCCAGTCGCTGGATCGCTGAGTGGCATGCCGTCGAGCGTAATCGCCACCTGCTCCCGTCGCGCTCCGCGGAGCGACACGCCGGTCTCACCGCGCGCCGAGCGCAGCGAGGCGAATGGAAGCGCCGCTAGCAGGCCGGACGTCGTTCCGATCCCCTGCGCACGCGCGGCCTCCACGTTCATAGAGACGACAAGGCGGGAGGCCCCCGGCGTGTCGGCGGTCGCTCGCACGCGTTGCGTCCGCAGCAGCTGCGCTTCGCGGTCCGGTGCGTCGGCCACCGGCAGTCGCTGCGACACGGGCCAGAGCGAGACGGCAACAACCATGTCATGTGGTGCCGCAGTGTCTGCCGTTACCGCGATGTCCACCGTGCGCTGCCGATAGCCCACGCGGCGCACCTGCAACGTCGCCAGCAACGTCGCCAGCGGCACGCGGGCGCAGGCATCGGGAAGAATACGCCACGGTCCGAGGCCGCGACGCGGATCGAGTACGGCGACCTGCGCGCCGACGATCGGCGCGCGGGTCAGCGCATCGGAGACACACATCGTCACCGAGTCGGCGGACGGCAGTGCCAGTGCGAGCAGCAGCGAAAGCATCGCCATCAGCGCGCGTCCGTTGGTCGCTCGCGTGCGCCGGCGTCTGCCGCCGCGCGACTCGTCTGCGACGCGGCGTCGCGGCGGGCTCCACTGCGGCCGCGCAGCGGGAGCAGCGCCGGTGCGCCCACCGCCGGATCACGCGTCACCACTAACGGCCATTCGTACACGCGCTCGAGAATCTCGCCACGCATCACGTCGTCCACCGTGCCATCAGCCGCCACGCGCCCGCTATGTAACAGCACGATGTGCGCCGCAAAACGCGCGACGAGGTTGAGCTGATGACTCACGAGCAGCACGGTGCATCCATCGCGCGCCAACTCGTCGAGCAGTTCGAACACGGCCATCTCGTGCGCAATGTCGAGGAACGCGGTCGGCTCGTCGAGCACCAGCAATGGCGCCTCCTGCGCGAGCGCCCGCGCGATGCGCACGCGCTGCCACTCGCCGCCCGACAATTCATCCGTTCGACGCAACACGGCGTCTCCCACACCGGCACGCACAGTGGCCGCGTCGACCGCATCGCGATCGGCCTTTCGCATCGCGCCGAAGGCCGCGCGATGCGCGTGACGCCCGAGCGCAATGAACTCATCCACGCGCAGCGGAAGTACGGGCTCCTCGCGTTGCGGCACCACGGCGGCGCGACGGGCGAACTCGCGTTGCTCGATGCTCCGCACGTCGACGTCGCCCAGCAGCACCCGACCGCCGGCCAGCGGTACCCGACGCAGCAGCGCACGCACGAGCGTGCTCTTGCCGCTGCCGTTGGGCCCAACGACGGCGGTGATCTCACCAGCGCGCGCCTCGATCGTCACGCCATCGAGTGCGGCGTGCGTCCGATTCGCGTAACGGACCGTGACGCCGTCGAAGTGCAGCGTGGCGCTCGGGTTCACGGGGTCAGCTTGCGCAGGCGCGCGAGGAAGAACGGCACACCGATCAACGCCGTGACGGCACCCAGCGGTAGCTCCGCCGGTGCACGTACGGTGCGCGCCAGGAGATCGGCGGCGATGAGCAACACCGCGCCATAGATGGCAGACAGCGCCATCACGGGCCGGTGACGTTGTGCACCGAGCGCCCGCGCCAGATTCGGGACCACCAGCCCGACGAATCCGATCAGTCCCGCCGCCGCCACGGTTGCTGCGGCAAGCCACGACGCCACCAGAAAGATGCGGCGTGCCGACCGATCCACGTTCACCCCCAGCGCTGCCGCCGTGTCGTCGCCCAGCACCAGGACATCGAGGTCGCGCGCCCACCAAAGGAGCGGCGCCGCGAGTAGCGCGATAGCCACGGCCAGACGCGCGACGGATTTCCACGTCGCGTCCGCCGCGGAACCCATCATCCACCAGAGCGCGCCGCGCAGCCGGTCGGGGGGCGCATCCGCCAAGGCGACGAGAATGGCAGCGTTGGCAAAGGCACCCACCACCACACCTGCCATCAGCAACAGGCGCGTGTCACTGCTGCCACCAACGACGCGCGCGATCGTCGTGACCAATACCGTTGCGACGGCCGCTCCTGCAAAGGCACCGAGTGTGACGAGCGCGCCACTGGCCACCCCGAACCCCATCAACACGACCGCGCCCACTGCCGCCCCACCGCTGACACCAAGCAGGTACGGTTCGGCCAGTGGATTGCGCAGCGTGCCCTGCAACGCGCCGCCGCTCAGCGCGAGTCCGGCGCCGACCAGACCGGCGAGCAGCACACGCGGGAGTCGCAGGTCGCGCACGATCGCCTGCACCGACGGGTCGCCAACACCGCGCAGCGCGTCGAGCACCTCGCCGATCGGTACCCGCACCGCACCGACGGCGACCGCCGCGATAGATACGACGATGAGCAACACCACACCGGCCAACGTCGCGACACGCACGTCCCGCGTCACACGCGTCGGTGACAGGGAGCTCGCGTGGCTCATTTCCGTGCCGGCGCGCGCGCGGGTACCGGCGAGGCGACAGATCCCACGTCGGGGGAGAATGCCAGAGCCAACTGCGACGCACGCTCGGGATGCAGCAGGCGCGCGAGCGACAGGGCCGCCATACCCAGCACCACGGAGGGCCGCCCGGTTATCGTGGGGTCGATGATGCCCACGCGAGCTTCGCGCACGGCGGTCACGGCGCGCCATGAGGGCGTATCCGCGATGGTCTGCGCCGTCTGTGCGCCGGCCAGTACGCGCTGCGGATCACGTTTGGCGATCTCTTCGACCGAGACCGGAGGCGAGGGCGCGTCCATGTCGTGAAACACGTTGCGCCCGCCGGCTATCTCAATGAGTTCGTCCAGGTAGCTGCCGCGCCCGACAGCCATCACTGGGGCATGCCAGAGCGGCCATACGATTGTGACCGGCTCCACACCACGCATGACATCCCGCACGCGATCGAGGGTGCGCTGTACGGAGTCGGCGACCTGTTGAGCGCGCGGCGTTGCGTCGAGCGCCACACCGAGCGTTCGGCAGAGCGCCATGAATTGTGCGATGTGGTCGACACGTAACGCGAGCGTTCGCACCCCAGCGCGCGCGAGCGCCTCGGCGGCGGTTCGATTCTCCGCGGTGGCGTAGAGAATCACCAACGTCGGGCGCACGCCCAGAATGGCCTCGACGTTGGGACGGATTCCGTCACCGAGTGGCGGGAGTTGCCTTGCCTCGACCGGAAATTCGTCCCACTTGCTGCGACCGACCAGGCGGCTATTCGCACCGATCGCAAAAATGACTTCTGTCGCGGTGGGATTGAGCGACACCACGCGTTCAGCGAAACGCGCGTCGACCGGCAGCGGGGTGCCGAAATCGTCGGTGCCACTGGCTGCGCTGTTGCCGGTGTCGGCCGCACGCGAACAGGCCGAGGCGGCCAGCACGGCCATCAGGCAGAAAAAGTGTCGACGCGCGCGTGCGGCATAAAACAAGAAGGGACATCCTCTCCCTGCGAGAAGATGCCCGAGCACGCGCGACGTGCCCAAGAACAACAGGCGACCCCACGTGGCGCGAGCCCCCCCTCGAGGGTCTTCGTCCGAGAATGAGCGTGGGTCGTCTCCTGGCTTCGGGCCGCAGCGCTCGCCTTCCCGGTGAGGTATCACCAGTGGCATGAGGAGCCCTGCGTTGTACTACCCGTTACAGTGGCGGGGCCGCGCCGGTCTTTCACCGGCTTCCGTGTCCCGCGCTCGAAATCAATTGTCCGCCGCGCACCGAGCGCGACACGTCGAAGCTACCTCGCCGCGGGCACCGCGGCAAGCGCGCCGGCGAGTGACGCCTTGAGTTCAGCACGACGGCGCTCGTAGGCGACGCGCACGTCGTCGGCTGGTGCCGACTGCTGTGCGAAGAGGGCGTCCAGTGCGGCAATCTCCTGCGCGAGCCGCTCATGATCGAGTGCCTGCGGCTCGTACTGTCGCGCGATAGCTGGATGCAACGCGACGGCGCGCGCGCCTTTGCGCGCTTGTACGGCACGCATCAGCATGAGCAACATGAGAGCACCGATCGCGACGAGTAACCCGGCAATGTAGAGATTGCGAAATGGCGTGCGTGATGCCGGCAGATCGACCTGCACGCGTACCCCGTCCTTTACATCCTGCGCGAGGTATCGGCGAAAATTGCGGCGTTCGAGCGTGACGGGGTCAACGTTGGCGAAACCGGGCGCGGTGACCGTGCCGAGCGGTTCCTCGAGCAGCACCTCGAACACCACCGCGCCGCGTTCGGCGACAAACTCTGCCGGAAAGCTTTCGGCCGGAAGCTTGTACGAGAACGAGACCTGCTTGAGCCCCGGTGCGATGGGCGCGAAGACCGACACGCGCCCCGCGTTGAATGCGAACGCGTCGGGCGAGATTTCACCTTCAGTGGCGCGCACGTCGCGGGCCGCCGGGGGCACCGCAATGCCCCACGTGGGTGCGGGCGTATCGCCGGACGGAGCGACCAGCGTACGCAAGCTGTCGTTGGACAACTCGAATACTTCGATGATCGTTCGCTCGTCGGTGCTATCAGCCTTGCCGATGATCAGGTGACGGCCACGCACCGACAGTGCGAACGGCACCGACGTGGTATCGAAGACGGTGATCTCGGCTTCTTCGCCACGCGCATCCGCAGCACGCAACGGCGCCGTGAAGTACGCAATGCCATCCCACGTCACCGAGGCAAAATAGACGGCGTCCGCCGCACCAAACGTGCGCCAGCGTACGCGGTACCGACCGCTGGCGTCGGTTTTGACCGAGTCGATCGGTCCGGCACTATCGCGTCCGACGCGGTGCAGCGTAACCCATGCGCCGGTGGCGGCGCCCATCCCCGTCGAGTCGCCACCGTCGCGAACGGGACGACGGACGCGGCCGTCGACGGAGCGCGGCGCGCCGGGCGATGTCACCGCCGGTGGCGAAACCGCGGTCGATTGGGCCTTAAGCGCTACGGGTGAACGCGATGACGCAGCGAGCACGGCGAACATGCAGAACAAGAAACGCAACATCGATTCGAGGGAGCGAAACGGACGGAAATACATCAAGGGGTGAACTTCCCGAAGTCTTCGGGGCGCAAGTTCGCGAGGTAGGCTTTGAGCTGCTCTGCCGACAGCTCGGTCGGTGACGGGGACGGTAGGCCCAGGTCGTCGGCGTCTGCTTCGTCGTCCTCGTCGACGGCCGTGAGCAGCGACTCGTCGGCGAAGATCGGCGCATCGACGCGCAGTGCAATCGCGATACTGTCCGACGGGCGTGCATCGATCTGCACTGGTCCGGAGGCGGCGTCGACCTGCATGTCTGCGTAATAGGTGCTTTTGGCTACGCGCGTGATCGAGACGCGGCGCAACGTGCCGCCGAGTCCGACCAACAGCGACTTGGCGAGGTCGTGCGCGTTCGGACGCGCAGAGTTGATCTGATTCATGGCGTTCAGAATCGACTCCGCCTCCGGCTGCCCGATCCAGATGGGCAGCAGTCGCTTACCGTCGCGTTCGCGGAGGATCACCACATACGAACTCGTTGAGCTGTCGAGTCCCAGTCGCGCGACCGTCACCTCAATCATCATGACGCCACCCGCGGTCGGCGACAGCAGCCGGCGCGCCGTCCGGGGCACGGCGCGCCGATGGCACTCACCGGATGGCGCGCTTCAGCGCCGCGACGCGATCGGTGCGTTCCCACGTGAACAACGTCCTCGCATTTTTGCCTCGACCCTCCGTGACCGGCGTGCGTCCGAAGTGCCCGTACGCGGCCGTGGCCTGGTAGATCGGCTTACGAAGCTCCAGATCGCGCGAGATCGCGCGCGGGGTCAGATCGAATACGTCGCGCACGGCGGCCTCAATGACGCGATCAGGCACCGCGCCCGTGCCGAACGTCTGCACGTACACCGACACCGGCTCAGCCACACCGATGGCGTAGGCGACCTGCAGTTCACACCGACGGGCGAGTTTGGCAGCGACGATGTTCTTGGCGACCCACCGCGCGGCGTAGCATGCGGACCGATCGACCTTGGACGGGTCCTTGCCGCTAAACGCGCCGCCACCGTGACGACCCATGCCGCCGTACGTGTCGACAATGATCTTGCGTCCGGTGAGGCCGGCGTCACCCTGCGGCCCGCCGATCACGAATCGGCCGGTCGGGTTGATGTGCGTCTTCAGCTTTCTGCTGCGGTACTCGTCGGGGATGCAGGCGTGGATCACATCGTCGAGCAACGCGCGGCGCAGCTTGGTGTTGCTGACCTTCTCATCGTGCTGGGTGGAGAGCACCACGGTGTCCACCATGACCGGCACGTCGCCCTCGTAGACCACGCTCACCTGCGCTTTGCCATCCGGTCGCAACCACGGCAACGACCCGTCCTTTCGCAGCGCCGCCAACCGATGCGTCAGCGCATGCGCGAGCTGAATCGGCATGGGCATGAGCTCCGCCGTTTCGTCGGTCGCGTATCCGAACATCATCCCCTGATCGCCGGCGCCGCCGGTGTCGACGCCCTGCGCAATGTCCGGCGACTGTGCGTCGATCGTGCTCATGACAGCGCAGGTCTTGTTGTCGAATCCGAATCTGGCATCGGTGTAGCCGATCCCCTCGACGGTTTTGCGCACGATCTCGGGAAACGGCACGTACGCCGTCGTGGTGATCTCACCAGCGATCACCACCAGTCCCGTGGTCACGAGCGTTTCACAGGCCACCCGCGCGGCGGCATCCTTGGTCAGGATTGCATCGAGAATGGCATCCGAGATCTGGTCTGCAATCTTGTCGGGATGCCCCTCGGTAACGGACTCCGAGGTAAAGAGATAACGATCGGCCACGCAGGTCTCGGCAGAAGAGGAGAAAGAGTAATCGGTTAGACTAGTTTGCTATAGCAGGGCGGGCAACCCGGCGCCCGGTTGCTCATACGTGTCGAGTTCCGCACGCAACCGACGACGCAGCAGTGTTTCGACCTCACGTGCCGTCCCTGAGGAGAGCGCAGCGCGTGCGGCATCGACGGCGGCGGAGAGTCGCACGCCGCGAATGACGCGCTTGACTTCCGCGACCCCGCGCGGTGCCACACTCAATTGGCGTATGCCCAAGCCGATTAAGACAAAGACGGCCAGCGGCTGCGACGCCATTTCACCGCAGACGCAGACGTCGATGCCGTGTGCCGCACCGGTGGCCTGCACTTGTGCGATCAGGCGTAACACGGCGGGGTGCAGCGGTGTGAAGCGCGGCGCCAGATTGGCGTTGCCGCGATCGACGGCCAGCGTGTACTGCACAAGATCATTCGAGCCGATGCTGAAGAAGTCGACGTCGCGCACGAGCGTATCGGCGGCGATCGCCGCGGCCGGTGTCTCCACCATGACACCGAGTGGGACGTCGGCACGGAACGGCACGCTGCGTTCGGACAACTCCTGCACCGCCTCTTCCATCAGCTGCCGTGTCTCACGCACCTCGTCGACGGTCACGATGAGTGGCAGCATGATGCGCAAATCCCCGTGCACGGCGGCCCGCATGAGGGCGCGCAGCTGCACTTTGAACAGTTCGCTTTCGTCGAGGCACATGCGAATGGCACGCCAGCCGAGAAACGGGTTCGGCTCGGAGGGGAATCCGCCCACGGGCAGCTTGTCGCCGCCGACATCGAACGTGCGAATGGTCACCGTACGCGAACCAAAGGCTTGCAACACCCGCTTGTACGCCCGGTACTGCTCGTCTTCGTCGGGCATCGTCGCGCGTCCTACCACGAGAAACTCGGTGCGCATCAGCCCCACGCCCTCAGCGCCGCTGTCGGCGGCCAGTTCGGACTCTTCGGGGATATCGACATTCGCCACAATGAGCACCCGCTCGCCGTCGCGCGTGACCGGTTCACTCAGTGCAAGCTCGCGCAACTGATCGGCCCGACCCGCTTCCTCCTCGAGACGCCGTCGCGCCTCGGCGACCTCGGCATCGGTGGGCGCGATGGTCAGGGTGCCTTCGGCGCCATTCAGAATGGCCAGCTCCCCACCCTTGAGGTAGCTCACCGCCTTGCGCAGTCCGACGACCGCCGGCAGCCCGAGCGAGCGCGCGAGGATGGCCACGTGCGCCGTCGCCGTGCCGGCATCGGTGGCGATGGCCGCGATGCACTCGCGATCGAGCTGCAGCGTCAGCGAGGGCGTGAGATCGTGGGTGACGAGAATGGCGTTGGCGCCACGCGGCACGTCGACCGGATCATGGTCGGGCAGATCGAGCAGGATCGAGAGCACGCGGATGTGCACGTCGGTCAGGTCGCCCACGCGTTCACGCAACATGGGCGCGCTGTGACGGGCGAAATGCTGCCGCCACTCGAGCAGGATGAGGTCGAACGCCTTCTCCGCGCAGAGATTCTGCCGGATCAGCGCTTCGACGCTGTTCGACAATTCCGCGTCGTCGAGGATGGACAGCTGCACGTCGAAGATGGCCGCCTCTTCGGCGCCGGCCTGAACTTCCGCGCGTGCCCGCAGATGCCGCAGCCGATCGCGCGCGTTTTCGAACGCGCCTTGCAGCCGCGCGATCTCCGCGGTGATCTCGTCGTCGTCGATGACACGCTGCCGGACCTCGGGGACCTCCCAGCGCAGGAGATGGACCGGTCCGACCACGATGCCCGGCGACGCGGGAATCCCGCGGAGCACCGACAGCATTACGTCTCCCCGAACCGGGAGGCGACGAGCGTCGCCAGCGCGTCAAGGGCCGCGTCGGCGTCGGGGCCGGACGCCCGCAGCGTGATCGTCGCGCCATACTCCGCCGCGAGCATCATGACGCCCATGATGCTCTTGCCGTTCACCTCGAGATCATCGCGCGAGATCGTGATATCGCACTTGAAGCGCGATGCGGATTTGACCATTTCGGCGGCCGGACGCGCGTGCAGGCCATGTTTGTTCACGATTTGGACGGATCGTTCAGCCATCAACGGACCACCGAGTAGAGGACGAAGACCGCCAGCACACACAGTACGACGCGCCACCCCTCGGCGCGGCCGTGCAATCGCACGAGGAGTACCGCCAGCAATGGCGTACAGACTGTCACTGCAATGGGAATCGGGGAGAGCGGGTCGCCTCCCCCAAGAGCCCGGTGTGCGGCCATCGGCAGCGCCAGCCCGCCAAGTACTGCGGCCGCACGTCCAATGTAGCGCGGACCATGCTGCAGCACCGGATGACCGAGCGCGGTGGCCACGCGCAGGCCATGCCGCCACCCCGCCCGCAGAGCCCAGTCACGCAGCCCGAAGTGCCCGAGGTTGTACAGTAGCAGGAATCCGAGGGTCACCCCAAGCGGGGAGAGTCCGGCGCCGAAGAGCAGCAGACCAACCAGCGAACAGGCGGGCAGCCACGAGGCCCACACCAATCGATCGCCCACGCTGCCCAACGGTCCGCAGAGCGCGGTGCGGAATCGTTCGATGCGCGCCGGATCGACGTGCTCGATTTCGGCGCGCGCCAACGCCCCGACGGCCAGACCGGCCAGATACGGATGCGTATTGAAATACACCGACTGCCGCGCCAGCGCCGCGCGGTACGCCGGACCGCCGACGCCGCCGTCGAGGCGCCGGAGCGCCGGCTCGACGCAGAATCCGACGCCGTTCCCGACCAGAATCTCGTAGTTCCACGATCCCTGTACGGCGAGGCACCGCACGAACATGGCCCACCGGGTGCGCCCGTCGAGTTCTGGACCGGAGGTCAGGCCGCTCTCGGCGCCGAGCCCTGTCGGGGCCCGTGCTGACTCTGTTCCGGTCTCCGCTTCAGCCACGGAGCACCACAATCGCAGATCCGATGGCGAGCGAGCCGAGGAACAGTCGGCGCGTGAGGCTGATGGAGTGGAAGTCCTTCCAGACCGCGGTGGCCGCCACGGCGGCGACGCAGGTGACGAGCACCGCGCGCGACAGATCGTCGTCGACGCTCCACCGTCCGCTCACGAACGACTCCACCGATCGCGCAGGGATATAGACCAGCAGGCCCAGCAACGCGCCGCGCAGCAGGTCGACCGTCATGCCAAAGACTTGCAACCCAATGACCGTGTTGCGGCTGCCGCTGGCCAGCTGCGGCAACCGCGGGCGGGCGAAGCTGGCAATGAGCTGCCGATGCTTGACCATCGTCCAGCCGGCCAGCCACGCCGCAAGAATGCCGATGCACACCCCGACAACGAGCGAGCTGGCATGCGGAAGACCACCCATTGCCTCGCCAGCCACGGGCGCGGCCGTGCGGGCACCGCGCGCCGCAATCGCACCGGCCACGACCGATGCGCTTCCCCACTCGGGATAGCGAGACGCGCCAACGGGAAGCGATTCCAGCGCCAGACACTCCAGCGCGACGCCGCACACCAGACCGGCGAGGGGGGAGCCGAAGAACGCGCCGGCGACCGTGGCGGCCACGATCGGCCGCGAAATCATGGCTTGCGGGAAACTCACCACATCCAAGCCGAACACACCCGCGAGCAGCGCCAGGGGGAGCAGCTCAATCAGGAGCGACAAATCAGGCATCAGGGCGCGGCGCCGGGCCGTTGTCGCGCGAAGTGCGGCACCGTGTCCCCGCCGCTCACGCGGTCTGCGTCGTCGAGAGCAATTCGTCGAGCGCGACCGGGCGCGCGCCCGGCACATCCTGCGCCGTGACATCAACGCCACCATGCGCGATGGCGCGCAGTCCCTGCTCCTCCGCGGCCGTCAGGAAGACGTAGCGCAGCCTCGGCGTACGCCCGGGCGAATGATGCACGCCTCCCACGTTCACCGCGCGAATGCTGCCGCCGGCGGCGTCGACCAACCGGGCCATCGTGCCGATATCGCCGGTGAGCACGATGCCAGGACGCGGATCGGACTGGTACGCGTGGAGCGCCGCCGCAGCGGCGGGCACGGTATGGAAATACACCGACATGTCCGGCGGGACGCCCATGCGATACAGCTCCTGCTCCCACTCGCTTTCCGCCACCTCGTCATCGACGAGCACGAGGAAGCGCAGGTCGAGCGGCTGCCCCCAGCCGACCACCACCTGTCCATGAATAAGCCGGTCGTCGATACGGTACAGCGCGATCGCCATGCGCTCAGGCTCCGTGCGCCACCATGGAGGCGCGACCCCGCTCCAGCGCGCCACGAGCGGCAGCAACGGGATCGGTATCGTCCTGCATAGCGAAATCGAGTAACAGCGAGAGGTTGATGCCGGTGATGAGCACGACGCCCGGCCGGTCGCGCACCAGTCGCCGCACCGCCATCGTACAACTGCCCGCGGGGAGATCGGTGAAGATCACCCGCGCACCGGAGTCGTCAAGCGCCCGCACGAGCGTGTGCTGAATGTCTTCGAGACAGAGCCCCGTGTTGGACACCGCAATAAACCGGTCGCCACGTCCTGTGATCTGCTCGACCGCGGAAATGACTCCGGACGCGAACGACCCGTGCCCTGCCACGATCGCTTTGGCCACGAGCGCAGCGGTATCCACCTCGTCCGGTCGTTCGATTCCGGGTTCGACAGCTCGCTCCACTACTCCTCATCCTCCTGCAGGTACCGCTGCACATCGGAATTGCGTCGCATCTGTCCGATCAGGCGCTCGTTGAAGGCGGTCGCACTGTCGTATCCCCGATAGTAGCGCAGGAGATGGTTCATGGCGATGACCTCCGCAATCACGGTGATGTTCTTGCCGGGATTGAGATTCACCGTGATACGAGGAATCTCGACGCCAAGGATGTTGATGGTCTGCACATCGAGTCCGGTGCGTTCCACGTGCGCCTCGCCGTCCCACTCCTCGAGCACCACCACCACTTCGATGCGTTTCTGCTGGCGCACCGCGTGAATGCCGAAGATGGCCGGAATGTCGAGCAGCCCCACGCCCCGGATCTCCATGAAATGCCGCTGCAGCTCGTGTCCCTTGCCGATCAGCACATCGTTGCCGCGGCGCGAAGCGAAGACAAGGTCGTCAGCCACCAGCCGATGGCCGCGCTCGACCAGATCGAGCACGCACTCCGATTTGCCGATGCCACTCTTGCCGGTGAAGAACACGCCCACACCGTACACGTCAGCCAGTGAGCCGTGCAGTGTGGTGGTGGGCGCGAACTGATCGGCGAGATACGGTTTGATGAGCCGATAAAACTCGGCCGTTTTGAGCCGCGACCGCAGCAGCGGGACACCGGCCGCCTCTGCGAGCGCCAGCAGCGGCTCCGGTGGGTCCAGCGCTTTCGTGATGAAGGCGCAGGGAATCGGAAAGCTGAAAAACTGCTCGAGATTGGCGCGACGGTGGTCGTCCGGGACCGACTGCAGATAGCTGATTTCGGTTTCGCCCAGCACCTGAATGCGCTGATACGGAAACCGGTTGATGTAGCCGGCGAGAACGAGCCCCGGGCTGGATGCCTCGGGGCTCGTGATCTCGCGGTCGAGACCGACCGACGGTCCCAGTAACTCGAGCTCAAGCGGATCCTTCATCCGTTCATGCAGCATTGCAACGGTGAGCCGCTTGCTCACCCGGTGCGGTCCCCGCCTGCGAGCCGTTTGGAGCGGCGCTGTCGGGCAACCTGCGATTCGAGTCGGTGAACGGCTACGGCGAGGGCCGGAGCGAATGCACGCGCGTCGGCGTGGGCGAATAGCTCGCGGTGTTGCGCTCCGCGCAACACGATTTCGACACGACGGGTCTGTCCGTCTCCGACAAACCGGACGATCGCGTCCACGACGCGATGCAGACGCGCGGCGATGCGGCGTACCGCAACCTCGGCGTCCTTCCGGAGCGTTTCGGGGACATCAGCGTGGTGCGCGTGCAGGATGATCTCCATCAGCGACCTCCTCCCTTTCCCACCACCTCTCGGAGGTGGGCTTCGGTCTCATCGGCGGCCCGTTGCCAGGTGAAGCCCTCGGCAAAACGCCGCGCGGCAATCCCCAGGTGTTCGACGAGCGCTCGCTCGCCGCTGAGGTATCGCATCGTTTCCGCCATCGCAGCGACGTCACCGTGCGGCACGAGAAAGCCCGTCTCGCCATGCCGAACCGATTCACGGATCCCGGGGGAATTCGAGGCAATCACCGGAGTTCCGCTCGCCGCCGCTTCCAGATTCGTGATGCCCCAGCCCTCCTTGGGTGATGCG
>JBBQSM010000073.1:0-20609 GCA_038234895.1 Gemmatimonadales bacterium
ACTGGGGCATTCGCGTCGGAGCGTGAAGGAATCGAGCACGGCACATCGGCGGAGTCTGTGAACGGCGCCCCACGACTGGCGCAGTCGCAAGCGACTCCGCAACATACCCCAGTCGCGCGCACGCGTCAGCCGTCGCGCCCGCCCTCCGTTCCTTCCCGCAACCTTCCTCCATGTTCGTTCTGCACGTCACGAACGGCGATAGCGCCGCCAGTGGGCTTGCTCGCTCCGGGCTGCCCGGTGACATCCTTTCGTGGCGCGATCTCCTGCACGACGGTCCCGTCCTCCCCGCCGGCGACGCCGATGCGTTCCGCCTTGCCCGCGGCACTTTCATCGCCTCACTCGGCGCGACCGAAAACGCCGCCGACGTGGCCGGCGACTTTGCTGAGCGCGATGCCCGACTGCTGAGCGCGACGCGTGATGATGAGATCGTGCTCTGGTTCGAGCCCGACCTCTACGATCAGCTGCAACTGATCCAGATTCTCGCCGAACTGGCGCGCGTGCCATCGGCCGATCGGGCGGCAATCTCCATCGTGCCTGCCGACTGCTTTCTGGGGCCAATGCATCATGCGAAGTTCGCGCCGTTGTACCATGAACGTCGGCGCATGCACGAGGACGATCTGGCGCAGGGAGCAGCGGCCTGGGAGGCGTTCACGTCATCCACACCGGAGCCGCTGCTGGCGATTGCGGAACGGTTGGATCGCGAGGTGCGCGCGCGCACGTACAGTGCGGGTCTCGATGTGCGGTTGCCGCATCTCGCCGCGGCATTGCGCCGGCAGTTGGAGGAATATCCCGATCTCGAGCACGGATTAAGTCGGAGTGAACGCCAGATCTGCGAGGCGTTGGCGCCGAGCGAAATGGTGTTGTCGAAACTCTTTCTCGCCGCGCATCACGCCAGCGAATCGTGGGCGTGGCTTGGTGACAGCACCTTTGCCTGGTATGTGCAGCGGTTGAGCGATTGCGCCCAGCCGCTCCTGCAGCATCCCAACGGCACCCGCGTCCTCGTCCCTTCGCGCGATGGCAAGGGATTTTGGGAGCGCAATGTCGTGCTGACGCCGTTTGGCCAGGAGGTCGTGCGCGGTCGCGCCGACGCCGTGCGCGCGAACGGCATTGACCGGTGGATCGGCGGCGTGCATTTGACGACGGCTCATCTGTGGCGGTGGGATAGCCGGTTCCAGCGGGCCATCGAGCAGCAGATGCACGCGTGAGCTTTGGCGGCACTCCTTTTTTCGAGTGTGATCCGGCGCACCAAGCAGCGCGTCTGGGGAATAGCTGACGTCGGCAGCGCCATGGCGGCATTTGCGTCGGCGCGTCAGTTTGCGCAGCGTATAGCACACGCACAGACGACGCGCCTAGCGCCGCCCGGTATGCACCCACGACGTTTCGCTGGGAGAACCGATGGCTGACCTGCTGCAACGCCCCGACCTCACGCAGTTCCGCGCCTTCACCGCCGGCGACGAACACGCACTCATTCGCATCTACCGCACGCAGTACGATGCGCTCCTCGCGCAGGCACTCGAGGAACTTGGCCCCGATCTCGCGCACTTCCGGGCGCGCGTTGCGCAGCAGGCGATGCTCTCCACGTGGGATCATCGCGGACGCTACGAAACCGTCGACGGGCTGACCGCTGCACTCGACGAGGCCATTCGCGACGAGGCCGCCGTGCAGCGTCGCAAACATGCGGCGCTGCACCATGGCAAACGCTCGTCGGCCGCGCTCTCACACATCACCATCCCCACGGCAGACGAAGCGGTGGATCGACTGCTCTCCGAGTTGCACGCGGCACCGTCCGACCATACGCAGGCGTTGAATGACACGCTGGCCGCGAGCAAGCATCATGCGGCCGCGCACGTTCAGAAGGTTGCGGCCGTTGGCGGCTGGCAAAAGCCCGCGTTGCTGCTCGTTGTTGCGGTCGCGGTCATCGTGGTGTTTATGCGCTGGGTCGGCGCGAGCAGCGAGGATGTCGCCGCCACGCAGGCGCTCGAGGCGCCGAATGCGCGCACGGTGAGTTCCGTGCGCGGGCAGCGTGGCAACGTCACCCTCAACGATGGCTCGACGGCGCGAATCGGTTCCGATTCCCGGCTCAAAATGCCGGCCGATTTCGGAGGATTGGTGCGGACGCTCGAGCTGAACGGCACGGCGATGTTCACCGTCGCGCCGGCGCAGGATCAGCCGTTCGAAGTGCGTGCGCGGAACGTCATCGTACGCGCCACCGGGACCGTGTTCACCGTGCGTGCCTTCGAGGACGACAGTGTGGTGTACGTGGGCGTCGACGAAGGGAGCGTGACCGTACGCTCGCGAGCGATCCGTGGTGAGACGGCGGTTCCGGCCGGCAAGTCGTTGCGTGTGGCCAGCGATGGCAGCGTGGCGATGCTCGACGACGCGAGCCGTCAGCTCGCGCTCGAGTGGGTCCATGACACGCTGGTCTTCACCAACGCCCGGGTCGATCAGGTGCTCCCGGAGTTGGGGCGCTGGTTCGACCTCAAGGCTTTACTGGCCGATCCGGCGCTCGGTGCGCGGACCGTGTCGCTCCGCATCGGGCTTGAGTCGTCGGGCGAGGCGTTGCGGCTGCTCGCGGAGGCGGCGCGTCTGTCGATCGGCTTTGATCAGGACGACAAGGTGGTGCTGCGCGACTCGGTCGCGACGGCGCCGCCGGTCGTGAAGAAGCGGCGGTAGTCGCTACAACGCTTTTCGCTACAGCGCTTTCTTGATCGCGGCGTCGAGGTTTTGTGTGCCGCCGACGCCGGTGTAGACCACCTTGCCTTTCTTGTCGACGACGACGACGTAGCTGGTGGCCGGCACGTCGAATGCGCCGGACACAACGCCCTTGCGGTCGTAGAGCAGGTCGCCTGGCATCTTGTTGGCGGCCTGCCACGCTTTCACGCGCTCAACTGACTGGTTGATGGACACGGCCACCGTGATGAACCGGGCTTGCGCGGCGTATTTGGTGACCGCGGCGCGCATAGCCGGCTCGAGCTGCTTGCAGTTGCCGCACCAGGTGGCCCAAAACTCGATCACCACCGGCCCTTTGCCGAGATAGCTGGCAAGATCGACTGGCTTGCCGTCGAGCGTTTCCAGCGGTCCGCCGGGCGCCTGTTCGCCGAGCGCGATGCCCAGGTCCTGCGCCGCCACGGTGGCGTGCGGGGCGAGTGGACTGGCCAGCGTACCGGTGAGCAGCGCGCCCAGCACCAGCCAGAGGCGGAGGGAAGCGTTGGCGGTACGGATGACGGGAAGGGCGAAGCGCATGGACCGTGGAGTGCGAGGGGAATGATGGGGCATGTGCAACTACCCAGCAGTGGGTGTCGAGTTCAGAAGTACACCTGCCCCATCTTCACCAAGTAGTACTCCGACATGGCGAGCATGACGAACGCGAAGCCGCGCTTCACCCACACCATCCACGTGCCGGCGCGCGGCAGGCGGGCGATCGCGCCGGCGGAGAGCCCGACCACGACCAACAGCGTGCACATGCCGAGGGAGAAGGTGAAGAGGTAGGCGAAGCCCAGGAGGGCGCTGCCGGTGGTGCTGACCCAGGTGAGGACGGCCGCCATGACTGGGGCGGAGCAGGGGGCGGCGACCAGTCCGGATGCCGCGCCCATGATGAACGCACCTGCCACCCGTCCGCCCGTTCCCGCGTTGGCAGCCCGTTGCAGGATGGACGCGGGGACGCGCACCGGGATGACGTCGAGCATGGCCAGTGCGGCGAGCATGAGCAGGTTGGCCATGACAAAGAACGCCCACGGATTGGCGCTGACCGTGCCGAACATCGTGCCCGTGAGGCCGGCCAGCAGCCCCAGTCCCGCGTACACCGACGCCAGCCCCAGCACATAGGTGAGCGAGAGCAGGAGCGGCCGCCAGCGCGAGACGATCGCCGTCCCGGCCTGTTCGGCGGCGGATTGCCCCCCCACGATCGCCGCCGTGATCGGGATCATCGGGTAGACGCAGGGGGTGAGCGAAGTCAGGACGCCTGCGCCAAAGAGGAGCGGCAGGGCGGCGGCCGGATTGCTGGAGAGCTGGGAGGCGACGTCGGCGATTTGCATCAGTACGGAAACGTATGTCATGGGCGTGGGATCGGTTCCCCCGGCGACTAGATTGCGAGACTGTATCGCGTCACCTGTCCCTCCCCAACACCCGCTCCCGTATGGCACCGCAGTTCATCTACGTCATGAAGAAGTTGCGCAAGGTCGTTCCGCCTTCGCGCATCATTCTCGACGATATCTGGCTTTCGTTCTATCCCGGCGCCAAGATCGGCGTGCTCGGTCCCAACGGCGCTGGTAAGTCGTCGCTGCTGCGCATCATGGCGGGTGTGGATACGGAATTTCAGGGCGAAGCCTGGGCGCATAAGGGGACGCGCATCGGCTACCTGTCGCAGGAACCCGAGCTGGACGCGTCGTTGGACGTGCGTGGCAACGTGGAACTGGCGGTCAAGGCACAGCGTGAGGCGCTCAACGAATTCAACGACATCTCGCTGAAATTCGCCGAACCCGATGCGGACTTCGATGCGCTCATGGCTCGGCAGGCCAAGCTGCAGGAGTACATCGACCAGCACGATCTGTGGAACCTCGACAACAAGATCGACGTGGCCATGGACGCGTTGCGTTTGCCGCCCGGCGATGCCGACGTGACCGTGTTGTCCGGTGGTGAGAAGCGTCGCGTGGCGTTGTGCCGCATTCTGCTGGAAGAGCCGGACATGTTGTTGCTGGACGAGCCGACGAACCATCTCGACGCCGAGTCGGTGGCGTGGCTGGAGCATTTTCTTGAGAAGTTTGCCGGGACCGTGGTGGCCATTACCCATGACCGGTATTTCCTGGACAACGTGGCCAAGTGGATTCTCGAACTCGATCGCGGCAAGGGTGTGCCGTACGAGGGGAACTACAGCGGCTGGCTGGAGCAGAAGCAGGCGCGGTTGGCGCTGGAAGAGAAGCACGCGAGTGCGCGTCAGAAGACGTTGATCAAGGAGCTGGAGTGGGTGCGCATGTCCCCGCGTGCGCGTCAGGCCAAGAACAAGGCCCGCTTGCAGGCGTACGAGGATTTGGCCAGTGAAGCACAGAACGATCGCGTGATGTCCAACGAAATCATCATTCCGCCGGCGCCGCGTTTGGGTAACGACGTGGTGCGCGCGAAGGGATTGAAGAAGGCGTTCGGCGACAAGCTGCTGTTCGAGGATTTGAGTTTCGATTTGCCGCGCGCCGGCATCGTGGGGATCATCGGCCCCAACGGTGCAGGTAAGACCACGTTGTTCCGCATGATCAACGGCCTCGAGCAGGCCGACGGCGGGCAGTTGGTGGTGGGCGAGACCGTGCAGATCTCGTATCAGGATCAGCAGCGCACGCTGGAAGGAAAGCGCACCCTGTGGGAAGAGATTTCCGGCGGCCGTGAGACCATTCCCGTGGGCAAGCGCGAACTGAATTCACGCGCGTACGCGGCCAGCTTCAACTTCAAGGGCGCCGACCAGCAGAAGCTCGTGGCGAATTTGTCGGGCGGTGAGCGCAACCGGTTGCACTTGGCCAAGACCGTGATGCAGGGTGGCAATCTGCTGTTGCTCGACGAACCGACCAACGATCTGGATGTCGATACGTTGCGCGCGCTGGAAGAAGCCGTGAACGACTTCTCGGGGTGCGGTGTGATCATCTCCCATGACCGGTGGTTTTTGGATCGCGTGGCGACGCACATTCTGGCGTTCGAGGGCGATTCGGAAGTGGTGTGGTTTGAGGGGAACTACGGCGCGTACATCGAGGACTTGAAGCGGCGGAAGGGACCGGATGCGGACCAGCCGCATCGGATTAAGTACAAGAAGTTGGTGCGGTAGGGAGAGTGGGTGGGGGCGCGGCCGGGTTGGCCGCGTCGCCCGCTACCTCATTGGATTTTGTGTTGGATTGTGCTTCGGATTCTGCTCGTAGCGCATGCCGAGCGCGCTGATGTCGCCCGTGACTTTGATGGCAACCGTTGCCGGTACGGTGGATGAGCTGTTGCGGAAGACCGCCGTTGCGCCCCTGGGAAACCTCGCGTCGACCGCTGCGCCGGGCGCCACCGTCACCACGCTGTCCCGCCGCCCGGCGAGCTCGGAGAAGACCACGACTGCGACGGGCCCCGCATTCGTGCCCCGCACGACGAACGCCCCAGCCTGCCCGCCACCCAGTCGGAACGCCTGATCGGGCGCGATGGTGGTGGTGCTGGTGAGCGAGCGACAGGCGAGCAGGATGGGGATGAGTGCGAGGCGCAGGAACGGTGTCGTGGCGCGGCGGCGCATGATGGGATCCGGAAGGACTGTCGTGGCGGCGGTGGCGTTCGGCGTGTGAGGGCGTTCGTGGCCGGATGCCGGGTGGATGCAGGCGGTGCGGGGTGGCGTTGCCGGGGTCTCGTGGTGCAGGGCGGACGCCGTGGTGGCGGTACTGTTCTGAGCGAGGCGCTCATGGGGGGATTTCTCGTGAAGCGATTTGGCAGCCCCTGCTTCGACCGTGGAGCGCGGCGTTTACGCTGATCGCGGTGGGCGGATTGCTGCATTCGCGTGGTTGGACGCGGGGTTTCAGCCAAGCACAAGAGGGCGCCTCTCGCCGCGCGGGGGCATCGGCGCGTCGCCCGTTGCTTGATCGATGCTTCTTCATGCTCGGACCTACACGTCGTGAGCTTGTGTTAAAGGAGCTGAAAGTATTTGCTCGTGACAGCACGCAATGGTCGCAGCTTATAGTGCTGTGCGTGTTGGTCGTGGTGAACGTCGCCAATGTGCGCTATCTGCCATTGAATGGCAGCGGGATGACGACGCTGCTGCGCAATGTGATTCCCTTTTAGAATCTGGCAGTCGCGGGCTTTGTCCTGGCGTCGATCGCGGCACGCTTTGTGTTCCCCAGCGTCAGCGTGGAGGGGCGCACGTGGTGGTTGCTGCGATCAAGTCCGTTGTCCATGCGTGACGTGTTGTAACGGCGTTGATCCTTGTTGGCGTGACCAACGCGATGCTTGGCGTGTTGCCCTTTGTGCAGATCGTGTCGGTGTCCGCGATCGCGGCGCTCGTCTTTCCGCTCACCGCCCTCGCGCTGGCATTCGGCACTTTTTACCCGCGGTTCGATACCGAAAATGCGACGCAAATCGGCACCTCGTTCGGCGGGTTGCTGTTCATGATGAGTGGTATCGCACTGATTGGCGTCGTCGCGTACCTCACGGGCCGCCCTGCGGCTCGCTACGTCGTCGCTGACCACTTTGGCTGGGACAACGACCCCACGCGAATGGTGCTGCCGCTTGTGGCGGCGCTGGCGGTCTCTATGACCTGCACCGTCGTAGCACTCACGATGGCCCAGCGTCGTCTTGAACATGTGGAGCGAGCGTGACGCTTAGCGGAGATCGCGCAGCGGCGTGTACACCCAGATGGCGCACCAGCATGTCGGAGAGCGCCGCACCGGTCACGGGCTTTGCGAGATAGTCGTCCATGCCGGCGTCGAAACAGCGCTCCCGGTCTTCTGACAACGCATTGGCGGTGAGTGCGATGATGGGCACGCGCGTAACGCCAGTGTTCAACGCCCGGATCGTCTTTGTCGCTTCATATCCATCCATGACCGGCATCTGGCAATCCATGAGGATGAGATCCGGCGGCTGGGTCTGCACCGCCGACACGGCCCGCGCACCGTCGTCTGCCACCGACACCGTCATCCCAAGGCGCTCCAGCATCGCGCGAACTACCATCTGATTTACGGGATTGTCTTCTGCCACCAGAATGCATGCTTTGCGTGGTGGCAAGGACGTGGCATCCGATCCGGACACGGCGGCCGCGTGCCCTGCATGCACCTTCGATGCGAGCGCCTGCTGCAAGGGAACATCGACCCAGAATTCGCTGCCGCGGCCCTCTTCGCTTCGCACGTGAATTGTACCGCCCATCAGTTCGACGAGATGTTTGCAGATCACGAGCCCCAAGCCGCTCCCGCCGAAGCGGCGAGTCGTCGAGGCATCGGCTTGGCTGAATCGCTGAAACAGCTGTGCGAGCTGTTCCGGTGACATACCGATTCCGGTGTCCTGTACCCGAACGCGAATCCAACGCCGTTCGTCTCCCTGAGGGCCATCAATACACGTGCCGCTCAGCGTGACGGTCCCTCCCTCGGTGAACTTGAGTGCGTTACCCAGCAGATTGGTCACGACCTGGCGTAGGCGCGTGGGGTCACCACTGACGGGAGGCAGCGCCGCGAGATCAATATCCGTAGCGAATACCGTGCCGCGTGCCGAGCCAAGTTCGCGATAAACACAGGCCGTGCCCTTCAATAGTTGCGCAGGATCGAAGTCGACTCGCTCGAGCGACACTTTCCCTTCTTCAATCTTGGAGAGATCGAGAATGTCGCCTAAGAGATCGTGCAAGGCGTGGGCCGCCGTTGAGAGTGCTTGGGCGTAGCGGGCCTGGTCCTCATCGAGCGTGGTGTTCTGCAGCAACTCCGACATGCCGAGAATGCCGTTCATCGGCGTGCGGATTTCGTGGCTCATGTTGGCCAGAAACCGACTCTTGGCCAGACTGGCATCCACTGCCACCTGGCGCGCGCGTTCGCGTTCCGCGGCCACGAAGTCGCTATACAGTCTAAGCCGCGCCATCTCCGTCCAGCCCTGATTGCTGCGCCAACTCTCCTGCGTAAGGACAACGCCATAGATCAGCGAGCAAACAAACACGACCCAGCCATCCGCCTGTCCGCCCACGAGGGCCATCGTCATGACCGGGATCAGCATGGAAACGAAGTTGATTACTGCCGAACGCATACTGCTGATGAGCACAAACACACCCAACGCCGTGATGCAGAAAACACTCGTGAAGAGCAGTGTCCCCAGCAGTGTATGCTGCGTGGCGGGTACGAAAACAACGGTGATCACACTCCAGCACAGATTGTCCGCCACGACCAGCATTTCGAAGCGAGCCTGCCAGTAGGCGATGCGCTGTTCGCGGGACTGGTCACGCTCAAACAATCGGGACTCGTTAGTGCGAATAACGGCGAGGCTGATTTTCAGAATCAGCCAGCCGACCACCCATGCCGAGTCAACGCGTCCCCGCAATGCATACGCGATCACGAGGGCAAAGAGGAGGGCGCCAACCTGCGGCAGGGGCGCCAAGCGGTAAATCGTGCTCACGCGTTCGACCCGGATCTGCGAATGGATCTCCGGCGCAGAGCCTGACACCATCGCAGACGGAGACGACAACGCTGTATCTGGGTTCATATCAAAAGTAGGACGGGCACCGATGCCTCGGCGAAATCCCAACGTCGCCGAAGGAACGCTCCGGTAGAGTATCGGTTCGGGGCCGGTGACGCTTGACCTAGCCATTGGGATGGAAGTTGCTGGGTGACTATCCTCACTCCCGATGCCTTCCTCTAGGTCAGTAGCTACTGTCGCCAAGCGAGCGCGGTCCGCCCGCGCGAATCCGATCTCCGCACCGACCATAGACCTCGCCGAGGCTACGGCGTTTCGTCGAAAGCTGCAGGCTGAACTTGGACTTGCCCCGAAAAAGTGGACGCGCACGTGTTAGGAACTACGCGGCCATCAGTTGCTGTACTTCGTACTCGGCTGGACTGACGTAGCCGAGGGTGGAGTGCCGTCGCTTGTGGTTGTACCAGGTCTCGATGTATCGAAAGATCGACCGTCGTGCATCGTCACGTGAGTGCCAGTCATGCTGCATGAGCAACTCAAATTCGAGCGTGGCAAAGAAGCTTTCGGCCACGGCGTTGACGCCCCTATGTGTCAAGAGTCGTCGATTTCTCCCTACGCTACCGCTGCAGCAAGCTTTGTCGCGGCGGCATGATCAGCGATGAGTGCGATGTACACTTCCCGCGCGACGTAGCGTTTCAAGCATCGCATGATGTCTTTTTTGGAGAGACCTTGGCCCGTGCGTCGGCGAACATATTCGATGGTCGGCTGGTGCCACTGCATGCGCACGAGGACGATGCGGTATAGGGCCGCATTCGCTTGGCGATGCCCACCGCGAAAGAGCCGATGTCGATTGGTGACGCCGCTGGATGCTGGAATCGGACAGACGCCGCAGAGCTTCGCGAACGCGGACTCGGAGCGGATGCGACCCGGATTGTCGCCGGCGACGATCATCATTTCAGATGCGGCGTCTGGACCGAGGCCGAAGGCTGCACGGAGCGTTGGCACGGCCGCCGCCGTGATCGCGTCGAGGACGATGTCATGCTCGCGGATCTCCAGCGCGAGGGCCTGCCAGCGCTGGGCCAGTGCACGCACCGCGTGCTTCACTGCGGCCGTTGGTGTCACCAGGGCACCAGGGATGAGTCGAGCACACCGCTCCAGCAGGGCTCGATCCGTGAGCGGTGCGAGTGTCTCGCGGAGCTCGCTCGGTGCGTTGACGAGCAGTGTCTTGAGCGTGATGATGGCCGCACTCTTTGCCTTCACGGCGGTATCGCGGGCGATCTTGATCTGGCGGACCATTTCGGCTGCGCCATCTGCCGTTTTTGGAGTGGCGGTCGCGATACCGGCCAGCACGGAGCGGGCCGCACTTTCTGCATCCAGCGTATCGTTCTTGCCGTCTTTGCGGCGCTTGCGTCGGTCGCAGTGACTGACTTCCACCACGCGGATCGCGTTGCGCCGGACGAAGCTGGTAAGTCCGGCGCCGTACGATCCCGTGCCTTCGATGGCGAACGCCTCCACCGTGCCAAGCGCGCGAGCCCAGGCGACCAGCGTCGCGTACCCTGTCGCATTCGCGGCGATGCTACAGTCGGCGAGTCGCGCGCCGAGCCGAGTGATCGCGACGGCAACGTGGGTCAGCTTGTGCGTATCTACTCCGATCAAGATCGCCGGAGGTGCGACAGGAACGACGGGGTGCTGTGTCATGGCGATGCCGGAGTAAGGGGAGGCAGCGCCGCGAGGTCAGGTAGGTGGACAGGACTGTGATGGGTCGTGCTGCCAGGCCCCTATTCGGTCACAGCCCACCCGAACAGACGGCGTCAGTGAGCGCACGCACCGCCGTAGCCGACAGATCAACGCAAAGACACGAGGTCGGTCATACTAGGGGTCAGGCTGCGGCGGGCGTGCTCCGAAGTATGCTCACAGTCATAACAGTCCCCCTTGCCGCTCATGCTCGCCAGCATGCCATGTGCCGTGAGTTCGGTGCGGTACGCTTCCGCCGCATACATGGGGGCGGCCTTCTGTGCTGCCGTCGTGGCTCACGGCATGCGCCAGAACGCCAGTGTGCGCGGGCCTGGTGACAACGCACACGCGGAGTCGTTTTGGCACTCGCTCAAGGCGGAACCGACACGTGGTGTCACCTTTCTCACTGACCACGCACTTCGCACCGCGCTGCGTCAGTACTTAGACCGCTCGAACGAGCCTCGCGCGCGTGTATATACGTCTGTGGGCTTCGTGGGTGCTCTTCGACTGGGAGCCCGACAAGAGCGACCAGAATCTGGAGGAGCGCGGGTTCGACTTCGCGTTCGCGGCCTTGGTCTTTGCGGGGCCATATGTCGAGTTCGACGATACGCGGCACGACTACGGCGAACGGCGGATCGTGGCGCTCGGTCGCGCCGACGGGATCCCGCTCACCGTGGTGTTCACGGATCGCCTCGCCCCGACCCGGGCGGTGGTCCGCCGCGTGATCAGTGCTTGTCTCAGCAACCGGAAGGAGCGTCGCCGCTATGCCGAAAGCCTCGAAGCCATCGCCCGGGACGACGACCGCGCGTAAGCGCAGCGCGTCCCCGACCGCCCCGACCCAAGGGCGGGCCGATCTCGCCCGGTTACGCCGCACGACCGAGGCGGACATCGCCCGTACCGCGCCGGCGGAACTGCGCGACATCCCTGCGGACTTCAGGCAGGGCGCGCGCGTAGTGACGCCGGTCGCCAAGGAGGCGATCTCCATTCGGCTCGATCAGGATGTCATCGCGTTCTTTCGCGCCAGCGGGCCCCGCTACCAGTCCCGCATCAATGCGGTGCTCCGGAGCTATGTGGAGCAAGTGGCGCCGACGGGTCGCCCCGCGAAATCGAAGCGCGCGGTCTTGTATCTACCGAAACGTCGAATTTGCTGTAGATCAGACTGAGGCGATATCTCGTAACTGCAACACGCCACGGAAGGACTGCGGCGACCTCGGGTACGCCCAGGACCACCGTGCACAGCTGGGAAACCGAAGCGCGGGACGTTGGGTTGGATCGGGCGTCGATCCGGGAGCTCACGGAGCGCTTTCGCCGGCAGGGGACGCGAGCACACATTGCCCGTCGCCGTCGCGCATAAATCACCTGACGGACAACTGCACCGCCGGTACGCACCCGGGCAGGATCGCCAACGACGCGACGGGCGTCGAGGTGGGGCTCGGGGCGACGACGAGCGCCAACACAAAGACGAGGAGCTGCCACGTGGCTGGTGACGCGCAGGAGCAGGATGTGACTTGGCCGAGGCCGAAGTTCCGCTACCTGGTAGACATTGCCGATGTTGGTACCAATCTCCCCTTCCAAGAGGTATCGGGGCTCGACGTCGATACGCAAAGCATCGAGTTTCGCGGCAGCAACAATCCGATCTTCTCGCCGAGCAAGGTGCCCGGCCTCAAGAAGGCGAGGAGCGTCACACTGATGAAGGGGAGCTTGGCGAATGACAACGCCTTCTTCGATTGGCACACGAAGATTGGGCCGAACGCGATCAAGCGCTCAACGGTGACGATCAAGCTGATCGACGAGAAGGGAGCACTGGTGATGACGTTCACACTCACCAACGCGTTGTTCACGAAAGTCACCGGCGTGGAGTTCGATTCCGATCGCAACGAAGTTGCCGTGGAACGCATCGAGATCGTGTGCGACGAGCCGGTGATCGAAACGGGGTAGGAGACAAGTCTGCAGCGAAGAACGTGACTTCCGTTCGCTGTTCCCTCAGCTCCGTCAGCGCATCTTCCGACGCCCTGCGGCAAACGCAGGCACTGGTCCGACACGCGACCGGAATGTCCCGATCGCGGTGACCGATGGACCGCCGGCGAACTCGCTGCCGATGCGGGCATTCATGGAAAACTCGACGACGCCGTCTGCGCCCGTACTGCAGGTCAGGCGCTGAAACGTGATGGATCCACTGGAGCCATCGGCCTGGGAGGACAACTCGTTGCTCGGATCGAACAGAAAGATGTCGGCACCCTTGGGCTGATCGAAGACAAAGCGGTTGGGGAACTGCAACGCCTGCCCGAGACGCACGTCGGACACCACCGCGCTGAGCTGCCAGAACGGATCGTTCGCGGTCGGACCACCGTATCTGACATGCACGGTTGGCGTGTTGACCGATCCCGATTCCCACGGCCCGCACCATACGTATAGTGTTGCGGTGCCCGGGAACACGATCTGCGTCTGATTCTCTCGTGTGAACACGAGGCTGTTCTGCGTATCGACAGGAACCGGAGCCGTCGGCTGCTCATCGCTGCAACCGGAAAGCGCCACAAGCACCGATACGGAAAGCGTGAGGCACATTCGGAGATGGCGCACAAAACCTCCACAACGAAGCGGTTGGCACGCGCACAGCGCATCCTCGTGCATACCCGCCTGTCCAAAATGGATCCTGCAACCGCCGAGGCACCAGTGACGCACGAACACGACAACGTGAGCTCGTGACCACGCCCTGCGACAGCCACCGCCGAGCAGACTGGTCAGGTCGGACGCCAGCGACGGGGGCGTGCGTCCGACGCGCTGCCGGGCTCGTCGCGCTGCTCTCGTCCGTGTCGCAGCCCGTGGTGGCCCGCGCGCAGTCCGTCGACATCGATCGGGCGGCAATCCGGCGCGTCGTGAACGCCGCAATGCAGGCCGACGGCGTGCCGGGCATGGCGGTGGTCGTGGTTTCGCGCGATGGAACGCGCTATGCCGAAGGGTTCGGCACAACCGGCCGGAACGGCGCGCATGTCACGCCGGACACGCCGTTCCTACTCGGCTCCATGGCCAAGAGCGTCACCGCGCTCGCCATGATGCAGCTCGTGGAACAGGGTCGCGTCACCCTGGACGAACCGGTGACGCGATATCTGCCCACGTTCACGATGGCCTCCGCGAGCGCCGCACGCATCACGGTGCGGCAACTCCTCGCACACACCAGCGGCATCCCGATGCGCGCCGCGCGCGCCGAGCACGACGATCGGACACTCGCGGATCATGTGAGCGCCCTGCGCGCCGTGACTCTCACGGCAGAGCCGGGCGCCGCGCACGAGTATTCGAGCCCGAACTACCAACTGCTCGGCCGCATCGTGGAAGTGGTCTCGGGCGAGTCGTTCGGTGCGTACGTCGCGCGCCATATTTTTGCGCCGCTCAACATGCGTCACTCCCATGTCGAGGCGACGTCCGCGAACGCAGCGGGTGTCGCGGCGGGTCACCAGATGGTGCTCGGCATAGTCGTGCAACGCGAACTGCCGTTCGAGTCGGACCGGCTCCCCACGGCGGCGCTGGTGTCGACTGCCAATGACCTCGGACGTTTCATGCGCGCGCAACTCCGCAGCGGTGAGCTCGATGACGTGCGCGTGCTGACGGAAATCAGTATGCGCGAAATGCACCGTCCGCAGGTGCAGGCATCAGGATTCGCGTATGCGATGGGCTGGCGACTCAGCACCATCGGTGGCGTCGCGGCGGTGCATCATGGTGGCATCTTGCCGAACTATCGTGGCAAGATGGTGATGCTGCCCGAGCGCGGGCTCGGTGTGGTGGTGCTCACGAACGTCTCGACGCTGATCGGATCACCCACCAGTCACCGTGTGGCGGACGCCATCGCGGCAATCGTCGCCGGGCAGACACCGCCCGCCCCGCCGCGCGTTCCGCTCCGATGGATGCTGATCGGTGTCGCCATCGGCATGCTGACGATCACGGCGCTTCAGCTGCGTGGACTGGTACGCGCACGCCGCTCACAGCGCAGTGTCGGCGCCGCCATCAAGGAAGTGGGCTTCGCGGTGCTGCTGCTGTTCGGACTGCCACTGGTGAGTGGCATCGGCTGGGAAGAGCTGTGGCGCCAGGCACCCGACATCGCTGCGTGGACGCTCATCGCGGCGACACTCGGCGTCGCCACCGGTGTCATCCGTTTGCGGACTCGCGAGGTGTGACGCGGTTCATCAAGCGGTTCATCAATCAGCAGACCGCAAGAGCCCTACTCGCCAGCGCTGTACGCCCGGATGAAATCCACTTCCAGCTGGAAGGGCCCATCCTGGCCATCCGCCATGTACAGCCCCACGCCTCGGATGCGCGACAGGTCAATCGGCGCGGCATTGACGGTCCGCCCGAAGATGGTGCTGCGAAGTGTGCTGAATGGCACGCGGACAAGCGTCCACTCCGTCGACGACGGGAACGGTGCCCGACGGGAGACGCTGCGCCCGTAGCCGCGCACGCCATCATCAATCTCGAGTTCAAACTGGCGCCCACTGCCGCGCACCCGGAGTTCAATCCCGACCTGGCCCGTCAGGTCGATCACGCGTTGAGCGCGCACGGAGGTGAAGCCGCCGCCTTGGGTCACGAGCGTGCCGGTGAAACGCAGCGTGCCCGCCTCTACCGCCACGTAGCCGGCGGAACGACCGCCCATCACACCGTCATTGACGACCTCCCATGATGCTTCGTTGGCATCCGCGAATTCGAACAGCGTCACGGGCTTCGGCATGGGCGCAGGCATCGGTGTGGACCACCCGCCCACCGCGAGCATGAGGAGCAGCGCCGGCAGCGCTCGTGCGGTGGCGCGGGACAGGCGCCATGTGGCGGGGAGGAGACGTCTGGAATTGGCGTGCTTCACTGGTGCACTCGCAGAGGACATACCGTTGGAAGCCTCGCCGCGGCGTCGCGGTTCCAATCTGCCCACAGCACGCTACCACACGGCGCATTGCCCGCACGTTTAGCGCTGCCGCGCTCCGACGAGCAGCGCGGTCGAGTGTCCCCGCACCGACCCCTCTGGTGTGGAGGCGACACCGACGTGCCAGCGTCCTTCTACGGCGACCGCAGTGCGGCTCCACGAGGGGCGTCGCGCGTCGACCACGTACCCGGCTCCGAGCACCATCCCCCAGCCGCGGTGGTAGCGTCGTTCGTCGGGCCGGTCACGCTGCAGGTCGAAGAAGACGGGTGCGTCGAGATGCATGCCTACACCGGTGGAAATCCAGGTGTCGGGTCGCAGCGCCACCTCCACAGTGGGGACCAGCGCTTCGAAGCCGCGGCGGCGTGGTCGTCCAGGGCCGAGCGAACGGTAGCCCGCGCCGACGCCCTGCAGCATCACCGCCACCCGCTCACTCGCGCGGTAACCGACCCGCCAGCCAAACGCGAAGTCCAACCCGCTGCGCGCGGACCCGATCGCAGGTGTGCGTAGCGACGTGCGGGCGATGCCTAGCGAGACTCCGCTCACGAAGCCGCGCGCCCCCGACTGCGCAATCGCGATGGGAGCCGCGAGGAGATGGCAGGCCATCAGGAGGGGCAGCTTTGATGGACGCATGGTCGGGACACGATGGAGGTGGTGCGGGCATCAGCTCAACGTGATCCGAGCAGTCCCACCTGTTCGTACGCAGTCCCTGGCATATGGTTTTGTCGTAAAGTCGACGGCCCCGACCGAGCCTCATTCGTGTCTCCCGGTTTCAAGCGGTCGCCGGTGCCTACCTTGCTTTCTTTCTGGCAGTGCACGTCACGTGTACCCGTTTCAATTCTTTTTCGCCCCCTACTAGTTGAGTCTGCCCGCGTTGGCGATGCCCGCGATACCCTCCGAGGCCTCCGCCGCATCATGGTGCGCGGCCATACCACGCCGCGAAAACGAGGCGTTTGAACGCGTCACCGTACCGGGCGACTGGCACACGGCGTATCGCGTCGAACCGGGCGTGATCGCGATCGTCGAAGCCAAGCAGTTTCAGGAAGCCATTTCGTACCTGATCATCGGGACCAAGCGCGCCCTGCTCTTCGATAGCGGTATAGGACTGATGCCCCTCAAGCCGGTGGTTGACGCGCTGGCCAACGAGGTCTCGCCCGACGCATTCTGCGGAGCGCCACCCGCCGATGCCGATACCGCCAGATTTCGTGCGCGCCCGAGGACCGTCTCGCGCCGCATCGCGCCAAGCGACAGCATCGACCTCGCTTCGCTCGCGCCGTCGCTCCGTCGCCTCCTGCCGGCTCACAACACCGTGTCGGCTGACCCCGCACGTCTGATCGCGGTCGCCAAGGCCGCGACGGTGCTGCGGAACGGAGGCGGGACGCGCACCGCGCAGGGGGACGATCAAGCGCGCGTCACCATCGGCGATGTGACGTTCATGGTGCGTCGCGAGTAGCAGGCCGAGGCTGCTCACCGCTGCTGGGCTGCACGAAGCGACGGTACTCCATGTAGTGCGCGGTATCGTTTGCGACGGCCACACCAAGCGATACCTCCACCACGTCGAGCGCCATATCGATGCCGGCCGAGATGCCGGCCGACGTGATGACGCCGTCGTGAACGACGCGCGCGTCCCGGACAACCGAGATACTTGGGTCGATCTGCTCCAGTGCATCAAGGGCGCCCCAGTGTGTGGTGGCGCGCTTGCCGGCGAGCATTCCCGACCCCGCCAGTAGCAGCGCACCGGAGCACACCGATGTCACGAGCCGCGCGCAACTCGCAGTCGCGCGGATCCAATCGAGCACTGGACGGTGCTGCAACAATGGCCGCGTGCCCCACCCGCCAGGCACGACCAGCACATCGATTGCGGGTGCCGTCGCAAAGTCATACGTGGGCGTGACTACCAATCCCCCCGTGGCAGTGATCGGAGCCGCCCGCTCGGCCACCGTGAAAACCGCGTAGGGCGCGTCGTCACCACTCCGCCGAGAAGCCAGACCGGGCATGAGTCGAGTTCGAGAAAAGACTTCGAAGGGACCCGCAAAGTCCAGCACTTCCACATCGTCAAAAATGAAAATGCCAACGTTTTGGCGCATGGTCAGACCGGTGAGTTGACGGTGAATCAAAATCGTGATCGCCTGCGCGTACAGGTGCATGTACACCCCGTTCGACCGTTCACCCACATGGCTTCAGGATTGAAGTGCGGCAGGAGATCACGCCGGGTCGGACGAATCGTCAAACGGAGCGGAGCGTATGCGGCCGATGAATCCCAGTGCTGCCAGGAAGGCTGCGCGAGATCCCGGTCTCACTCGTGCCTGCTCCTTCATGGACGTTACCAAATGCATTTTCAAGCCCAAACGCGGGTACCTCTGCAGCACAGTGCGTGCGGCATCTGGCCCGATGTGTCGGAGCCGCGCGCCGATCACGTCAAGCGCAGCCCCTTCGTGAAGTAGGTGCGCCTCTGGTCCGTGTCGCAATCCGACCTGCACATTCAAGTGCAGCGAAATGGCCTCCGCCAAGCGATCGCATCGTTCGGTGTCCCAGCCCAAGCCGGCTGCAAAGGTATGTGCGGCCCGCGCGCCTTCAACCGCGAAGCACGAGCACGCGAGATCCCTGCAGTTGTGTGAATCCGCGAGACCCAGATCGTGGAGCGCGCTGGCAACGAACAGAAGCTCCGGATCAAAGTGGACTCGATCACGCTGGGCGAGCATCGCCGCCCATGCGTACGTGCGCAAGCAATGGTTGAACAGCCATGGTTCGCTCAACGCCTTGGCATGTTCGAACGCGCGTACGGCGGCGATGGAGTCGGGCAGCACCAGCGCGCCTGCATCCACACCGGCCGTTGCCGCATCGCTGAATCCAAGACGGATGCGCAGGTTGGCCGGGAGCGCCGACATTTGGAGCAGCAGCACCTGCCCCGCGAGGCGGAGGCGATCTTGACGGCGCAGTGCGCCGCCTGACTTGGCCCATCCGATCGTGCCCACCGAGGTTTTCATAGGCGCACGCTACGCAGGGCAACGACGCGTGACGCCGAGGGGAGCGCGCGCGTATTGAGAGTTGCTCGAAGCACGGGGAAGGGGGTAGCCACGACGGAGCGTAGGGTAGGGGAACTCTGAAGGCTTGCACTGAGATTCGCAGCCGTCGCGGCTCTCGTCTACTCGAATCTTGGCTACAATGTGGTGGCCATGGCGATCGACCTCGCACGTCCCGAGGGTTGGCGGGCGTTCATGACGGAACGACTGTACGGACCGGTCGGCATGCGCAACACCTTTGCGCAGGTGCGAGGCACTACGCGCGATCGTCTTGCGATGCCCCACGACCTGCGTGCCGACGGAAGGCAGCTGTTAGTCGGTTCGGGGCCTACTCCGCTACACGGTCGCATGTCTCCATGCTGCCCGCGCGTCGCATCGGCGTTGTCGCGATGACGACGGGGCGCCTCGCCTCGATCATTGCGCAGCGGGCCGGCGTGCTGCGCGAGATTGCGCGTGGAGATTCCGTGCGCGCGTCACGCCAACGGCCGCTTGGTCGCCCGCTCGCGGACTTTGCGGGCACCTATCGGCATGACGGGGCCGGTGCCTTGCAATTCCGTGTCGAGGGGAAGCGTCTGCATTGGCAGTGGGGCGTGTTGCGCGGTGTCGCCGAGCTGTTCGATACGTCGCGAAATGCCATGCGGATCGAACTCGCCGGCACGGGCTATGTGGTCGAGTTCGAGTGTCCCCCGCAGGGGAAAGCGATCGCGTTGAAGACGTCGGGGATGCGTCTGGTGCGGGGCGCCGAGACTCCACCGGCCAGCATCCCGACCTTGCCGACGCCGCACCCCGGTCGTAGTTCACCCTGATGCCTAATTCACCCAACCTGCCACCGCTCCGGCCCATGCTCCGCGCCGCACTCGCCAGCCCTCGCGCCCGTCTGGCCGCACTGTTTGCGGTCGCGCTGCTCGTCCCGGCCCTGTCCCGCACCCAAACGCGCGGATGCCCACGCTTCGCGCGCGTGCCGGGCTACGGTGCCTGTGTGAACACCAGCGGCAACTCGTGCGGCTTCTGCACGTATCGCTGCAACGACGACACGGTGGTGCGCTGGAACGTGTGCCAGGGGTAGTCACGCGCCTCGGCGCGGCGCTGCTGCTCTCGACGGGTCTGCTGGCCTGCAAGGGCTCCGACGTGGACACCAGCGACGCACCACCCGCACTCCGCGCGGCCCTCGCGGCGCGCACGATCTATCCGGCCAAGCGCGAAGAGTGGCGCACAGACATCACGGAGCACACGGACAGCACCATGGTGCCCCGCGTGATTCGGGCCAGCGGTCGGACGGTCGCGCTGCTGCAGGAGTCGCCGGCGCGCATTTCGCTGTTCGAGCTGCACGGGCATGGACTGCTGCTGGCCTCGCGTCCGGCCCGCATAGATTCGGCGCTCAACGCGCAGGTGCCGCGCGACATTGTGGCGCCCACGGAACTGTCGCGTATTACCGACGACGGGCAACTCGACATCATCGACAGCGCCAGCAGCACGCTGATCCGCGAATCGATCGGCGGGTTCGTCTTCCGTCGCGACCTGCCGATGCTGCGCGGCGGCAGCGGTCGGCTGTGTACGGTGTCGCCGGCCACGCTGCTGCACGCGCGCGAGCTCGGTGCGCGTCGCGCGCTCGAGGCGTTCACCCTCACGGCCATCGCCGCGGAGGATTCGCTGGTCGGCCGGCATCGCGTCACCGGGACATCGTCCACGCGCCTGCGCTTTGGCAGCGGCGACTCGCGACGGTGCCTGCTGCTCGACGAACGCGAGGTGCTGGTGGTGCGCGCCCCCGATGACTCCACGGGCATCGCGTCGCCACGGCTGTCGATGTTGCGGCCGCCGGGCACCGCCGCGCCGCGCAGGATCGACGACAC
>JBBQSM010000074.1:0-20534 GCA_038234895.1 Gemmatimonadales bacterium
CGGCGCGGCGCCACCGCCATCCAGGCAGTGGCGTGAGACGTGCCAAACTGCCTGGATGTGTACATGGGCGCTACTGGTAGAGCAGGTAGGGTTTGACCTGTGCGGCGAACTTCACCGCGTCCGCATCCCACTGTTTGATCAACGCGTCGACGGTGTTGTTCTGTACCGCCAACGTGAGCTGATCCGTGCCAGCCAGACGGTCGATGGAACGCACGCGTCCGGCGGCGTTCACCGACGGCTCGCGCCACTTGAATTCGTTGGGATGACGCGCGTAGAACGTGCGCAGCATGCGAATGCCGAGTTCCACCGGCCGGACCGCATCGCGATCGGTGACCACGACGTGGATCATCGGGATCGTCTTGCCCCCGAACTTGTACCCCTCCTCGATAGTGCGCGTGGCGGTGTCGAAGCGCACGCCGGGGAGCTTGAGCGCATTCAGTTCGTCCGCGACGGCGACGTGGTCCGTGAGATAGTCCGCGCCGATGAGCACGAACGGATCGTCGGTGCCGCGTCCTTCGGTGGCGTTCGTCCCCTCGAAGAATACCGTGCCGGGATAGAGCAACTCGGCGTTGAGATTGCGCAGGTTCGGCGACGGATTCACGCGCGGAATGCCCGTCTGGTCGAACCACATGTCACGCCGGTAGTTCTTCATCGGGATGACGGTGACCTCGGCGTCGATCAATTTCGTGCCGGCGAGGAAACGCATGAGTTCGCCCGGCGTGAGACCATAACGCAGCGAGACGGGGTGCTGGCCCACCAGCGAGGCAAAGCGCGGGTCGAGGATATTCCCCTCGATCCGGTCGGCGCGAATGGGATCGGGACGGTCGAGCACGATGATCGGCTTTTTCGCCTTGGCGGCCAGCAGGGCCAGGGTCCACTGGTACGTGTACACACGCGCCCCGACGTCCTGAATGTCGTAGAGCACGACGTCCACATCCTTCAGCATGTCGTCGGTGGGTGTCTCCACGTCACCGTACAGCGAGTAGACGCGGACGCCGGTCGCCGAATCGACGCTGGAGCTGATCTTCTCGCCGGCCTTGGCGACCCCACGGATGCCGTGCTCAGGGCCGTAGAGCGCGGTGAGCTTGACGCCTTCTGCCTTGAAGAGCAGGTCGACGCTGCTGGTCCCGTTTCGATCGCGACCGGAGTGGTTGGTGAGCAGACCGACGCGCTTGCCCTGGATGAGGTGCAGCGAGTCGCTAAGCAGGACTTCGATGCCGGGGACCACGCCGTCCATTTGAGGAGACGAGGTATCGGTGGCCGGAACGTCGGCGGAGGGGCTCGCACAGGCGAGCGCGAGACAGAGAGCGGGGAGTAGTGGGCGCATGGAGTAAAGAGTGGTGCGGCCGGCCTGTTTTGACAACACATCTGGCCGGCGTGAGACTTGTCACACACTTTCTGCGCGTAGTTGATAGGGAGACCGGCGACGATCGCTGGCGACCCGGGGTAGCCGCGAACGAGGTGCGTGCTGCACCACTACCCAATCTCAGTAAATCTGGAGCATGGACATCATGAGGCAGGGCATTCCGAACGTCGTGAGCCGCATCGCACGTCACCTGTCGCTGGCAACGTCACTCATCATCGTCGCGTCCTGCGGCGGCGGTGAAACGGCCGCGCCCAAAGTCGTCGCAACGGTGGATGTCCTTCCGACGTCACTGAGTCTCGCCCCTGGGCAGTCCACGCCGCTCGCGGCAACGGCACGCGAGGCGAGTGGGGAAGTCATCACGGGACGAGCAGTGTCCTGGATCTCGTCCGACCCGAGTACGGCCACCGTATCGGCTGGCGGTGTCGTCACCGCAGTCCGTGACGGTTCGACCTCGGTGACGGCGAGCATCGACGGCAGAACGGGCACGGCGTCGGTGGTCGTACGAACGCCGGTGGCCGCGGTGGTGATCACACCGCGAACCGTGGCGCTGGAAGTGGGTAAGGCGCCCACCCAACTCTCGGCCGTGCCGCGGGACGGGGCGGGCAATGCGCTCACCGGACGACCGGTGCAGTGGACATCCAGCGCACCAACCGTGGCGTCGGTGTCGCAGACGGGATTGGTCACGGCCGTGGCGCCGGGTACGGCAACGGTCAGCGCGCTGTCGGAAGGTGTGACGGGCACCTCGACTATCACCGTGACGCAGGATCCCTGCACCGTGATCCGCGCCCTGACGTACGGGCAAGTCGTCTCGGGCACACTGGTCGCCGAGGACTGCAAGCTGAGCGACAACACCGCCACGCAGGCGTACGAGTTCACGCTGCCAGTGGCCGCGAAGGTCGAGATCCAGATGACCAGCACGGCGCTCGATTCGTACGTGTTCCTCACCGACGCCACGTTCAAAGTGCTCGCTGAAGACGATGACGGCGGCGGCGGACGTAACGCCCGCATCATACGGACGCTCCCCGCCGGTCGGTATCTCGTGATCGCCAACACGTACGACGCCAACACATTCGGTGCGTTCCAACTGGTGGCGCGCGCCGCGCCGACGGCGTGCACCAACGGACGACCCACGCAGATCCAGACCACCGTTCCGGCAGCACTCGCGACCACGACCGCGTGCCGACTGAACGACAACAGTCTGGAAGACCGCTACGACATCACCGTGACGTCGCGCTACAACATGGCCGCTGACCTCACGAGCACTGGGTTCGACCCGATCCTCATCGTCATCGACGACCAGGAGCGTATCGTTGCATCGGACGATGACAGCGGCGTCGGCACCGACGCCAGTCTCGAAGTGCTGCTCGAGCCGGGCCGCTACACGGTGCTCGCGCGCGGCTACCCCAACCAGTTTGGCGCCTATCGTCTGACGCTTGGACCGGCGGTGGACCCGTGCGCTGTTACAAAAACGGTGGCGATCGGACAGACCGTGCAGGGTACGCTTTCAACCCGCGACTGCGCCATCAGTGACAACGGCGGCCCCCGCCGATTCTTTCAGCGTTTCGGACTGACGCTTGGCGCCGCCACCTCCCTGCGACTGGATATGGCCAGCAGCATGGTCGACGCCTACCTGGTGGTGCAGAATGCACAGACGGGTGCAGTGGTCGCGGAAAACGACGACGAATCGAACCAGACGACGAATGCGCGCGTGGTCGCCAATCTTCCCGCGGGGCAGTACATCGTGAACACCACGACGTGCAACGCGGGCGAAACAGGACTGTACTTGCTCTCGGTCAGCGGCATTGCCGCCTCGGGCACGACGCTCAGCGTATCGCCCACAACGGCCAACATGTCGCCAGGACAAACGCTGCAAGCGACGGCGACGATCGCGGGAACCACCAACACGAGCATCCAGTGGGCGAGCAGTAATACCAACATCGCCAGCGTCAGCCCCACTGGACTCATTCGTGCCATCACCGCGGGTACGGCCAACATCACGGTCACCTCGCTGGCGGATCCGGCAAAGGTGGCAACGGTTGCCGTCACGATTGCGCAGTCCACAACGACCAATCTGGACATCGCCGCACTCTACTTCGTACAGGCCACGCAACAGCTTGACGGTCGCATTCCACTGGTGGCCGATCGCGGCGCAGTGGCGCGCGTGTTTGTACGCGGCAGTCGTACCGGTCTCGCGCCCGCCGCGGTGCGGTTGCGCATGCTGCAAGGCGCCACGGAGATCGGCACCTTTAACGGCACCGCGACGCCCACCATGGCGGCCGATGAATCATGCTGCTCGGCCAACTTCGTCATTCCGTCGTCGGCCATCAGGGCCGGCGTGACATTCATTGCCGAAGTCGATCCGGACAACGCGGTCGCCGAGTCAAGCGAGAATGACAACCTGTTCCCGCTCTCGGGCACGGCGCAGGCGCTGAATGTGATTTCTGTGCCGCCCTTCAACCTGCGCCTCGTTCCCGTGCAGCAGAACCGGAATGGCCCTGTCGGCGTCGCGACCACCACGTTGCTCAATTCGTTCCGTGCCATGTGGCCGCTGAACACGATCAACGTTGTCGCGCGGGCGCCGCTGGTGATCGACTACACGATCGGAACACAGTCCTTCGACGACTGGGGTCGCCTGGTGCGCGACATCGAAATCTTGCGGCAAACGGAAGGCACAACGTCCTATTACTACGGACTGGTGCGCACCGCAGGCCGAAGCGGTGTGCTCGGCCTGGCCAATGGCATCCCGGCACGGGCCGCGATCGGTGTCGACGAGGGCTCCGACTTTGGCGCCGAAGAATCCCGCCTCACCTTCGTGCACGAGATGGGCCACACACTCAGCTTGCGTCACTCGCCCTGCGGCGGTGCTGCCGGCCCCGAGCCCACCTATCCCTTCCCCGACGGTCGCACCGGCTCATTCGGTATGGACCTCTTCAGCAACAACGCCATTCAGCCGCCGGCCACCAACGACATCATGACGTACTGCCGACCATACTGGGTCAGCGCGTTCAACTATCGCAAAGTGATGGACTTCCGTCAGGCCAACCCGAACGGTCAGGGGCTGACGGCGCCAACGGGCGTGCTGCTCGTCTCGGGTGACATCGTAGATGGCGCGTTGTCCCTCGATCCGGCTTTCTCGATGACAACGTCGCCGGCCAAGGCTGATGCGGCGGGACGTTTTGTGATCGAAGGGTTTGATGCGAACGATCGCGTGCTCTTTGCGCATCGCTTCTCGCCCTACGTGGTGGATGACGCGGCCAGCGGCACGGAGGCGTTCGTGATCGCGGTACCGGTGAAGGAACAGGTGCAGGCGCAGGTTGTGCGGCTGGGCGTGCGCGAAGTGCGCGGCAGCAAAGTCAGTACGCGGCGCAGTCTGCGCGGTGCGGGTCCGTTGACCGCCTCAAGCATGGACGTAACGACGGCGATCCAGCCCGGCGCGCGCATGCAGATGACATGGTCTCCGTCTCGGGTACCGGCGATCATGGTGCGCGACCGCCGCAACGGCGACGTGCTCGCGATCGTGCGCAACGGCACACTCGATCTCTCGCAGTTCGGCGCGCCCGACCGGCTGGAGTTGTTGCTCTCCGACGGCGTCAAGAGTGCAAAGGCCACGGTCGATCCGCTCACCGGAGCGATCCGCCAGTGAGCAGCGTAATCGAGAACTCGACGCGCCGAGTGCGCATGGCAACGATGCTCCCGCTGCTGGCGACACTGGCCATCGTGCCGATCGCCTGCCGATCGGGAGCGGGGTCAAATTCGACCGCGACAGCGGGTACGGTCGTGATGCGGTTGGAGCGCGGGCCCTGCTTTGGGCGTTGTCCGGAATACCTCGTGGAGATTCTGGAGGACGGCACCGTGCGCTTTGACGGACGCAAGAACGTGAATGCGCTTGGTCCCAAGCAGGCAAAGATCGCTGTGGATGATGTGCGGCGGCTGCAGGACCTGTTTGCGCGGAGCGGCTTCGCCACGCTGGACAGCGCGTACATTGAAGGGGCGAAGGGCTGTGGACGCTTCTTCACCGACGGGCCGAGCGCAATCCTTGGCGCGCTCGTGGGGAGCAGCATGAAATCAGTGCGGCACGATTCGGGATGCACCGACGCGCCGCGTGTACTCCAAACCCTGGCCGCGCAGGTGGACAGCGTCGCTCGTACGAGCGCCTGGACCGCCGGTGCCGGAGACAACAAGTGATGATGTCTAAGCTCGCGCGTCGTGGACTGTTGCCGGCTGTTGGTACGCTGTTGGCCGTATTCCAGTTATCGGTCGCCAGTGCGCACGCGCAGGCGGCGCAGAGTCCAACGACACAAACGCCACCGTCGCAGGAAAAGACGACGCTCTCTCCGGCGGCGGTACGTGCGGCAACCAGCGCACTCGATGCGCATGTGAAGTCGCACCCGAAGGAAAAGGACGGCGCGGTGGCGGCCAAGAAGGCGTCTGCGCGAACGGTCGGCGACGAGCGTACGACCGTGCTGCGCACGCCGGTTCCGGCAGTAAAGGCCAAACCGAAGGCGAAGAAAACACCGTAGTCGTTCAGCCCGATGGGCGACGACAGCGGCGTGCTAGTAGCGCCGCTGTCCGTCCGTTGGCGAGGTGGTCGATGCGGATTTGTTAAACGCTTCGTAGTGATCGGTTGCGATGAAGTCCACGCCGGCGCCGGTCGCGGCGCGCCATCTCGTCTGTGCGGCGGCAACAGTGCCGAAGTTGTAGCTGCGCGTCAGACCGTCACCATCGCCCGGTGCAAAGCCGTCCAGCGTGTAGAACCGAATCCACAGCTGCTGTGTGTGTGCACGCCGCACGAGCGCGTGCAGTCGCACTGAGTCCCCTGCGGTCCAGGCGGCAGCTTTCGTCGGACCGCCGGCTTCGACCACCAGCCACGGGAAGTTCACCCAGCGCGCAAAGTTGGACGCGCGCGACGGGATGATCCGCTCCGGCTCCATTGCCAGCAGGCTGGCCTCGCGCGCCTCGTCGCTGGACGTGTCGCCTTCGGGTACCGCGATCGCACCAAACACGAGCAATCGTTCGCCAACGCGCCTGGCATCGTGAAAGCGCTTGCGGTGAGCCGTGTTTGATCCGGTCAGTACCAGCAATGGACCCGCTGTGAGCGGTTCTGCACGATCCGGCGTCTTGGTGCGTGGTGCCGTCGTCAGCCACGACGCGTAGCGGCCGAGGAGCGCGAACGTTGCGTCGAGGAGTACGCGGTCGTTGCTCTTGAAATCGAGATTGAGCACGATCAGCGGCCATGTGTCGCGCCGCTGCTCCTGCAGCGCGCGCTCCATGATGGGGCGGATCTTTTCGAAAAAGTACGCCTCGAGCGTTGGCGCCGACGAAATCCCCTCGCGCTCGTGGGCAACCACGACCTCCAAGCGGCCGGTTCGCGCGTTGCGTCGACTGAACAGATCCTGCTCGATAGCCACGGGCACACCGGTGGCTAGCGCGCGATCGATGCGGTCGGCGAACCGGCCACGATCCGGATAGGCGTTGTGCGCATCGAGCAGTACACGTTGCCCCGGTCCATAGCCTTGCTGCGCCTGCGCGCCGTTGGCGGTGCACGCAAGTAGCGCGACGGCCAGCAACGCACGTGCACAAAATCGGCGGCGCCTCATGAACGAAGCGTTGAACGGGCTCAGATCAGTCCGATTTGTTTGCGGATCTCCGCCGACGGCCCTTCGAACGTGGCCAGTGGTACGTTGCCGATGTACCCCAGATCCTTCCACCCTTCGGGCGTGGTGTAGAACGCCGTGGCCGTCTGATCACGCACCGTGTCGAAGAACTGCGCGGCGAAGCGATGCACCGGTTTGGCTTTAGGCAGGTAGCAGATGTCATCGCAGATCGCGGAGCGCTGTGCGTCAGTCACCTGATGAAACGGCTTGCCGAAGCGGGTCGTGGATTCACGATCGATCCATACCAGTCCGCCACGAATACGCACCAACGACGTCTCTCCACCCGGACGGCTTGCCCACTCGTTGATGTAGTCGTGCGCACCGACGGAGCTGGCGGCCGGGCTCTTTTCGTCGGCCGGAATGATCATGTCGCATAGTGCCGCGAGTGTGACCAGCTCCGACGGCAGCAGCTTCATCTCCCACGTGACTTTCGCGTTGATGAGATCCGGATCGGAGGGCGTGCCGCGCGGGCCTTTTGTGGGCGCTTGGCCGAGTACGGGCAGTGACGTGCGTGTTGGTGCGGCGGCGGGTAGGCTGCTGTTGGCTGGCGTGCGCGCCTCGGGCAACATCGGGACCACGGCCACCGCCGCCATCGCCTTGAGTGCGTCGCGGCGCGGAATGTTGCCGGCGCCGCTCGGACTATTGTCACTCATCAGAGATTCCCCCGCTTCAGTTCCGCCACCAGGTGATCGCAGCTGCGCCACGCGAGCGCGAGAATTGAGAGCGTTGGGTTCTTGTCGGCGTTCGATACGAAGGACGCACCGTCGGTCACGAAGAGATTCTTCACTTCCCACGCCTGCCCGAACTCGTTCAGCACCGAGGTCTTGGGATCGCTGCCCATACGCACCGTGCCCACTTCGTGAATGATCGAGCCGCCGCGCGCGATGGCCTTCGATCCATCGGTCTGCACGGTCCCCTGTACCTTGCCGCCCATCGCATCGATGATCTCGGCGAATGTCTTGTGCATGTGCGCGGCCTGCTCCGTCTCGTGCGACGACCATTTCCAGTGAAAGCGCAACACCGGAATGCCCCACTGGTCCACCGCTTCCGGATCGAGCTCGCAGTACGAGTCTTCGTTCGGAATCATCTCGCCCCGTCCGTCGAAGTACATGAACGAGCCGTAGTACCGACGCGCTTCTTCCTTGTACTTCTTCCCGTATGCGCCGTTGGTGTAGCTCTCGAGGCCACCAAAGATTCCGGGGCCAGGCATACCGCGACCACCGCCAAACTCAATATGATAGCCACGCGCGAAGGACATCTTGTTCTTCGCCTGCTCGCCGTACAGCCACCACGGCATGTACATGTGAATACCAGCGGTGCCGTCTTCGTTCACCGGCGGCAGTCCTTCGAGCTTGGGAATCTGCGCGGAGAGTCCGGCGCCAACCGTGTCCATGAGGTACTTGCCCACAACACCACTGCCATTGGCAATGCCGTTGGGGAAGATCGTGCTCTTGGAGTTGAGCATGATGCGCGACGTTTCACAGGCACTCGCCGCCAGCACGACCACCTTCGCGGTGACGTGATGATCGGTGCGCGTGAGCTTGTCGATGTAGTGCACGCCCGTGGCTTTGCCCGCGGAATCGATGCTGACTTCACGCACCATCGCATCGGCGATCAGCGTGACGTTGCCGGTCGCCATGGCCGGCGGCATGAGCACGGTGCTGCTCTGGAAATTCGCCTTGATGCTGCAGCCGCGTCCGCATTCGGTCGCGTAGAAGCAAGCCTGCCGCTCGATCATACTCTGCTTGAGCACACGCTGCGCCAGCGCATTCCCGGGATGCAGTCGCGCGGGCAACCGGTTCGCGTCCTGCTTGGCGGTGAGCACGGCGCGATGTGCCGGAATCACGGGAATGCGCAGTGGATCGCACGCCTGCTTGGTGAGCAGTTCGTAGCTGCGCGCCGCCGGTGGCGGTTGCAGCACGCCCGGTGACGAACGCGGCGTGTTCTCCAGGTCGTCGTCGCCACCGTACACGCCAATGAGCAGTTCCGTCTTGTCGTAGTACGGCGCAATGGCTTCGTAGGTCATGGGCCAGTCGAAGCCAAGTCCATCGCGCGCGCGGGGCTTGAAGTCGTACTTGCCCATGCGCAGAGAAATGCGTCCCCAGTGGTTGGTGCGGCCGCCCACCATGCGCGATCGCCACCACATGAACTCGCTCCCCGGCGCGGTGGTGTACGGTTCACCGGGCACACGCCAGCCGCCGTCCACCGTGGCGTCGTAGAAGCCAAAGGGTTTGTCCGCATTGCCGCTGCCGCGCAGCGGTGCATCCTTGGGCGTCTGGAACATCGGCGTCTCGGTCACCGGGTCGTAGTCCCGACCGGCCTCGAGCACGAGCACCTTGAGCCCTTGCACCGCAAGTTGATAGGCGGTCATGCCGCCGCCGGCACCGGAACCGACTACGATGACGTCGTACTGCGTGTCGGTCTTGGATTGGCGCACGGGCACTGGGCGGGTCCTTGAGGCGGGGGCAGGAACGGCAGCGTAATTTGACGCGAGATCCACACACTGTCGACCAAAGTTAAACGGCGTCGCGCGCGATCGCCGCCGTGGCCGCCCAACGCGGGCGTTGTTCCGCCATCCAACAGGATGTCCACGATGCGCTTTATGCGAGTGCTGCTGGCGACGATGACGTTGATGGCGACAGCCACCCTCACGGGCTGCGAGCCTGCGGGCCCGCCTCGCGTCCTCGTGTTTTCGAAGACCGCGGGATACCGCCATGAATCGATCGCGGCGGGCAAGCTGGCCCTGATGCGACTCGGCGCCGCGAACGGATTCGTTGTGGATACGACCGAGGATGCCGCATGGATTACGGAAGACTCGCTGCGCCACTACGCAGCGGTCGTATTCCTCAGCTCGACCGGCAACGTGCTCGACCGCGCGTCGGAAGTGGATCTGCAACGCTACATCCAGTCGGGCGGCGGTTTCGCCGGCGTGCATGCCGCGGCCGACGCGGAGTACGACTGGCGATGGTATGGACGCTTGGTTGGCGGATACTTCGCCAGCCACCCTGCCATCCAGCCCGCGACGTTGCGACGATCCGAACGAACGGCCGCCTCCACCGCGCACCTGCCTGCGGCGTGGCAGCGTACCGACGAGTGGTACAACTACAAGGCCCGCGGCGCGGATGTACAGGTCCTGCTGCAGCTTGATGAAGCCAGCTACACTGGCGGGGAAAATGGTACGGATCATCCTATTGCTTGGCAGCACGACTTCGACGGTGGGCGCGCGTGGTATTCCGGCCTCGGACATACTGTCGAGTCGTACAGCGATTCTCTCTTCCTGCGGCATCTCCTGGGTGGCGTGCAGTACGCTATCGGTGATGGTCGTGCACTCGACTACAGCAAGGCCACGAGCGCGCGCGTTCCGGCAGATTCGCTGTTCACGCGAACCGTGCTCACCTTGGGGACGCTCAACGAGCCGACCGAGATGGCCGTGTTGCCAAATGGCGACGTCCTCATCGCGCAGCGTGGCGGCGACGTGGCGCACTATCGTGACGCAGACCGCTCGGTGCACTCGGCCGGAAAGATCGCCGTCTACGCCAAGGCGAAGAACGGCACGAACGTGGAAGAGGGACTGCTTGGCCTGACACTCGATCCCGAGTTCGCTACCAACAAGTTCGTGTACCTGTTTTACAGTCCGGTCGACACGTCGGTGAATCGATTGTCGCGCTTCGAATTCGACGGCGACTCGCTGCGTCAGTCGACCGAGAAAGTCGTGCTGGAGTTCTATTCCCAGCGCGAGATCTGCTGCCATACGGGTGGATCACTCGCCTTCGGTCCCGGACGCCTGCTGTTCGTGTCGACCGGCGACAACTCGACGCCGTTTGACGAGAAGAACGAACGATTCGCCAGTCACGGCTTCTCACCCATGGATGATCGCCCGGGACATGAGCCCTACGACGCACGTCGCTCATCGGCGAACACCAACGACCTGCGCGGAAAGATTTTGCGCATTCACGTCAAGCCGGATGGTACGTACGACATTCCCTCGGGCAATCTCTTCCCGCCTGGTTCGCCGAACACGCGTCCGGAAATCTTCGTGATGGGGAACAGAAATCCGTATCGCATCGCCGTCGATCAGAAAACGGGTTATCTGTACTGGGGCGAGGTTGGTCCCGATGCTGCCGCCGACTCGCTCGCCACGCGTGGGCCGCGCGGATACGACGAGATCAATCAGGCGCGGAGTGCAGGGAACTACGGGTGGCCGCTGTTCGTCGGCGACAACTACCCGTATCACCGCTGGGACTATGCCACCGGCACCAGCGGCCCGCTGTTTGAAGCGGTGGCACCGCGCAACGACTCGCGCAACACCACTGGATTGAATGACCTGCCGCCAGCACGACCACCAATCATCTGGTATCCCTATGGTGATGCACACGACTTCCCGCAGCTCGGCAACAGTGGCCGTACAGCCATGGCCGGTCCGATCTATCACGCGGAGCTGTTTGCCGCGGTACCGCAGACCGCCATGCCGGCGTATTTCGACGGGAAGTTCTTCATCTATGACTGGATCCGGCATTGGATCATGGCCGTGACACTGCTGCCCAACGGGGACTACGATGCGATGGAGCCGTTTGCGAAATTGTCGAAGTTCGTTGCGCCGATTGACATGGAGCTCGGGCCGGACGGACGCTTGTACGTGCTGGAATACGGCTCCGCATGGTTTGCGAAGAATCCCGATGCTGGGCTGACACGGATCGACTATCGCGGCGCGCGGCGATGACGGGATTCGCTGCGAAGATTGCCAAGTTCCGGGACTACGCGCCATCATCCATGATGGCGGGGGCTAAACAGCGAGGGCGCTTACTTCGCGCCCCCTTCAGCCCCAAGTGGGTGCCAGATCGCCATCGATACGGATCTGCTTAAATGTCGACGACTCCTAACGTCGCCCCTGCACCAGCGCACGCGTACTCCCAGGAAATCCTGCAGGCCCGACTGACCGATCCGGGTCGGCTTGACGCCCTGCGCGCCAGTGCGCTCTTGGACGGCGCGCAAAACGCGGTGCTGGATCGATTGACCGGCCTCGTCACTCGAATACTGGGCGTACCCGTGTCGCTGGTCTCGCTCGTGGACGACCGGGGTCAACACTTCCCGGGACTCACAGGGCTCGGCGGCTGGGCGGAGGAACAGCGGGGAACCCCGCTGACCCACTCCTTCTGCCAGCACGTGGTCGGACGCGATCAGATGCTCGTTGTCGAGAACGCGGCCGCGGACCCGCTCGTCATGAACAATCTGGCGTTCCATGAATTGGGCGTGGTCGCGTACCTCGGTGTCCCGTTACGTACCTCATCCGGCGAGACGTTGGGTTCGCTATGCGCAATCGACAAGCATCCGATCAGGTGGACCGACGAGCAGATCGCCACCCTTGGAGATCTTGCGTTCGCGGCCATGGCTGAAATCGAATTGCGCGCCACGACCATTGCGCTCCTCGCTGCGCACGACCGTCTGCGCACCCAGGCTACACGCGACGCACTGACGGGCCTGCTCAATCGCCATGGGTTCAGCGAAAGTGCGCACCATTCGGTTGCGCTGGCGCAGCGGACCAAGTCTCCCATGGCGCTCATGGCGCTCGATCTTGACGGCTTCAAAGCAATCAACGACACACATGGTCACGACGCCGGTGACGAGGCGCTTGTCGAGATGGCGATCGTTTTGCAGCATCAGGCTCGCACCTCGGATATTGTCGGTCGCATGGGCGGGGACGAATTCGTGATCCTGTGTCCCAATACGAGCGCCGCGGACGCCGTCTCACTGCGTCAACGCATCGTGGCCGCGCTGGACACCCGAAATGCGTCATCCGGCAACGGCTACGTATTGACGACCAGTGTTGGCATCGCAGCGTCGGAGACCAGCGACCCGACATTGTTGGCGAAGCTCCTCAGCGAGGCAGACTCGGCGATGTACGAGAACAAGCGTCTCAGGAAAGCGACGGCGCAGGTGAGCGTCGCATGACCACGCCAGATCACGCGATCGACCTGCACCTGCCCGCGGTCGGCGGCGCAGTGCTCGTACGCCGACTGCGGGAACGGAACCCGCTATTGCCAGTCATCGCGCGCTTCATGGGTCACGCAGACGAGACGCGGCCCAATGCTCACTCATTCGTCCTACTTCCAGAAGCCGGTGCGCGCCACGACGCTTCAGGCCGCAGCAGATACGCTCGTACAGGCGTCTTCGAGCGTCGATGACGAGCCTTGCCCGGTCGAGCAGGCCTGCGTCACGGACTCAGCGCGGCCTGCGATGACGTATTCGCCGAGAACATGCTGTATCGCGCCAATTGATCCGGAACGCGTCGATCAACGCACCGCCCCAATCGCCTGACGCAACGACTCCATCCACGTCTCGTTGGCTACGAACAGCCCCTCGGGGAACCGCTTGTACTGCGCGATATCCTGAAAAATGTCTGCCTCGGTGTACCGATTGAGCCCGACGCCTGCCAGGTACTGCAACCGCAGGTTGCGGTCGGTGTTGATCTCCGCCCCGCGCAGCCACTCGGCGAGGTCTTTGCCGCTCCCCGCATACGTCGCGAAGAGATCGAGCGGCGACTGGAAGCCGGACTCGATCAGCGAGCCACCCACCTTCAAGTAGCCCGCGTCCTGAAAGCGCAGTTCCAACGCGCCAATGTCGATCTTCGTGGGACTGTTCTGCGCCAGCAGCACGATGTCGTAGCCGCGTCCGTCAATGTTGTTCGCCCAGACGGTGCCTTCCGGGAACACTTCAAAGAAGGTGGCCAGCTCGCTGCGCACGGCGTCGAGTGTGCTCTCATACAACGGCACCCACTGCGTGACCACGCCGCCCGGCTTGAGATGCGCTTTGACTGACTGGAAATACTCGCGCGTGTACAACGACGCGGCACCCTTCACCCACGGATTGATCGGATCGGAGGTGATGACGTCGAACTGCTCGTCGCTGGTGAGCACAAAGCTGCGCGCATCGTCAAAGTAAATCTGCGTGCGCGGATCCTTCACCACGTTGTTGTTCTCCGTGGTGAACCAGGTGGAGACTACTTCGGGAATGAGCGGTTCGATTTCGCACACGACCAATCGCTTCACCGACGGATACGGCAGGAACGAGCCTGCCGTCACGCCGGCACCAAAGCCCACCACCAGCACCGACTGTGGATTCGGATGCACCAGCGCCGGCAAATGCGCGAGCATCTTTTGAAGGCGCATGTCCTGCGGCAGACTCGAGGCTTCGACCTTTCCGCTTACGTGAAACTGCGTCGCGCCGCTGGCGAGCACCTTGGTCACGGCGACCGAGCTGTTCATCCCTTCGCCGATGTAGAGCATTTCCGTTTTGCCAAGCCACGTGACTGCGTAGCGTCCGTGCGCGACCAGCACGCCGGGCAGTTTCGGGAGTGTGACGATGAGCAGGAGCGCGAGTACGGGCGCGAGCGCGAGACCAAACGTGCCGCTTCGCGCCGCCGAATCGTTCGATGACGTGGTCTTGCTGCCAGTGGCGTTCGCGGAGTTGGTGTCTCTGGCTCGAACAAGCGTAAGTGACACCAGCACCGACGCCACAGCAGCACCGGCGATCAGCACGCGTTGTGCATTCTGTGTGCCGAGCATCGGAATTAGCACGAGGCTGCACAGCGTCGCGCCGAGAATTGAGCCCACGGTGTTGGCGGCATACACGCGCCCGACCAGTCGCGATGTGTCTTCACCACGGCGCGCGAGGGCGGCCAGTGCGAACGGAAAGCTGGCGCCCCACAAGCATGCCGCCGGAAGCACCGCCAGTGCGCAACGCACCAGATCCATCTGCAAGGCGTACCATGCACTTGGTGCCAACGACGGATTGATCGGCCAATTGGGAAGCGCGAGGTAAATGACCGCTGCGGCCCACGCGATCGCGACGGTGAGCAACAGTTGGCACCACGCCAGTGCGCGACGCGGACTCTCGACAATGCGCGCCAACCATGACGCGGCTGCGCTGCCAATGCCAAGCCCGGTCAGGAACACGGCGAGGATCATGGAGAACGTGTAGACCGACGCTCCGAAGGTGAGTGAGAGCAGTCGCGTCCAGACGACTTCGGCGGCAAGGGCGCACGCACCCGATAGTCCGATCGCGAGATACACTTCGCGCGTCCCCAACAGTGATTCGTTGTCGCGCACAGTCTCGACCGCCGCCTCGCGCGCCATCTGCTCCGATGAAACCGTGCCCGCCGCAGCGCTGCCTGATGCGCTGGTTGTGCTGCGCGCCGGCACACGCGATGAAATTGCCCACGCGACGGCCGCCACGACCACGTTGAGCGCAACGGCAACATACGTGGCATACGCCTGGTCGTGGACGCGCAGTAGGTAAAACCCGGCCAGCACGCTGCCGAGTACCGCGCCGGCGATGTTGCCTCCGTAAAAAAAGCCAAGCCACGAGATGCCGCGCGGCGACGACTCAACCCAACGCGCGATGGCGGGGAGCGTTGCGCCCATGAGAATCGTGGGTGGCAGCAGACAGAGCGCAGCCACGACGCCCCGCAGCGCGAGTGCCGCGGCACCGTGTCCGATTGCGGGCGAGTACAAGCGGCCAACAGTTGGTATCAGAAACAGCTCGGCCACTCCGATCATCCCGATCGTGAGTTCCAGCGCGGCGTACAGCTGCAGCGGGTGCCAGCCCTTGGGCGCGAACCGGGGCAGTGCCAGACTGCCGATGCACATGCCGCCCATGAACGTGGCGAGCAGCACGCCGAGCGAGATGGCGGAGGAGCCGATGACCAGTTCGAGGAGCTGGAACCAGACCACTTCATAGATGAGTGCGCAGGCGCCGCTGCCGACAAAGAGGACGAGCAAAAATGGGAGCACGCGCCGGGACGCGAGATCGACGGGGTCGGCGGCGGCGGAACGACTGGCCATGCGTGTGGTCGGCGGACAGGGATGTGGGCGGCGAGGTCTGGCGAACGATACCGGTGAGACGGCCGGATGCCATGGGACGTTGGCGGCGGCGGGTCGCGCGAAGGAGAGTCGGGGCGAAACGATCACGACAGGGGGTGAAGCGTGCGTCGGGCGAGGGTTGAAAGGTGGTGGCCCCAGCGGTACCGTTGCCGCTCCCCGCCTAGGAGCAGCTGTCTTGGAGCTCACCCCGGTCACGCAACTCACGTGGATCGACTATCTGGTCATGGCGCTGTACTTCGCCGTGGTACTGGGCATTGGTTTCGTGCTGCGACGCTCGACCAGAACCAGCGCGGACTTCTTTCAGTCGGGGCGTTCGCTGCCGCCGTGGGTGACAGGGCTGGCGTTTCTGTCGGCGAATCTCGGCGCGCAGGAAGTGATCGGGATGGGCGCGTCGGGTGCGAAGTACGGCATCGCGACCGCGCATTTCTACTGGATTGGCGCCATCCCGGCCATGGTGTTCGTTGCGCTGTTCATGATGCCGTTTTACTACGGATCGCGCGCGCGTTCGGTGCCGGAATATCTCAAGCTCCGGTTCGACGAAAAAACGCGCACGCTGAATGCCGTAAGCTTTGCGGCCATGACGATTTTCTCGTCGGGCATTTCGATGTACGCGATGGGCAAGCTGTTCAACCTGCTGCTGGGTTGGAGTTTTGACTTCAGCGTGCTCGTGTCGGCCGTGATCGTGCTGGCGTATGTGTACGCGGGCGGGCTCACGAGCGCGATCTACAACGAAGTGCTGCAGTTTTTCATGATAGCCTTCGGCTTCGCACCGCTGGTCTTCCTCGGCTTGCGTTCGGTTGGGGGGTGGGACGGGCTGACCGCCAAACTGACGGAAGCGGCAGCCACGCGCGGACTCGCGGCGGGTGCGTACACGCATGCGTGGCAGGGCATGTCGAGTGCCGCGACCAACCCGATCGGGGTGGAGTGGTTCGGACTGGTGATGGGGTTGGGTTTCGTGTTGTCATTCGGCTACTGGTGCACGGACTTTCTGGTGGTGCAGCGCGCCATGGCGGCCGACAGCATGCTGGCGGCACGACGCACACCACTGATTGCGGCCGTGCCAAAAATGCTGTTTCCGTTTCTTGTGATTTTGCCAGGTATGATCGCGCTGGCGCTCACCAGTATGGGCGGGCCAGGCGGAGGCGAGGGAATCATTCCGGCCAAGTTGAACGAGCTGGGGCAGCCGCTCATCGACGGTACCGGCCGCGTCGTGCTCGACTACGATCTGGCCACGCCGATGCTGCTGATCAAGCTCTTTCCCGAAGGCATGCTGGGACTGGGACTGACGGCGCTGCTGGCCTCGTTCATGTCGGGAATGGCAGGGAACGTGACGGCCTTCAATACTGTGTGGACGTACGACATCTACCAGAGTCATATCAAGAAAGACGCCTCGGACGCGCACTACTTGTGGATGGGACGCGCCGCGACGTTGGGGGGCGTGGGGATGTCGATTGCGGCGGCATACGTGGCCGGTTCATTCAACAATATTATGGAGCTGCTGCAGCTCGTGTTCGCATTTGTGAACGCACCGTTGTTCGCGACATTCGCTCTGGGAATGTTCTGGAAACGCAGCACAGGGCACGGTGCATTCTGGGGATTGGTCGCCGGCATGTCGGGCGCGTTCCTGCATCACGGCTTCACGCTGCCGCTGGGATCGTCGGCCGGCGTGAAAGGTGGCTACTTTGGTTTGTTGCACACGTACCCGAGTGAGATGGCGCAAACGTTCTGGACGGCGATCGCATCGTTCACCACCTGCGTGGTCGTGTCGATCGTGATCAGCATGGTCACCAAACCGCGTCCCGATTCGGAACTGGCGGGGCTCGTGTACTCGCTGACGCCCAAGCCGTCCGACGGCGATCTGGCGTGGTATCAGAAGCCGTGGGTTTTCGGCGTCGCCGTCCTGAGCGCCACGCTGCTCCTCAACCTGATCTTCCTATGATCACTACGATTCGCTCCGGAGCGGACGCATGAGCGGCGGCGGCTCGCTGGACCTTCGCTATCCGATCGGTGGACTGTTTACCGCGCTCGGAGTGCTACTCGTCGCGTTTGGTGCGTACACCTCGTCGAACATCGAGATGTACGCAAAGTCCGGCGGTCTGAACATCAACCTGATCTGGGGTGGTGTCATGCTCGTCACCGGCATCGTCTTCATCGTTCTCGCCCGCAACGGCGCTCGTCAGAGCTGACAGGTCTCCTGCATGTCGTTTCCGCGTACCGCTGGCATTCTCCTGCATCCGACCTCGCTACCCGGTGCGCATGGCATCGGTGATCTCGGCGTCGAGGCACACAAGTTTCTCGATTTCATGAGCGATGCGGGTCTCACGATCTGGCAGATGCTCCCGCTTGGGCCGACCGGCTACGGTGACTCGCCGTATCAGTGCTTCAGCGCGTTCGCCGGCAATCCGCTGCTCATCGAGTTGCCGGGCGCAGCGCCTGCATTTGATGTGCACACGGTGGAGTTCGAGAAGGTCGTGGCGCACAAGCGTGTGTTGCTCGAGGCGGCGTGCGACAGGTTCCTTCCCGACGACAAGTATCGCGCGTTCGTCGCCGCCAACATGGAGTGGCTTGCAGACTTTGCGCTGTTCACCGCACTCAAGCAGGCGTTTGGTGGTGTGGCCTGGACGGATTGGGACGCGGACATTGCCGCGCGTGAACCGGAAGCCATGCGACGCTGGCGACAGACGCTCGACGTGCAGATCCATCGCGTGCAGGTGCAGCAGTACTTCTTCTTTGCACAGTACTACAACCTGAAGCGCGCGGCTGCCGCCAAGGGTATTCAGTTGATGGGGGACCTTCCCATCTACGTGGCGCACGACTCAGCCGACGTGTGGGCCAACCCCGCGCTGTTCAAACTGGATGCGACAGGGCGTCCGCTCGTACAGGCGGGCGTGCCCCCCGACTACTTCAGTGCGACCGGACAACTCTGGGGCAACCCGATCTACGACTGGGATGCCATGCGCGCCGATGGCTTTTCGTGGTGGATCAAGCGCATGCGCGCATCGTTTCAACTCTTCGACATGGTGCGACTCGATCACTTTCGCGGTTTCGAAGCCTTCTGGGAAGTACCGGGCGATGCAACCACGGCGATTGATGGCCAATGGGTCAAGGCGCCTGGTGGGGAGCTGTTCGATGCCATCGCGCGCGCGTTGGGCGAGCTGCGGATCGTGGCCGAGGATCTGGGACTGATCACGCCGGAAGTGAAGGCGTTGCGCAAGAAGTACGCCTTCCCGGGCATGGCGATCTTGCAGTTCGCCTTCGGTAACGACGGCAGCGCGAGCGATTTCACACCGCACAACTATCCGCGCGAGATCGTGGTGTACACCGGAACGCACGACAACGACACGACCGTAGGCTGGTGGACGCAGGGCGCCGGCGATTCGACGCGCAGTGCGGAGGACGTGTCCAAGGAGCGCGATTACGCGCTGCGTTACCTCAACACCGACGGCACCGACATACACTGGGTGATGATGCGCACGGCGCTGGCGTCGGTGGCGAACACCGTGCTTATCCCGATGCAGGACGTGCTCGGGCTGGGTGGTGAGGCGCGCATGAATCTTCCGGGACGGCAGGCGGGCAACTGGGGCTTTCGATTTTCCTGGGATCAGGTCACGCCCGATATCACACAACGATTGGCCATGCTGGTGGACACCTACGACCGGAAGCGCACGACATGAACGCTCACCACATGAAGACGTCCACGCCAGTGAAGTTCATGACGTTGTTCAACATGAACTTCGGATTCCTCGGCATTCAGTTCGGTTGGGCGCTGCAGATGGCGAACATGAGCGCCATCTACGAGTACATGGGCGCCACCGCGGATCAGATCCCGATGCTCTGGCTGGCCGCGCCGCTCACGGGACTCATTGTGCAGCCGATCATTGGGCACATGAGCGATCACACGTGGGTGCCGTCGCTGGGACGCCGTCGCCCGTACTTTTTGGTCGGTGCCATCCTGAGTACGCTGGCGCTCATCGCGATGCCGAACGTGACGGCGCTGTGGATGGCGGCAGGGCTGCTCTGGATTCTTGATACGTCGATCAACATCTCCATGGAACCGTTCCGGGCGTTTGTGGCGGATGTGTTGCCGCCCAGTGAGCGTACGAAAGGCTTCGCGATGCAGAGCTTCTTTATCGGGCTCGGTGCGGTGATTGCGTCGGCGCTGCCGTGGACGATGACGAATTGGTTCGGCGTGGCGGCGAGTGCGCCCGGCACGATTCCCACGACGGTCAAGCTGTCATTCTTTGTTGGTGCAGCGGCCTTCTTTTTCGCCGTGATGTACACCGTGTTCATGCCGCCGCGCGAAACTCCACCGCCCGACATGGACGCGTTCCGGAAGGCCAAAGCCGCGAGTGCCGGTCCGTTTGCCGGCGCGAGCGAGATCTGGGCTGCGGCCAAGGCGATGCCGGAGACCATGAAGCAGCTCGCGTTCGTGCAAATGGCTACATGGCTTGGGCTGTTCTGCATGTGGCTGTACTTCCCCGTGGCGGTGGCGCGCAATGTTTTTAATGCGCCTGATCAGAACTCGCCGTTGTACCAGGAAGGCGTAGAATGGGCCGGTGTCTGTTTCGGGGCGTACAGCCTGGTGACGTTCGTCTTTTCGTTCTTCTTGCCAAAGATGGCCGCCGCCGATGGTCG
>JBBQSM010000075.1:0-20360 GCA_038234895.1 Gemmatimonadales bacterium
GACGCCGCCGTCCCACGCGTCGCCGATTTTGCGAAACGGTTGGCCCTTGGCACCGATGTCGCGCAGGTAGATGCGCGTGTCGCGGAAGTACGTAAAGTCGTTGGACGCACTGAAGGCGATCGTGCGACCGTCTGGCGCGAAGGAGAGCGTGCTTTCGCTGACTTCCTTGTTCTTGGTGAGCTGCTCGATCGCGCCGCTGCCGACGTCCATCAGATAGAGCTCGCTGACCAAGCCTGCTTCGAGCGTATTGCGGAAGTATCGGTCGTCCTGCGTACCGCGGAAACCGATCGACTTGCCGTCGTCCGAGAGCGTGACGCCGTCCACGCTGTAGGCCGGGCCGCCGGTGAGGCGCTTCGACTGACGCGTTGCAAGGTCGAGCGACCACAGGTGCTGCAACGGCTCGGCCTGGTTGCGAATGCGCACGTCGAATCTCTTCTCCATGCGCTTCTTCTCATCGGTGTCGAGCGTGTCGGCAGCCGTGAAGTACAGCGTGCGTCCGTCGCGGGAGAACTTCCACCAGCGGATCGCGGTCGGATGCTTGGTGAGCGCAGTGGCTTTCGCGCTGTCCATGCCGGCGACCGGGAGCACCCAGAGCTGCTGCTCGTCGGTCTTGCCGGCGGCAAACGCAAGCCAGCGTCCGTCATGGGTGAATGCGAACGCCCCCACACCATCCTTGGCATCGGTAATACGGCGCGCTTCGCCGCCATCGGGGCGCATCCAGAACAGTTGGCTGACGCTGCTGTTGGCCGGCGCTTCGCGGTTGGACACGAAGACGAACGACTTGCTGTCGGGTGCCCACTGCGCGTTGGCTTCGTTCTTGTCTTTGGTGAACGTGAGCTGCCGCGTGTCGTCCAGTCCTTTCGACAGGGAAACGACGTACAAGTCGGACTGGCGTTTCGCCTCCTTCCAATCCGGAGTAGACAGCGAGTAGAGGGCGAACTGACCATCTGGACTGACCGCGAGGCCGCCGGCCTGTCTGGTCTGCTGCATGTCGAGAAAGGTCATCGGACGCTTGGTCTGGGCACCGAGCGCCAGTGGTGCGAAGAGCAGGGCGGGGAGCAGGCGGCGAGGCATAGTCATGTCGTCGGCTGGAGGATGACCGGCGTGCGCGCGTGGCACACGCTGCAATGTGGCGCCAATTCGGCGCCACAGGGAAGCTGTCGGTCGCTGCAGCTTGTCGGAAGACCCTTTGGAGCGCGACGCGGTCTCACGCACGCTCCCGGTACCACCTCAGTCGATCAACTTGGCCAGCACGGCATCGCCGAAATCGCTGGTGCTACAGGGCGCTGCACCCGGCGCCGTACAATCCGCCGTTCGCAAACCGTCGGTGATTACGGCGGAAACGGCCGCTTCGACTGCCGCCGCCTCGTCCGGTAGACCCAGCGAGTGTCGCAGCAGCAGCGCCGCGCTGAGTATGGCGCCACAGGGGTTCGCAATGCCGCGGCCGGCGATATCCGGGGCTGACCCGTGAATCGGCTCGTACAGCCCGCGACGACGCCCGGAGGGGTCGAGCGCACCAAGGGAGGCGGAAGGCAGTACGCCGATGGACCCGGCGAGTACGGCCGCTTCGTCGGTCAGGATATCGCCGAACAGGTTTTCCGTGACGACCACGTCGTACCGCGATGGCGTCTGCATCAGCTGCATCGCGAAAGAGTCCACCAGGGCATGCGTCAGCACCACCTCCGGAAACTCCTCCGCCACGACGCGTGTCGCGACCTCACGCCACAATCGCGACGTGGCCAGGACGTTGGCCTTATCCACGGAGAGCAATCGGCCGCTGCGCTCACTCGCAATCGCGGCCGCCACGCGCACCACGCGCTCCACTTCGTGGGCGCTGTACATGCACAGGTCGGATGCGCTCGTCGAGCGCCCGTCGATATCCCGTTCATGTGTCTTGTCGCCAAAGTAGAGACCACCCGTCAGCTCGCGCACAAAGACGATGTCCACGTCACGCAGTAGTTCGGCCTTGAGTGGTGCGGCGTCGGCGAGTGCCGGATGCACCGCCACCGGACGGATGTTTGCGAATACGCCAAGCAGCGTGCGCAATTGCAGTAATCCCTGCTCGGGCCGCATCAATGCGGACGGATCGCTCCAACGCGGACCACCCACGGCGCCTAAGAGAACGGCGTCGGCCTCCGTCACGAGCTTGCGCGTGCTTTCGGGCAACGGATCGGCGCTGTGGTCAATGGCCACGCCACCGACGAGTGCTTCCGGCATGAGAAAGTCATGCCCGCCCTGTTGCGCTACCTGCATCAACACGCGCTCGGCTTGCTTCGTGACCTCCGGTCCGACTCCATCGCCCGGCAGGATGGCAATCAGCGATCGCACGCGGCCTCCCATGCTTCGATCGTCGGCAGGTCGGCCAGCAGTGCGCCTAACTCGTCCACGCCATCAAGCAGGCATCGCTTGCTGAACGGATCGACTGAAAACCACCCGGAGGTTCCATCGGGCATGGTGATCACTTGCTTGGCGAGTTCCACGGTGATGCGACCATCGGGCTGCGACAGTAGCGACGCATGGAGCGCCGCCAGCGCCGCGTCATCCACCGCAATGGTAAGCACGCCGTTCTTGTGCGCATTCGACCGGAAAATGTCGGCGAACGATGACGCGACGACCGCGCGAATCCCCCAATCGCTCAGCGCCCACGGCGCATGTTCCCGACTCGAGCCGCAGCCAAAGTTGCGACCGGCGACGAGAATCTCCGCCCCATCCGACGCGACCGCGTTGAGCGCGAAATCGCGTCGCGGTGCACCGGCGGCGTCGTAACGCCAATCGGCGAAGAGATGGCGCCCAAGTCCGCTGCGCGACGTGGTGGTGAGGAACCGCGCCGGAATGATCTGATCGGTGTCGATGTCGTCGCGTGGGATAAGTACGGCCTGCGACGCGAGCGGCTTCCATGGCGTACTTACCGGCGCATTCACAGCAAACTCCGGGGATCGGCGACGGCGCCGGCGATCGCCGATGCCGCCGCGGTGAGCGGGGAGGCGAGCAGCGTGCGCGCACCTTTGCCTTGTCGGCCTTCGAAGTTCCTGTTGCTGGTACTCACCGAATACTGCCCGGCGCCGACGGTGTCGCCGTTCATGGCGATGCACATCGAGCACCCACTTTCGCGCCACTCTGCGCCGGCCTCTCGAAAGATCTCGTGGAGTCCTTCGCGTTCGGCCTCGCGTTTCACGCGTTGCGAGCCGGGCACCACGAGCATGCGGGTGGTGGACGCGACCCGACGTCCCTTGAGCAGCGACGCTGCCGCGCGGAGATCGTCCAATCGCCCATTGGTACAGCTGCCGACAAAGACAACGTCTACCGGCTGGCCGAGCAGCTGCTGGCCGGGTGCGAGACCCATGTAGGCGCGCGCACGGTCGGCGGCGCTGTCGGTGCTTGCGGTCTCGCCTGGTATCGCGCCGTCGATTGGTATCGCCATGCCGGGATTGGTGCCCCACGTGATCATCGGCGACAGTGTGGATGCATCGATCGTCACCGTGCGGTCAAAGGTCGCGTCATCGTCGGTGGCCAGCGTGCGCCAGTGTGCCACCGCCCGCTCCCACGTCGTGCCTCGCGGCGCGTACTCGCGCTCCTTGAGCCACGCGAAGGTGACGTCGTCCGGGGCGATCATACCGGCGCGCGCGCCTGCTTCGATACTCATGTTGCAGACCGTCATCCGTCCCTCCATGTCGAGTGCACGAACCGCTTCGCCGCGATACTCGATTACGTGGCCGGTTCCCCCGCCGACACCGATCTGTGCGATGATCGCGAGAATAAGATCTTTCGCCGATACGCCCGGCGAGAGCACGCCATGAACGAGCACCTGCATGGTTTTGGGCCGTGATTGCAGCAGGCACTGTGTGGCCAGTACGTGTCCAACTTCGCTCGTACCAATGCCGAACGCCAGCGCGCCAAACGCGCCATGGGTGCTGGTATGACTGTCGCCGCACACGATCGTCATGCCGGGCTGCGTGCGGCCCAATTCTGGTCCGATCACATGCACGATGCCGCGTCGTTCATCGCCCATACCATACAGCGGAATGCGGTGCTCCGTACAGTTCACAGCGAGCGTCTCGAGCTGACGCCCCGCGGCGGCATCGGACACCACGAGCTGCCCTGCAACGGCGAGCGTTGGCGTCGAGTGATCCATCGTGGCCACCGTACGATCGGGACGACGCACGCGCAATCCACGTTCGCGCAGCACAGTGAACGCCTGCGGTGACGTGACTTCGTGCACGAGATGGAGATCGACGTACAGCACCGATGGCGAGTCGGCTGTGCCCTCGCGGACCACGTGGGCGTTCCACACCTTCTCAAACAGCGTGCGCGGGACGGTCATGCGGCTGTCTCCTGCATCGCGCGCGCACGGGCGCGAATGAGTCCGTTGACCGCCGCCACGTACGCTTCGGCCGTCGCGACAATAATGTCGGTGTGGACACCGAACCCGTTCGCCGTGTACATCGGTTCGGCGTGTGGGGCATCGCCGCTCGTTTGCCCGGCGGGAGCCCGTTCGCGCAATCGCACAGAGACCCCACCAACCGCGTTGATGCCCTCGGCTGCGGCGTCGACGGAGAACTCGATCAGCTCGGCCATATCACCCACGCATTCGTTGATGGCGCGACAGACCGCATCTACGGGGCCATCGCCCTGTGCGGCGGAAACCAGCTCGCGGTCGTCGGGGCCGCGTACCTTCACCGTGGCGGTTGGAATCGCGTGGGTGCCACATGAGACCTGCACCAACTCCAGCGTGTACGTCGAACTGCCGCGCTTGGTCTCGCCCGCAACGATGACTTCGAGCTCACGATCGTCCACGACCTTCTTACGATCGGCTACTTCCTTGAAGCGCGCAAAGACCGCGTCGCACTCGCCGTCGTCGAGTGCATGCCCCAAGGTGGCCAGATGCGCGCGCAATGCGGCGCGGCCGGAGTGCTTGCCGAGTACCAGGCGGCCGCCTTCGAGTCCTACGTGTTCGGCGTGCATGATCTCGTACGTATCGCGATTCTTGAGCATGCCATCTTGGTGAATGCCGGCCTCGTGCGCAAACGCGTTGGCGCCCACGATCGCTTTGTTGGGTGGCACGCGCACACCGGTGCAGCGCGAGACCAAACGCGAGGCGCGGCCGATCTCCTCGGTACGCACCCGTGTGTCAGCATTGTATCGAGCACGGCGCGTGCGCAACGCCATCACCACCTCTTCCAGCGCGGCATTACCGGCACGTTCGCCAATTCCGTTGAGAGTGCACTCAATCTGCCGCGCTCCTGCCTGCACACCAGCCAACGAATTGGCGACCGCGAGACCGAGATCATCGTGGCAGTGTGTAGAGATGATGATCGGCCGGCCGGCGACCACATCGCGATGAATGCCGGTGATGAGTGCGAAGTACTCATCGGGAGTGGCATAACCCACCGTGTCGGGGATGTTGATGGTCGTGGCGCCGGCGTCGATGGCGACGCGCAGCACGTCGTGCAGGAAGGGGATGTCACTGCGCGATGCGTCTTCCGGCGAGAACTCCACGTCGGCAGTGAACGTGGCCGCGTACGCGACCATCTCCTGCACACGCGTGAGCACGGCTGCGCGGGTCATCTGCAACTTGTACTGCAGGTGTACGTCGGACGTCGCGAGAAAGGTGTGAATGCGTCGTGCCGGTGCGCCGGCGAGCGCCGTAGCCGCTGCGTCGATGTCTTTACGCGTCGCACGGGCCAATCCGCAGATCACCGGCGCGGTCGGCCAGTCGTGCGCGTCCTCGGCGATCGCGCGAACCGCGTCCCAGTCTCCAGGCGATGCGGCGGGAAATCCCGCCTCGATGACATCTACGCCAAGTCGCGCGAGCTGCCGTGCGACCTGGCGCTTTTCCTCAACCGTCATGGAACACCCCGGCGCCTGCTCGCCGTCACGGAGTGTGGTGTCGAAAATTCGTACGATGTCGGTGCTCATACGCTAATCGGTACTGTTGCCGGTACCGCAGCACCCGTATCGGGGCGGACGACCTTGGCGTGAAGGAATGGCATCAGTTCGCGCAGGCGCACACCCACCTGCTCGATGGGATGTTCGGTGTCGGCGCGTCGGGCTGCATTGAAGTTCGGGCGCCCCGCCTCGTTCTCTGCCACCCACTGCCGGGCGAACGAGCCATCACGGATCTCTGCGAGCAGCTGTCGCATGGCGTCTTTGGTGGCGGAGGTGACGATGCGCGGCCCGGCTGTGTAGTCACCGTATTCCGCCGTGTCGCTGACCGAATAGCGCATGTAGTTGAGTCCACCCTGATACATGAGATCGACGATGAGCTTGAGCTCGTGCAGGCACTCGAAATATGCCATCTCCGGTTGGTAGCCCGCCTCCACCAGCGTTTCGAACCCTGCCTTCACCAGCGCCGAGACGCCGCCGCAGAGCACCGCCTGTTCCCCGAACAGATCCGTCTCCGTCTCCTCGGCGAACGTGGTCTCGATGACACCGGCGCGGGTGCAGCCGATGGCGCGCGCATAGGCCATCGCGTCGGCGCGGGCATGCCCGGTGGCGTCACGATGCACCGCGATCAGTCCGGGTGTGCCACCGCCCTCCGCGAACAGCTCACGCACCCGATGCCCCGGGGACTTGGGCGCAATCAGCGCGACGTCTACGCCGGTCGGCGGATCGATGAGCTGGTAGTGGATATTGAAGCCGTGCGCGAAAAGCAGCGTCTTGCCCGGTGTGAGTGCGTCGCGGATGTCGCGTTCGTAGATGGAGCGCTGCTCGGTGTCTGGCGCAAGAATCATGATGAGCTGCGCTTCGGCGGCAGCCTGGGCCACCGCGCAGACGCGCAAACCCGCCGCCACGGCGACACTCCAGCTCTTCGAACCTTCGCGCAAGCCTACGCGCACGTCACATCCGCTGTCGCGCAGGTTGAGCGCATGCGCATGTCCCTGACTGCCGTAGCCGATGACCGCAATCGCGCGGCCTTGCAGACGCGTAGCGTCCGCATCTCGATCGTAGAAGACACGGGTCATGCTGCAGCCTCCTCGTGTGGTGCGCCGTCGGCCTGGTCGCGATAGTGCGACGGGGCCGCAAGGCGGGTGGGCGTGCGGCCGCGCATCATCGCGTGGCGGCCGGTACGCATCAGTTCCGCCAGTCCTTCCGGACGGATGAAGGCGATGAACAGTTCGACCCGTTCCGGGGTGTCGGTGATTTCCACGATCATCTCGTCGTCGCCTACATGCAGCACGCGCGCGCCATGTTCAGCGACAATGTGGACGAGTTGATGCAAACGCGACGGCGAAGCCACGATCTTGGCCAGTGCCGTCTCGCGCTGCACGACGTGCTCGTTGGTTACATCGGTGACGCCGATGACTTCGACCAACCGGTCGAGCTGGCTGACCACCTGCGTGGCGTCGGATGCGTCTACCACCAGCGTCATGCGGCTGATGCCGGGTACTTCACTACGCCCGACTGCGAGCGACGCGATGTTGAAGCCGCGACGTCGCAGCAGCGAGACGGTGCGATGCAGAACGCCGGGACGATCTTGCAGGAGCGCAATCAACGTGTGCTGTGTCATCGGGTCAGGCCTGGGCGGGAGGTGAAACGGACGGTGAGACGGACGGTGAGACGGACGACGACGCGTCCGAGGACTCGGCGAGCATCATGTCGCCGATCGAACGACCTGCGGGTACCATCGGGAAGACATTGGCTTCGCGCTCGACACGGAAGTCGATCAGGACGCAGCCGTTATGTGCCCATGCTGTCTGAATGGCCAGCGCGGAGTCACCGGCATTGTCTACGGTCATGCCACGCAGCCCATGCGCCTCGGCGAGTTTCGCGAAGTCGGGACCGGTGAGCGGCGTCCCGCTGTAGCGGCGCCCCTCGAACAGTTGCTGCCACTGGCGCACCATGCCGAGGTAGCCGTTGTTGATGACGGCGACCTTGAGATTGGTGAGTCCTTCCTGTGCGATCGTGGCGAGTTCGCAGCTCGTCATCTGAAAGCCGCCGTCTCCCACGATCACCCACACGGTGCGCTCCGGGTCGGCGATGGCAGCGCCCATGGCGGCGGGCAGCGAAAAGCCCATGGTGCCCGCGCCACCGCTGGTGATGTGCGAGCGCGGCCGGCTCCAGTCGATGAGTTGTGCCGCCCACATCTGGTGCTGCCCCACATCGGTGACCACACGCCAATCGTGCCGGTCCCGAAACGTCGCGTTGAACGCGTCAAACACATCATGCGGCATGAGCGGCGCCGTGCGGTCGCGGCGGGCATAACCCTGCCGTGGCAGGTGGTCGTCGCGCATCCGCGCGATCTGCTTGAGCCACTGCGCACGCGCGCGTGACGTCGCGTCTGGTTGTCTGGCGTTGGGCGTGGTGTGCGACGCCAGCGAGGTCGTGAGAGCATCCAGCACCGGCTTACAGTCGCTGACAATGCCGATGTCGGCGCGTACCAGTTTGCCGATTTCTGCGGGATCAATGTCCACGTGGATGACTTTGGCGTGCGGGGCGAAGGTGCTCGCCTTACCGGTTACGCGATCATCGAATCGGCTGCCGACGTTCAGCAACAGATCACACTGCTGAATCGCCCGATTTACGTGCACCCATCCGTGCATGCCCGGCATGCCGAGTGCGAGTGGATGATCGTGCGGGATGGCGCCGAGTCCGTGCAGCGTAGTGATGACGGGAATGCCGGTCTGCTCGGCCAGTGCTCGCAATTCGCGCGTGGCGTTTCCCTGAATGACACCGTTGCCTGCGAGGATGAGCGGACGTTCTGCCGACTCAAGGAGCGCGACACAGTCGGCAATCGTCTCGGCGTCGAAGGACACACGGGCGTACGCATGGGTGAGCTCGGGGTGAAAGCCAGTCGGTCGATAGCCGGGCAGGTCCATCGCCATGTCCCAGTCGGGCACGATGCGCGCGAGTTGCGCGTCTTTGGTGATGTCGATCAGCACCGGTCCCGGTCTCCCCGTGCGCGCGATGTGAAACGCTTCACGAATGACACGCGGCAGCTCGTCGGCGCGCGTGACGAGGAAATTGTGTTTGGTGATCGGCACCGTAATGCCGGTAATGTCCGTTTCCTGAAACGCGTCCGTGCCCAGCAGCGCGCTGGGAACCTGCCCCGTGATGGCGACCAGGGGCGTACCGTCCATCCATGCGTCGGCGATCGGCGTGACGAGGTTGGTGGCACCCGGCCCGCTTGTACCAATACACACACCGACCTGGCCTGTCGCACGCGCGTAGCCCTCTGCCGCGTGACCGGCACCTTGCTCGTGTCGGCACAGCACATGGCGCAGGTCGTCGCGGTACTCCCACATCGCGTGGTAGAACGGCATGATGCAGCCGCCCGGAATACCGAACATCACCGATACGCCTTCCCTGATCAGTGCCTCGCACATGATCTGCGCGCCGGTACGTTGCGCGCTGCTATCCTGCGCGCGGGACGCCGTAGCGCCAGACGCTTTCGCGTTCAGCGTTTCGCTGGCAGGCGCACTGTTGCTTGTGGATGACGGCAACGACATGGAGGACCCGGAGAACGAGAAAGGCCCCCTCCGTACCCGGAGGGAGCCTTTGCGTCATTCGCCAAGGTCGCCCCTCCCGGTAGACTCGGGAGGGGCAGCGGTACGCGGTTTACATCGCGACCTTCAAGCCCTGCTCCCGAACGCTAAGTACGCGTACGATAAGAATCGACGTAACGAGAATCGTTACGACGACGGGAATAAGGCTAAGAAAAAGTCGGGACTGCGCGAGTTCAGCGAACATCAGATGCGTGTGTACGTTATGGGAAACCGTGGCACTGGTAGCGCCGACCATTCAAGCATCGGCATAGCAGTGCGTTTCCGCAACCCCCCCGGGGTGGACTACGGCGCCGTACCGCGCCTGGCTCACGGTCTGCGCGTACCGCCAAATGGCTCCCGACTGGAAGTCGTGTCGGCGCGGTACCCATTCGGCCCGACGGGCGGCCAGCTCCTCGTCGGACAGTCGAACCGACAGCGACGCACGATCGGTGTCGATATCGATGATGTCGCCGTCACGAATGAGGCCGATGGGACCGCCCACGGCGGCTTCCGGTCCAACATGACCGATGCAGAGTCCGCGCGTCGCGCCGCTGAACCGCCCATCGGTAATGAGCGCCAACTGGTCGCCCATGCCCTGCCCGTAAATAGCCGAGGTGGTTGAAAGCATCTCCCGCATGCCGGGACCACCGCGCGGCCCTTCGTAGCGGATGATCAGCACGTCGCCGGCCGCGTACCGCTTCTCCATCACCGCGGCGAAGGCGTCTTCCTCCGAGTCGAAACAACGCGCTGGGCCACTGAACGCACGCGTGTGCAATCCGGCGACTTTCACCACGGCGCCATCGGGCGCGAGGTTGCCACGCAGTCCCACCAGACCGCCCGTCGGCGAGATCGCTTGCGACGTAGGGCGTACCACATCCTGATTCGTTGGAATGACGACGTCGGCCAGGTCTTCGGCGATCGTCTTGCCGGTGACCGTGATGCAGTCGCCGTGCAGAAAGCCGCCGTCGAGCAGGGCCTTGAGCACCACTGACGCGCCGCCGATGTCGTGCACGTCTTTCGCGAGATAGCGGCCCCCCGGTTTGAGATCGGCGATGAGCGGCGTGCGCGCGAACACTTCCGCCACGTCAAACAGATCGAAGACGATCCCCGCCTCGTGGGCCATTGCAGGGAGGTGCAGTGTCGCGTTGGTTGACCCGCCGGTGGCCGCCACGACCGCGGCCGCATTCTCGAGCGCCTTGCGCGTCACGATGTCGCGCGGGCGCGGGCCATGCTGCATGAGGCGCATCACCGCTTCCCCCGACCGTTCGGCGTAGCGGTCGCGGGTCTCCCATGCCGCTGGCGGGCTGGCCGATCCCGGCAGGGCGAGACCGATCGCCTCGGAGACATAGGCCATGCTGTTGGCCGTGTACTGCCCGCCGCAGGAGCCGGCGCCGGGACAGGCCACCTTTTCGAGCGCGGTGAGTTCTTCGAGCGACATCTTGCCGGCGCCGTGCGATCCGACCGCCTCGAAGACATCGAGCACCGTCACGTCGCGATTGTTGAAACGCCCCGGCAGAATCGAGCCGCCGTAGAGAAACACCGACGGCACGTTGAGTCGCAGCATCGCCATCATGAGACCCGGCAGTGTCTTGTCGCAGCCGGCGATACCCACCAGACCGTCGTAGCAATGTCCGCGCACAGTGAGTTCGACGGAATCGGCGATCGTTTCGCGACTCACCAGCGACGACTTCATGCCGGCATGCCCCATGGCGATGCCGTCGGTGACGGTGATCGTGGTGAATTCCCGTGGGGTGCCGCCGGCCTCACTCACGCCGCGCTTGGCCGCTTCCGCCTGTCGTTTGAGCGCAATGTTGCACGGTGCGGCTTCATTCCAGCTCGACACCACTCCAACGATCGGTTGCTGGATCTGCTCGGCGCTGAGCCCCATGGCATAGTAGAACGCACGATGCGGTGCGCGTTCCGGGCCCACGGTGGCGTGACGACTGGGCAGCTTCGACTTGTCCATGGGCAGCACTCGGCAAAAGGAGGCGTCTCGCGATGCAGGTCGGGGACGCGGGGCGACGGACAATTTCGTGACCCTGCGCAAAGTACGCGCCGACACGCACCTTGCCAGACAGGCGCGCAACACGTCTCGTAGTGATATGCCACAATTACCGCTCCGCGCATTCGATGAGCCACCGGGGCCGCGCGCCCGTTTTCCCGGTGAGCTGCTGCTTCGGTTCCGGCGCGATTTTCTCGGTTTTTCGGAGCAGGTCACGGCGGAGCATGGGGACGTGGCGTCGTTCACGCTCGCCGGTGATCGCTGGGCGTATGTGAATCATCCGGAGCTCATCCGCGATGTGCTGGTGACGCATCAGCGTTCGTTCATCAAAGGACGGGCGCTGGAGCGCGCGCAGCGTGTGGTCGGCACCGGACTGCTCACCAGCGAAGGCGACTTCCACCTGCGGCAGCGCCGCTTGGCGCAGCCCGCCTTTCATCGCGATCGGATCGCCGCGTACGCGGAGCAGATGGTGCAGGTGGCGACGCGCGGTGCCGACCGGTGGCGCGACGGCACAACGGTGGACATGCACGAGGAGATGATGCGGCTCACGCTGGCCGTGGTCAGCAAGACGCTGTTCGATGCCGACGTGGAATCGGAGTCCGACGAAATCGGTGATGCCGTGACGGACATCCTGGAGTCGTTCGCCATGATCATGCTGCCGTTTCCGGGGCTCGTGGAACGACTGCCGTTGCCCTTTGCGCGCCGGTTTCGCCGGGCCCGGGCACGCCTGGACCAGACGATCTATCGCATTATCGCCGAGCGTCGTGCGGGCGGGCGGGACCGCGGTGATCTGTTGTCGATGCTTTTGCATGCGACCGACACCGACGGCGACGGCACGGGCATGACGGACAAGCAGCTGCGCGACGAGGCGCTGACGATATTTCTCGCCGGACACGAGACCACGGCGAGTGCGCTCACCTTCACGTGGTACCTGCTGTCGCAGCATCCGGATGTGGCGGCGCGCCTGCACGCCGAGGTGGATGCGCTCGGTGGCGTGCCGACCTTTGGTGACCTCTCGAACCTACCGTACACTCGGCAGGTTGTAACGGAATCGTTACGTCTCTATCCGCCCGCGTATGCCATCGGGCGCAGGGCGCTGGAAGACTATCCGTGTGACGGTTTTATGCTGCGCAAAGGCACCGTCGTGCTTGTGATGCCATGGCTGCAGCAGCGCGACGCGCGCTGGTGGCCCGACCCGCTGCGGTTCGATCCGGATCGGTGGGCGCCCAGCGCGGTCCAATCACGACCGAAATTCAGCTACTTCCCGTTCGGTGCGGGGACGCGCATTTGCATCGGGGAGCAGTTTGCGTGGACCGAGGCCATTCTCATGCTGGCCACGCTGGCCCAGCGTTGGAGCGCGACGCTCGTGCCGGCACATCCCGTGGCGCTGCAGCCCATGATCACACTGCGGCCGGCGCACGGGATGCGCATGACACTCGTGAAACGCGCGACCGCTACTTCTTGAGCGTCACTGCAATAACGCCGTTCGCGGCACGCGGGTCGCTGTACTTCGAGGCCGCCGCGGCGCCCTTGATCACTTCGATGCTGGCGATGCGATCCGGGTTGAGACTCTTGAGGTCGATGCCGTCCTTGATCACACCATCGACCAGCAGCAGTCCGTTGAACGGTTCGCCACTCGTGCTCGCGCGCAGCTTGACGGTGCCCGCGGAGATCACGGTGGTGTCGGTGCGCCGCCGCAGCATCACCGTGTCGCCAGAGACCGCGGTCTCGATGGTCCGGATGCGTACTTCGGACTTGCCGGAGTCTTGCGCGCCCTTCACGTCGATGCTGGCGATCCTTCCCGCATCGATCTTCTCGGCCTCGAGCTTCGTCACCTGTTTACCGTTCACGACATAGGCGACGCGCGCCGTATCCAGTTTCACGTAGCTCCCCGCGCGTGCCGTCGCGCCGGCAGCGGTCATGTCGTCGATTTCGGCAGACGTCGGCAGCTTGCTCTCGCAGGCGGCAAGCAGGGCCACAGAGGCCAGCAGCAGCGTGCCCAGGCGGGCGAATGCGGAGGTACGGGACGGGCGTGCGGTCATGGCGAGCAATCTCCGTTCGAGGTGTGAGGCAGTGTGCGAGAAGGCCGGCATGGCCGGAGACAGCAACGAGCGGTGTTGCGAAAGTTCGATGAGCAACTGCGCGTACGACCGCGTGGGCGCGCCGGCGCGCAGCACCCGCCGGTCGCAGTCCACCTCAACGGCGAGCCGAAGCCGTGCCAGCATGTACCAGAGCGCGGGATTCCACGGCATGCAGGCGACCGCCACGCACGCCGACAACAGCAGCAACGGATCGCCGGCGCGCACGTGCGACTGCTCATGCTCCAGCACCAGTTGTTGCTCCGCGATCGTGCGTTGCAACAACCAGTCGGGGATCACGATTTCCGCAGGCGCCACCCCGACAACGGCGGGCCCGGCAGCCGGTGCGACCCGTACGGTCACGCCCAGCAGCGCGACACGCTTCCAGGTCGCGCGCAGCTTCATAACGCGTGCGTACACCACCAGCAGCGTGAGCAGTCCCAGCACGGCCGCGAGCACGGTGACAATTGTCGCGGCCCGTTGCGCCACCGGCGGCAGTTGCGCGGCGGAACTGACCGCGGCGCGCAGCGGCCAGGCCGCGACGTGCGTGATGCCGTCGAACGCTTCGCGCAGGCGTACACCAAGCGACGGCGTGCCGTGTTCGGGCGTCGCGACCACCACGCTCCCCGCCACCGCTTGCACCATCGACGGTGCAGGTGCCTCAGTGCGCAGTGGCGCAACCGCCGTGAGTGCGACCGTGATCGCCATCGCACCCGCCCAGATCCAGCGCACGGACCGTCCGCTGTCGTGACGTAGCGCGTACAACAGGGCAGCGACTCCGACGGCCAGCGAACCCACCGCCACACCGTAGACCATCCACGCGGCGCTCATGCGGTTCCATCTCCCGCAGCGTCATCGTCCAGCCGTTCGGCCAGCAGGGCACGCATGCGCTCGAGCGAGGCCCGATCGAGCTGCCGGTCGGAGACGAACTGCGCAAACATGCGCTCCGCCGAACCGTGGAAGATCGCGTCGCGGATGCGCGCCATAGCGCTCGTACCCGCCCGATCGGCCGCGATGGTGGGGAAGTAGCGGTACGCCCGCCCTTCGGGCTCGTGGCGCACGTAGCCTTTCTCGTGAAGCGTCTGCAGCGCCGAGAGCACCGAGGTATAGGCGAGCGGTTCCGCGAGGTCGTCCCGCACCTCCGAGACCGTGGCCGACCCGCGTCGCCACAAACTGCTCATGACCTCAAGTTCTCGCGGCGGAAAATAAATGTCGTCCAAGAGTCCCTCGGGAAGGCGCGGACTACTGCTCTTCCCGTAGACTACCCCCCACCGACCACCCTGTCAACTGCTTTTCCCGTAGTTCCGCTCCACAGAAAACCGACCACTGCAGTTCCGCTCCACAGTAAACCGACCACCGTAGACCCGACACCCGAAACCCCCAGCCCGTAATCTTGCGGTCACTCGCCAGGGGCAGCCGGCCCAGTAAACTGAAAACTGAACACCGATCACTTCAGACGGTGCACAACTCCACCGCCTGCCGCAAACTCGAGAGCGGGTCCGCCCGCTTCGGCACGAACTCATGACTCACAAACCCGCCGAATCCCAGATCCGCGATTGTTTGCGCCACGAGCCGGTAGTTGAGCTCCTGGCTCTCGTCGATCTCGTTGCGACCCGGTACGCCGCCCGTGTGGTAGTGCGCAAAGTACGGCGCGTTCGCCTTGATCGTGGCGACCACATTGCCGTCCATGATCTGCATGTGATAAATGTCGTACAACAGGCGCACGCGGGGTGAGTCCACGCCCTTGATCACCGCCACGCCAAAGTCGGTGTGGTCGGCGTGATAGTCCTTGTGGTCCACTCGGCTGTTCAGCAGCTCCATGCACAGCGTGACGTTGTGCTGTTCCGCCAGCGGCGCGAGTCGCTTGAAGCCCGCGATGCAGTTGGCGACGCCCTCGCCATCGGACATGCCGTTGCGATTGCCACTGAAGCAGACGATGCGCTCCACGCCGGCGGCAGCGGCCTTGGGAATCATTGCGCTCCCCGCCGCGACCAACTTGTCGTGCAAATCCGGACGGTTGAACCCCTCGGGGATGGTGCCGAAACCGTTCGCCATCGAGCAGACCAGACCGTACTGCTTGGGCGTGAGCCAGTCCTTCTCGTCGAGCAGATCGATGCCGGCGAGCTGCATGCTGGCAGCGGCTTTGCACAGATCGTCGAGGGGAATCTTGCTGTAGCACCAACGCGAGACCCCCTGCTTGAGACGTGCCCGTTCCGCTGGGCCCCGCGCGTCGGTGGCCGAGGCTGCATGTGCGACGTCAGGCGTCACCACTCCTCCGAATAGCGTCGTGGCCATGGCACCGGCGCCAAGTGTGCGCAGCGCGTCCCGACGTGACAGTTCGCGATCCATGACGATGTTCTCTCTCCGGAGTGGACGACGGTACGGCGACTACTGCAGCTGGATGTACAGCGGCACCGGCCACAGGCGCAGAATGGACTCGCGTGACGTGGCCGGATTGTCGTTGCGTAGCTTTGTGAACTGTTTCCAGCCGGCGAACTGCACCGGCTCTTTCTTGACGTAGCTGTAGTACGAGTCACGCTTAAGCCACGGTGCGCCGAAACCGTCCATGTGCATGACGACCTGTACGCGCGGGTCGAGCGCGATCTTGTCCGCATTGGTGACGCCCTTCTTCGTGAACCGGTGCACGACCAACACCTTGGGCGGCAACTTGTACTTGTCGACCAGTTCACGCAAATAGCGCGACGCGTAGTTCACGTCGGTCGCGTCGAATCGGCCGATCTTTTTGCCCGGGCGTCCACCGTCCTTCATGGAGAATTCCGGGTCGATGCCAAGGTGTACCTCGGGGCGCTTGAGGAAGCGTTCGAACGCCGGAAGCTCCTGCTGCAGCGTGCTCAGTCCGACCTGAATGTCCAGGAACAGGATGGCATTTCGGCTCTTGGCCCAGTTGTACACCATCTCGATGCGGGCGCTGTCCAGTCGAGCGCGATACTTGCCGTCGCTTCCCGGCGCGGCCTGCGCCACCACCGCGATCAGATGCAGCGCGGGTTGCACCGGCGTCTTCGGGTCGGCCTTGTTCCACTCCGCGACTTCGCGATCGAGTTGCCGGAGCATCTCGTCCGGGGGCGACGCACCGAGCAGTCCCATGCGCGTAGACGCGGGCGTGCCATAGAAGGCGATGATACGCTTGGCCGGCAGAATCGCGCCGGGCAGTTGCGCCGGCATTTTCGGCGGCCAGAGCGAATCGAGATCGCTGCCGGTATTGCGATACGACAGGTGCCGTTCGCCCGATTGCGGTCCGAGCGCGCCGACCGGCTTGCGCTTGGTCGTGTCTTTGGGCGCCGCGGCACTGGTGCCCGCGGGCTTGGCCGGGGCGCGCTTGCTCGTGTCCTGCTGCACAAAGGCCGCGCGCGCGTGCGACGGACCGGGCGCGGCGAGGCAGGGAGCGGCCACCGCCAGCAGCAGCGGGGTGACCAGCAGGGCCGGATGCCGCGAAATCGTCCGTGAAATCGTCTGTGAAATCGTCTGTGAAATCTTCATGCATTTACGATAGTGACGTGGCGCGCCGGATGTCGCACGATGACGCGAGAACAGGCGAGCGTTCAGCGCGCGGACGTGCTGTCAGTCACGCGGCGATCGCCCGGGAGTTTGATCTTACGGTCGACCTCGAGGGAAATGGTACCGGTGGCTTCGGCGCGCACGAGCAGCCACTGCCGTTGCACGGCCACGTCTACCAAACGTCCAGTGCGAACTGTCCCTTTGAGTTCGACCCCTGTCGCGAGTTCACGGTTGATGGCCTTCTCGACCTGTTCACGCGTTTGGTTGAGTAACGGCTCAAGCGGCAGTTGCGCACGCTTGCGTAGCTGCTCGACGAGATCGCCTTTGCGCAGCCACGCGAGCCCACTGACCAGGGCGTCTTGGGTGGCCACATCGAAATCGAGATCGGGCACGGTGATTCGTCGCGCAATCGTGTCGAGTACCGGCGTACCAACCAAGTAGGCCTCGCCCGCGACGTCGCCTTCCACCCCGACCGCCAGCGCAAGACGGCCGTCGTTGAGAGGGAACACGCGGATGCGCGCAATGCGCACCGAGCGACCGAAGCGCCGCGCCTTAAAACCAACGAGTTCCTTGGCCAGCAGATCGCTGGCGAGCGAATACGTCATGAGCCCCTCGAGACGCAGATGCGCGCTGTCACCCACCGTACGCTGTGCACGAAGCAGCGGGGGCAATGGCGTCTTGACGTCGGGCGGTTTAGGTCCGGAGACGAGGTGCGGCTGCGCGAACAGGCGCACGTCCGCCACCAGTTCGCCATCGGCGAGCCGAAGATCGCCCACGCGCACCTGCTGCGGCGACAGGACGAGCCAGAGGCTGTCGTGGACGCGAATGCCTTTGTTGAGCAGGTTGTACCAACGGTCCATACGCTTGCGCATGTCGAAGGCGGCGATCTTCCGGTCCACCCTGGGCAGCTGCTTCTGCAACTGCGGGCGGATTGCATCCACGACGCGATCGGTCACGTCGATCTTGAACGCGGTCACACGGCACTGGTCGCGATCCGTGTCGGTTTCCGGGCGCACCGACTTCACACGACTGCGCGTCTTGAGCGACCAGTTCTCAGCGAGGTCCAGGTCAACCGCCACAACAATGCGAACCCGGGGCTTCGTGTTGTCGGTGCCGCATGATGCGCTGATCGTCGGCAGGAGCGGCGGATTGTACCAGCCGCGCCCCTGATACGAAACCGTCGACACCAGCGTGACCTCATCGCCGTCGAACGCGACAGCGAACGGGGTGCGCGTGGCCTCGAACGCGACACGCTGCCGCGAGTTGGAGGGGATGCGAATCCGGCGCTCGATATCGCCGAAACGGCGGGGCACGAGTCGCTCGAGCGCATCGAGCGCCGGCTCGAGCGCGTAGCTGATCGGCGCATCGACGACGGACGGCGACATTGGTGGCAGCGCCGCCGCTGCGATAGCCCCCGATCCTTCGGCGGGTGCCGGCACGGAGAGCGTTTCCGGAGTACAGGCGACGAGCATGCTGCACGACGCCACGCTAAGTGCGCGAGCGATACCGGACCACAACAGACCGGTACTACGGCTTGGGAGCGGCGTAACGCATGCGTTCAAGAATGGTGACGGCTCGTCGCGTGGCGATGGAACCGCGCGGTGACCAGCGTTGCGGTGCAGGCAGAATGGCCGCAAGGCGTGCCGCTTCATCGCGCGACAGCGCCGCAGCGCTCTTGCGATAATGGACCCGCGCCGCCGACTCTGCGCCAAAGACGCCATCACCCCACTCCGCGAGATTCAGGTAGAGATCGAGAATGCGTTCCTTGGACAACAATAGATCGATCCAGAGCGCGACGTACGCCTCGAGTCCCTTCCGCACGAACGACCGGCCGTTCCATAGAAAGAGGTTCTTGGCGACCTGTTGTGTCAGCGTCGATGCCCCGCGCAGCTTGCCGCCGCGCTTCCGCCGGTCGAGCGCGGCCTGAATCTCCACGAAGTCGATGCCATGGTGCAGATAGAACCGGTCATCCTCCGAGGCAAGGACCGCACGCCGGAGGTTTGGCGACAATCCCGCCCGCCCGACGGTCTTGTGCGCAGGGAAGATCGGTCGCTTTCCTTGCATCAATCGTTCCACCGTTCTCTGCAGTATCACCGCCGTCACCGGCGGCTGCACGACACCGAGCACGAGGATGATGGGGACCGGTGCCAGCAGCAACAGTCCCAGCGCCAGCGCCGTCATCTTGAGGCGACGTCGCCAGCCCGTGGCAGGTGCTTTGCGCCGGCGAGCCATCACGGCTCGCGCAAATGCGGCGGTGTGTCCGGCGGTTGCCGACGCCAGCGTCGGTGCTGCCAAAAATATTGCGCCGGATACCGCGTGATGAAACGCTCGAGCTGTCGGGTGTAGGCGAGCACGATGTTGTCCACGTCTTTTTCGCGATCGCCGGTTTCCGTGATCGTGATCGGTTCGATCAGCAGCGCATAACGACCACTCGGCTCGCGCACCGACACCACGAACACCAGCGGCACGCCTAGCCGCAGCGCGAACACCGCTGGTCCGCGCGGCGTCTTGGCCGGGCGCCCAAAGAAGGGGACGAACGTGCTGGCCAGTCCGAGCGCGTCGTGGTCGGCGACCATGGCGATGACCCGCTCTTCGCGCAGCGCGCGCGGCGTCTTTCGCACGGCATCCTTGTCATGCACGACTTCCATGCCGATCTCCCGGCGGGTGTCACGCACGTACGCTTCCATGAGCGGATTGGCCATGCCGCGCGTGACCGCGTCGAAGGGGACTCCGCGGGCGCCCATGTAGGCGCCGCCGAGCTCCCAGTTGCCCAGGTGGCCAGTGACGATGATGACACCTTTACCCTGTGCGCGCGCCGCCTCGAGGTGCTCCCACCCATCGACCTTCTCGTAGCGATCGATAATCTGCTGCCGCGAGCTGCCGGGGAGGACGGCCGTTTCGATAAAGGTGCGTCCCAGACTCTCGAACGAGCGGCGCGCGTGGTCACGCACCTCGGCGGGCGACAGCTGGGGAAAGGCGGCGGCGATCTGTCGTTCCGTCACGCCGGCGCGAATGCCAAATGGTCGGTACGCTAGTCGGCCGAGCAGCGCACCAACGGCGCTGGCGGTACGCCAGCCGACGAGTCGCAGGACTCCGACGGCCGCGCGTGTCGCGGCATACTCGACGCGATGCGAAAACGTGGGGGAGCGGGGCGTGTCGGTCATGAGGTGGAGGCAATCTAGACCACTGTGCGGAGCACTGCGACTTCGGCTGAGATGACAAACGCCGCGTCGATCCGAAGATCGACGCGGCGTCGTTGACACACTGGGAGAGCGCGAGGGC
>JBBQSM010000076.1:0-20311 GCA_038234895.1 Gemmatimonadales bacterium
GCGATCTGCGAACCCGGGAGGAACGCATCGACGCCCATGAGGTCGACGACCACGCCACCCTTGATCTTCTTGACCAGCGTTCCCTCGACCGGCATGTCGCTTTCGTAGGCAACGCGGATGCGTTCCCAGACGCGCATGAAATCGGCCTTCTTCTTGGACAGGACGACGGAACCTTCCTGATCCTCGAGATGCTCAAGCAGGACTTCGACTTCGTCGCCGATCTTGAGGTCGGGCATGTCCTTGAACTCTTCGAGCGGAATCGTGCCTTCGGACTTGAACCCGATATCGAGGACCACGAGGTTTTCGCGGATCTCGAGCACACGCGACTTGACGATCTCACCTTCTTCGATCGAGGCCAGCGTGCCGTTGTACATCTCCATCATCGCTTCGTACTCTTCCGAAGAGAATTCGTCTTCTTCGTAGAGTTCCGGGCGACGATTGGCGAGCGGACGGAGCTGCGCCTTCTGCAGGTCGCGCTTTTCGCGCGGGGTCAGCTTGGCGGGCAGCATGTCCGCGTTCAGGTCGAGCTCCGCTTCGATCGCACTCTCGATCGCGGTTTCGTTCTCGATGTCGGTATTCATACCGGGGTTAATCTCCACATCACGGGACAACGCTCGCCGTGCCGAGGCTGGGGTGAATGGTCCGCGCGTCGATCAGCACGACGCACGGCACCACGTGCCCCCCGGGCGGAATCCGGATGTGGCGCGCGGTGTCGAGAACCGTGAAACGTAGGCGACTTGGAGCCGCCGGTCAACGGCCCCCCGCACTGGCTAAGCTCCTGTCTCGGGACGAGATGGACACTCGGCGGCGGTGCCACGCCCTGCGTCAGGCGCCCTGCAATCGCGTCCGGGCGGCCCGCGCCAGCGCCACGATCCGCTCCACCTGCTCTTCCTGGGTCAACGTGGTGGTGTCGATAGTGATCGCATCCCGGGCGGGGGCGCTCTGCGTGGCGTCCTGCGCGTCCCGGAGCACGAGGGCCTCAGTTTCGGCCGCAATCTCCCCGTCGACGGGGCGCCGACCGAGCCGCTGGATGAGCCGCCGACGAGCGCGCTCCCACGGATCGGCGATGAGAAACACCTTGAGGGGCGCATCGGGGAAGACCGCCGTGCCGATGTCGCGCCCATCCACGACCACGTCGGTCGCGGCGGCGGCTCCCCGCACCATGTTATTCACCCAGTCGCGCACCGGCCCCATCTGCGCCACACGAGAGACCTGCCGGGTCACGGGAGAATCCCGCAGCGCCTCGTCGACGTCCTCCTGATCAACCACCGGCAGCACCGAACGCTCGGTCAGGCGCCACGCCACACGTTCGGCCAGTGCAAGCATTTGCGACGGGGTCCAGTCCGCTGGGTCGACGCCGGACTGCAGGCCGAGCCACGTGATGGCCCGGTAGAACGCTCCGGAGTCCACGTGACGCACCCCAAGCAGCTGGGCGACCCACTGCGCCGTGGAACTCTTCCCCGAGGCCGCCGGGCCGTCGATGGCAATGACCAATGGCGGAGCAACGACGCGCGCCAGATCCGACCAAAAGCCGGGATACGACACGGCAACGCAGGCGGGGTCGTCGATGATGATGCTGTTGCCAGGCAGCGCACCCAGCACGCCGAACGCCATGGCGAGGCGATGATCACCGTGTGTGGCCACGCGACCGACCAGCGGCGTGCTCGAGCCGACGATGCGCATACCGTCCGGAAACTCCTCGACGATCGCGCCCAGCCCGCGCAGGTTTTCCACGACGGCGTGGATGCGGTCGCTCTCCTTGACACGCAATTCGGTCGCGTCCGTAATGCGCGTCTCGCCGTTCGCGCGCGACGCAATGCACGCCAATAGCGGCAGCTCGTCGATGCATCGCGGGATTTCGTCTCCGCCGATGTTGGTGCCGTGCAATGGTGCCGACCGCACGACCACGGTGCCGATGGTTTCGCCGCCGATCTCCCGTTCATTTTCAAACGCGATGTGGGCCCCCATACGCCGCAACACATCGAAGGCGCCGATGCGGGTGGGGTTGAGACAGACGTCGACGAGTCGTAGTTGCCCATGGTCGGCAAGCGCGGCAAGTCCAGCGAAGAACGCAGCAGACGACGGGTCTGCGGGCACCTCCACGTCTGCGGCACGCACGGTTTGCCCGGCATCCAGCCGCACGCCGTCTGCCAGTACCGCGAGTGAGACGCCGCGCGCGGCCAGCATGCGCTCACTGTGGTCACGCGATCGCTGCGGTTCGCGCACCACGACTGATACGCCGGATGCGAGGCCGGCAAGCAGCAACGCACCCTTCACCTGGGCGCTCGCGTGTTCGCTGGTCCACTCGATCGGCGCGAGCGCTCGGCCGAGCACTCGCATCGGCAAGCCGCTGTGCCCCGGTGCGCCCAGAAACTCGAACTCCGCGCCCATGGCGGTGAGGGGCGCGGCGATCCGGCGCATGGGCCGACGGCTGAGACTCCGATCGCCCTCGAACGTCGCCGCGCGGCCGTTGAGTCCGGCAATGAGCCCCGCGATCAGGCGCGTGGTCGTACCACTGTTGGCGCAGTCGAGTGGTTGTTCGGGGGCACGTAACGCGCGCATACCGTCGCTCTGGATCACGAAGTCGGGTCCGAGCGAGGGGATATCCACTCCCATCGCACGCAGCGCCGCCGCGGTCGCCTTGACATCTTCGGACTCGAGAATGTGCTGCACACGCGACTCGCCATGGGCGAGCGCGGCGAAGATGAGCGCCCGGTGACTGATCGACTTATCACCGGGCGCACGGACCACGCCATGCACAACGAGGCGCACCGACGTGGCGTTCAACGCAACCACGCCTCGAGCGCCGTGGCGGCGTCGGTGCGGTCGTCGCGGTATTTCACGATTACCGGCGTCTGCAGCGAAAGTCCCTCACGTTCGCCGAACGCCGAGCTGACGCGTCGCGCGCCGGGCACGACCACTGCGCCTTCCGGAATCTCGAGCGGCCGATCGGCCGTGGCCCGATGCACCGTCTCCTTGACCAGATCGTACACCGGTGTTCCACGCGTGAGGATGACACCCGCACCCAACACGGCACGCTGCCGCACCACGGTTCCCTCGTACACCCCGCAATTGCCCCCCACGATCACGTCGTCCTCGATCACCACGGGGGACGCGTTGATGGGCTCGAGTACGCCACCGATCTGCGCGGCCGCACTGAGATGCACACGCTCGCCGATCTGGGCGCACGAGCCGACGAGCGCGTGCGAGTCCACCATAGTACCGCGACCGACGTGCGCTCCCACGTTGATGTACATGGGCGGCATGCACACAACGTTCGGTGCGAGATACGCGCCACGTCGCACGGTCGACCCGCCCGGCACGATGCGGATTTGGTTCTCGAGACGAAAGTCGCGGGTGGGAAAGGTGTGCTTGTCAAAGAAGTGGAACGGACCGCTGCCGGTCGACATCTCCACCACACGCCCGATGCGGAAACCCAGGAGAATGGCCCGCTTGACCCACGCCACGGCGTGCCACTGTCCGGCGTCGTCGCGACGCGCCGCGCGAATCTCACCGCGCTCCATCAGCGCGATGCAATGGTCGAAGATCTGCTGCGCGTCCGACGGCAGCGGCACGCCTGCATCGAGGATTGCGGGGTCGCTCAGGCGGGCTTCGAGGTCGGCAACGGTGTGCATGACGTGGTCAGTCTTGAGATAAAAAAGCGCGGTTCACGCGGTAAACTGCTGCACCTGTTCGAGTACATCGCGTACGTAATGGCGATATTCGGCGCCGAGCGGCACGAGCGGCAGACGCAGTATGTCGTGCATGTGCGCGGTCATCGACAGCATCGCCTTCACCGGGATCGGGTTCGACTCGATGAATGCAGCGCTTATGATCGGGGCGAGTCTAGTGTCCAGCTCGCGGGCCGCAGAGAGGTCATTGGCCGCAAGCGCGCGACAGAACGTGGCCACGAGTCGCGGCACGATATTCGACACCACCGAAATGACTCCGTCGCCGCCGTGCGCCATCACGGCCAGCGTGAATCCGTCATCGCCGCTGAACACGCCGAACCCGTCCGGACGCTCGCGCAGAATCTGAGAGATCTGCGCCAGATTTCCCGAGGCCTCCTTTACGGCGACGAAGCGCGGGTCGTCCGCCAACTCCAGACACGTGCGCGCGTCGAGATTGATCGACGTACGACCTGGCACGTTGTACAGCACGATTGGGAGGTCGCACGCATCGGCGATGGCGCGAAAATGGGCCACCAACGCGCGCTGCGGTGGTTTGTTGTACATCGGCGTGACATGCAACAGATGCGTCGCTCCCGCTGCCTTGCATGCCAGTGACAGTGCGATCGCACGCTGCGTGTCGTTGGAGCCGGCACCGGCCACGACGGGCACACGTCCCGCGACCTGCTGCACCGTCAACGCCACCACACGCCGATGCTCCTCGGGCGAGAGCGTCACGGCCTCGCCGGTCGACCCGCACGGCACGACAAAGTCGACTCCTTCGCGCACCTGCCACTCCACGAATGCGCACAGCGCGGACTCGTCGACCGTGCCGTCAGGGGCGAAGGGCGTGACCAGCGCGGTACCGCAGCCGGTCAGGCCGCCGGCGCGGAGCGAAGCGTGCCTTGTGCGGTCCGTCATCGTGTCTTCCGTGGAGTGGGCCGATACGCGATCGGATGGTACGGTCGAGTGCGCATGCCGCGAACTAACCCTGGCCCGCGGCTATCACATCCTGCATGGTGTACAGCGCCGGACGGGACGTGTTCGCGAGCCAACGTGCGGCGGCGAGGGCACCATCCGCAAAGACCCGTCGATCGCGCGCCTCGTGAATCAGCCGGATCTGCTCGAACGGCGCGTCCATGATGACCTCGTGGGTGCCGGGCACGGATCCGACCCGCACGCTGGTGATCGGGACCTCGTGCCCAAGGCCCGCCGCGAGACGCTGCGCGATGGCGAGCCCTGTTCCCGACGGCGCATCGAGCTTGGCACGGTGATGCGTCTCGACGACGTGCGTCTCGAATCCGGCGATTGCGCGTACGCGCCGCGCCGCATCTTCAGCGAAGGCGAGAAAGAGCTGGACGCCGATCGAAAAGTTGGGCGACCAGAGCGCCGGTACGCCGCGTGCATCGACGGCGGCGTGTAACTCCGGCGCTCGCTCCGCCCATCCCGTGGTTCCGATGACGACCGGACAGCCGTGCGCCAGACACGCGAGTGCATTGTCGACCGCCGACCCGGGCTGCGTGAACTCGATCGCCACCTGCGCATCGGCCAAATCCTCACGCCGCAATCCACGCGCCATTCCGTCGATATCGATACGCGCAACGATCCGGCACCCACGCTCCTCCGCAAGCGCGTCGAGTGTGCGTCCCATGCGTCCCATCCCGATCAGCGCCACGCGCACCGGTGCGCCGTTCATGCGGCCGGTCCAAAGAACGTCGCGTGCAAACGCTGCATGGCCGGCACGACCTGCGCGTCGTCGATCACGAGGGTGAAGTTGATTCCGGTGGCACTGAGCGAGGCCATGTACACGGGAATCGGCCCCAGCGCTGCGATGGCGTCGGCGATGGCGCGTCCGCCGTCGGCAATCCCCGCGCCGACGATCGCCACAATGCCGCGCTCCCGCTCCACGGCGACATCGCCAAACTCCATGAGATCCGCCACCACCGCCTCGAGATTCGACGCGTCATCAAGCGTGACGGAAATCGACACCTCAGACGTAGCCACGACATCGACCGAGGTGCGGTGCGTTTCGAACACCTCAAACACGCGACGCAAAAAGCCGGGAGCAAGCAGCATGCGCGCGGAGCGTAGCTTCACGAGTGTGGTGTGTCGCTTGCCCGCGATCGCGCGTACAGCCATGCGCGGCGCATCAAACGCGATCATCGTACCGCGCCCGTCGGGGTTTCGCGAGTTGAACACGTAGACGGGAATGCCCTGCTGCACGGCCGGCGCGATGGTACTCGGATGAAGGACCTTGGCGCCGAAGCTCGCCAGCTCCGCCGCCTCATCGAACCGGATGCGCTCGATTAACCGTGCATCGGGCACGACGCGCGGATCGGCCGTGAGCATGCCGTCCACATCCGTCCAGATCTCGATCGCTTCCGCACCGACCGCAGCACCGATGAGCGATGCGGTGTAGTCGGACCCACCACGGCCGAGCGTGGTCGTCACGCGTCCGGGTGCACTGCCGACGAATCCGCCCATGACAACGATCTCGCCACGCTGTGCGACCGGCACAAGCAGTCGCTGCGCTGCACTGGCAATCTCCGGCAGATCGGGCTCGGCGCGCGTGAAGAAGTCGTTGGTTTTCATCACATCGCGCGCGTCAATCCATTGCGCGGGCAGCCCGCGATGACGGAACGCCGCAGCCACGATCTGAGAGGATAACGTTTCGCCGACCGCCGCGACCGTGTCCAACGAGCGCGGCGTGAGATAGCCGAGCGTGCGCAGCGCTTCGGCGAGATGCGCCAACTCGTCGAAGCTGGCGCTGATCTCGCTGGCGATCTCGTCGGCCTCCGGAGAACCGACCAGCAATGCCGCCGCTTCGCGCATATGGCGGTCACGAAGCTGTTCGATGAGCTGTAACGCCACCAACAGTTCCCCAGCCGCCGCACGATTGGCGACATCGAGCAGTTGGTTCGTCGCTCCACCTAACGCGGAAACGATCACCACCGGCTGACGCTCGCGCTTTCCGCTGATGATCGAAACGGTGCGCGCGATGGCGTCGGCGTCAGCGACCGAGGTCCCTCCGAACTTGCAGACGATCACGACTGCACGATTCCGGCGAGCTGTCCGGATGCCACCAGTAGCTCCGCGTTCAGGATGGATCCGCCCGCCGCGCCACGCACGACGTTATGCGCCATCGCAACGAGCCGCAGGTCGAACAGATTGTCAGCACGTACACGACCGATCGTCACCGCCATGCCACGTCCGGCGTTGCTATCACGTCGGGGCTGTGGCGCATTCTCCTCGTCGCGAACAACGAGCGCCGGCGACGGCGCGGACGGCAATCCCGCGACGCCGGCAAAGCCCTTCCACTCGCGAAGCACGGCCAGTGCCTGCTCCGGCGTTGGCGTGCGCTCGAAGGCAACAGACATGCACACGGTGTGTCCATGCTCCACCGCAACGCGATTCGCGTGCGCGCTGGTGACGATGTGCGCATGCTCGATCACGTTTGTACGGTACGTACCGAGCAGCTTGACCAACTCCGCTTCAATCTTGGGTTCCTCGTCGCCGATGTAGGGGATCACGTTGCCGAGGATGTCGAGCGACGGAACGCCGGGATAGCCGGCACCAGACACCGCTTGCATGGTGGTGGCAAAGACCTTTCGCACACCGAACACCTCATGCAGGGGCGCGAGCGCCATCGCCATAACGGTGACGGCGCAGTTTGCATTGGTGACGATCCCTCCGGGCCAGCCGCGGACGCGTCGCTGCTCCGTGAGCAGTGCCAGATGATCGCCGTTGACTTCGGGAATCACCAACGGCACGTCGTCCGCCATGCGAAAGTTCTTGGCGTTGCTGAGCACCATCCGACCGGCCTGCGCGAAGGCGGCCTCCACCTCTCCCGCGACGGACGAGTCCAGCGCGGAGAAAATGATCGGTGCCGTTACCGCAGCCGGATCACACGTCTTGACCTTGAGCGCTGCCACCGCAGGAGGCAGCGTCCCTTCGAGCCATTTGGCTGCATCGCGGTACGACTTTCCCGCGCTGCGCTCCGACGCGGCGACTTCAACGAGATCGAACCAGGGATGCCCATCGAGCAAGCGGATGAACGCCTGGCCGACGGCGCCCGTGGCACCAAGCACGGCAACGGGCCAACGCGGTTGAGTCGAGGTCGTCATGCTGAGTGGGGCATGCTGAGAGCGTCAGGCGAGAAGAGTGCGGACGATGCGTTCGTAAGCGTCGACGGACGCTTCGAGTTCGGCAATGCTGATGTATTCGATCGGCGTATGCGCCACGTGGATGGACCCGGGCCCGAACAGCAGCGGCGTCCCCCAGCGGTCCAGCAGTGGAATGTCGCTCGTGTACGCGACGGGCTCCACCTCGAAGCCGTCAATCGTGTGAAAGTGCTGCGCCGGAATGTGCGAGCCCCACACCAGCTCCGCGCGACCACTCGCCCACGCGTCGAATGCGGCGCGCACCGGAGCGACGTCGCCGACGAGACGGATCATGATCTCCGCTTCGGCAAGTCCCGGCACGATGTTGGCCTCGGTCCCCGCCCGCAGCACTCCGATGTTGTACGTAGTCGCGCCGAGTACCGGATCGACGGGAAGCGTGAGATCGCGTAACCCGGGCAGGATGTCGAGCAACGGTTCGAGCGCGCTGCTGCCCAGATGTGCGTACGCGGAGTGTGCTTCGCGACCGCGTACTCGCACGATCACCCGCTGCGCACCCTTGCCCCCGGAGGCCAGCTTGCTCTCCGTCGGCTCGCCATTGACCAACCACTTGCTCGTGGCCGGCAGTCGGTTGGCCGCGCGGGCACCGGGCGAGCCTTTCTCCTCGCCCACGACGAACAGCAGGTCCACCCGGTCTTCGCCGGCGTCGGCCAGACGTTGGGCCGCGATCATCATCGCGGCGGCAATTCCCTTTGCGTCGGAGGAACCGCGCCCGTAAAGGCGGTCACCTTCGAGGCGCGGCGGTACATACGGCGGTACGGTGTCGAGGTGCGTTGACAGGGTGACGCCGTGGCCGCGTCGCGTCGCCCACACATTCGAGCGACCGGTCTCGACTTCTTGCAGCGTGACGTTCCAGCCGCGCCCCACGAGCCAGCGGGCGACGAAATCCACTGCGTCGCGTTCGCGGCCGGTGGTCGATTCGACGGAGAGGAGTTCGGTGGCGAGGGCAACGACGTCAGTCATGCGCCAAAGATAAAGCGCAACAGACGACGGCGCGCCCCCGCGCCCCAGACACCCCCAGCCATCCGCGCCGCTTACACCGTAATGGCCAGTCCGCGATAGATGCGGGCGCGATACCGGCTGTCTTCGGGCTCCGGTAGCGGCGCGCTGGCCAGGAGTACCGCATGCGCAAACCGCTCCTGCTCTTCTGCCTGCTCCGCCGCGTCGCGCGGTTCCTCCGAGCGCACGCGGCGGGTCAGGTTGATCTGGTTGACCGGTACGTTATGGACCAACCGTTCGTTTTCGACACCGAGCGTTGCGGTGAGCGCATGCAGCGTGGTCTTGACGAAGTTGGCGAGTGCGAACTCCGCGTGCGTCGGGCGCACCGGCACATCGGGTGAAACCAGCACGAGACGTACGTGATCCATGAGGGAGACCTTGCGCGCCACCCGGAAGTGATGCGTGAGGTGGGCCTCCACGAGCGCCGCGAAGCCTGCCGCGTCGAGTGCCGCCATACCGTCCTCGTGCAGGATGTGCGATGGCAGCGGAGTGAACGGTGTCGAGACGACCGCCGCTGGCGCACCTGCCTGCAGCAGCGCCTGATCCATGCCGGACTCGAGATCGTCACCCACAACGATATTCTCGATTCGATTGCTGTTCAGCACGATACGGAGCATGCCCTGCACTTCCTTTGCTGCCTCCGCAGTCCGCGTGAGCAGGATGATGCGTCCCACGTCTCCCTGCTCGAGCGCCAACCGGGCCGCGCGCGCGAGATGCGATGTGAGGTACTCACCGATGAGCCACATCGTCTGTCCGCGCATCTTGGCCAGTCGCTCCGGCTTCGCGCGTCCGAACAGTTCGCGCTCGGTGATGGTACGCTCCTGATGCAGTCCGCCAGACGGCTGAAATGTCTCGCCGCTGACGGCGCGGTCGGAGAGGAATAACACCGTCGCGAGCGCCACCTCGACCTCTGTAGGCATGTTGCGCAGGTGGAGCATGCCCAACACACCCTGGCCGATCTTCTTGGCTTCGCTGAGAATCTCATCCCGCGACAGAAACGGATCCGGGGGCACGGGTAACGCGGACAACCACTCGTCGCCGAACTGCGCGCCGGCGTCGGGCTCGGAGAGAAACCGACCTGAGAGCCGTAGCCGCGCGACAAGTCGCGCGGCGATGGCACGATGCATGATGAAGCGCCCTGACGATGCGTCGTCTTCGCTGGCGCGACCGGCGCGCAACACCCGATCACAGAACGCACGGATCGGCGCCGGCACCGCGGCCGACGCTGCAATCGCCGCCGCATCGTTGGACGCGAGCTGTTGCAGCAATTCGCTCACGGCGCTCCCCGCCCGAAGCGACTCCACGACCGCCGCATACAGGCTGTTCAGCCGACGGTTCTCGAGAATCAGCCGGCCGCGACGCTCAAAGAGACCAGGCTTGCCGCCGACACCGCGGAGACGGTCGCCGTCGACCGGTCCCGGCGCAATGGCGTTGACCTGAATTTCCGGTCCGACAAATCGCGCGAGATTCTCCGTGAGTGCGCGCTGTCCCGCTTTGGAGACGGCGTAGTCCGCCCGATTGGGATACGGCACGGCCACATACTTTTCGCCACCAAAGTACGACGAGACATTGAGAATATACCCCGACCCCTGACGCTTCATGATCGGCACGACCTTCTCAATCAGCGAATAGTTGGATACGAGATTTGCCGTCAACGTGTTGCGCCACGCGTCGACCTCCATGTCCACCACCATTTGCTCAGCGCCAGCCACGCCCGCGTTGTTCACGAGGTAGTCGATGCGTCCAAATGCTTGCACCGTCGCGTCCACCGCCATACGCAGTGAGGCCTCATCGGCAACGTCGACATCGGCCAGTACCTTGACGCGATCCTGCGCCTCGTAGTACCCGATGTCTTCGAGTTCGCGCACGACCGACACCCGCATCTCCTCGAGTTGATCGGCGCGCCGCGCCACCAGCATCACGCGCGCCCCCGCGATCGCGAGCAAACGACCGAGCTGTCCGCCAATGCCGGCCGAACCGCCGGTGATAAGTGCAACCTTGCCGAGATGCAGCCCCATCAACGATTCCATCCAGCCAAAGATCGCGCGACGCGATCCGGTCGCTTCGACGATGGACACGGGCAGGTAGAGATTCACCTGACGGATGCGCCGCCGCGTGTAGAGCAGTCGCGCGGCCTGTCCCGCCGCAAAGGGCACGTCCTCGGCATCGCGATTGCCCCAGCGAATCACCTGATTGGACCATTCCACGAACGGACGCTCGCCGGCCCGCTGCTGCTCGGTTGTTTCGTCGCGCCACACACGGCACAGCTCCTCCGTCGCGGCACGCAGCACGTCGCCGTACGCGTTGCCGTGTCCGTCATCGCCATTCGAGAGAAAAACCACGCGCGGCGCGGTGCGCAGCGGCGCGGACTCCCACGTGCGCGTGAGTGCGCGCGCGATCGCCATCATCCCCACCAGCTCCCCGTCCAGAAACGTGTCCACATCGCCGTCGGAGAGCGCGGTGAACGGGCCGCGGAAACGCCACGCACCGTACGCGGGCAACACGATCGCGCCCTGCAGCGTCTCACCACGGGCCAGGAGGTGATCGAAGAACTCTTGCACCGTGGCGGGTCGCGTCCGATCCAACAACGACACACTGATACGCTGGTCAGCCTCATCGATGCCCAGCGCGTCCACGGCGGCGCGCACCCCCTCCTCCGAGCCGAGCGTCAATCGCACCTGCGCGCCGCAGCCCGCCTGAACGCGCGCAACCGCGAGCGCATCAGTGACCTGATCGCCGGCGGCAACGAGGACACGCACTCCGGTGCCGTCGACCGTTCGCAATTCAGGACGCGATACCCACGTGCTGCGCGACTCCGGACGCACCATCATGCCGTGCGTGACTTCGAAGTTGTGACCGTTGATCGCGGCGGACTCATCGCTGGCCAAAAATACGATGCTGTTCGCCACATCAGACACGGTCGGAAACCCTTTGGATGGCGCGGGCGATGCGGCACGTGGTGCATCACCGATCGCGGCGGCAGCCGCCTGCGTAGTCTCGAGCGCCGGATTCCGCGCCAGCGTCATCAGCCCGAGAAAGTCATCCGCCGTGGTGCCGCTTTCGGCCTTGCGCAGCGCGTCCATGGCGGCGAACACCGTGCGAATACGCGGCGATTCAATCGGTCCGGGGAAAACCGTGTTGACGCGAATCCCGCGCGCGCCAAGCTCGGTGGAGAGTGCACGCGAGAACGCATTCAACGCGGCCTTGGGCACGACATACGCTGCTCTGCCATAGTACTGCGTGCGTGAAAAAATCGTGGACACGTTGATAACCGACGCGCCGGCCTGTAAGTGCGGCGCGACCGCGCGAACCAGGTTCCACGCCAATCCCAGCAGATTCCGCGCCGCCGCGCCGACGGTTTCCACTTCGTTGATGCCGCGCTCACGCAACGTATCGAGATCTGCCGACAGCAGCGGCAAATCCTGCAAGCGGCATTTCGGTCCCGCGGTGCCGGCGTTGTTCACCAGCACATCGATGTGCTTGACCTTGGTCATCAACTCGGCGATCGCGACCCGCACCTGCCCCGGCTCCGCCGCGTCCATGGGCAGCGTGATAATGCGCGCCGCGCTGACATGGAGCTCGTCGCGCAACGCGGCCTTCGCATTTTCGAGCTTCTTGCGATCACGTCCGGTCATCACCACCGTGGCGCCTTCGCTTAAAAAACGTCGGGTGATCTCGGTGCCGATGTTGCCCGCCGCGCCGGTGATCAAGGCAACCTTACCCGCCAATCGACCGCGCGCCGCGCGTCGACGCTCCTTACCCGAACCCGCCTCATTCTGTTCGTCCAAGTGCCCTTCGCTCATCGCGCTGTCTCCATGGCCGCCCAGGCCTCGTAGAGTTGATCCACCGAACGCAACCCGAGCGCGGGCAACGCATGATTCACGACATATGTCGCACCGGCGTGTCGATTGTCCCACATCGCCTGATGGGCTTCGGGCAGTCCGTGCCAGGGAACAACCGTTGGCGGTGTGACCTCCAGCAGGCCGGCGTCCACCATCTCGTTCATCCGGGTGACTTCGTATGCGTTGCAGAGATGCGTGCCGAGAATGCTTGCCGTCGGCATGAGAATGCGCCGCTGACGCGTCCACACCTGTGGCGCGTAGAAGCTGTACCGGTGCCCACGCATCGATTCGAAGTAGACCACCCGTCCGGTGAACGGCTGCACCAACGACGTGGAAACAGCGAGCGCATCGTGCCCCGCGCGCTCGATGATCACGGCCGGCGCGCCGCGCGGATTGTCTGCCGACCGCAGCAGCTTGCCAACGGCGCTGCCGAAGGGCTTGATAGTGCGCTCCTGAAAGGCGCGCACGGCCTCACGAAACGCAGCCGAATCCAGTCGGACGTCGGGCAGCGATGGCATGGTGTCCGGCCACTCGAATTCGCCACCGCTGCGTCGCAGCAACTCCTCAATACTCAGCACCCCGCGCACAGCATCGCCAAAGCCGAGCGACTGCACGAACTCGCGCTGCGCATCAGTTCGCGCTGCGACACAGCATCGGGCACCGGCGGCCGCCGCCGCTTCAATCGCCTCGAGCCCCGCGTCGTCCACGAGCTCGTTGGCACCGAGGCCCGCCCCGTAGTACGCCAACACCGCCTCGCCTGCACGCAGCTGTGCGCGCCGCAACATGGCGGCCGGTGCCTCCGCGCCGTCTTTGCCGGCGAAGGTGAAGTGATAGCCGGACGAGGCGCCATAGAATGTCAGCGCGCCCCCCTCCGCGAGTAATTGAAACGAACGCGGAAATGCTTGCTCGCCGGCGTGTGACACGACAAAATCCGCGAGCTTGCCGTCGTGCTGCGCACGGAAAGCGTCGAGCAGCGCGTCTCCGGCCTGCTCCCACGCGGCAATCTCCGGCGCGGTGCCTGGCACCATCGTGAAGCAGTTACGAATGTCGTCGTCGCGGCGGTTGATCGCGCCGCGCCCCCCGTTGGCTCGCACCACCGCGGCGCGATCTGCCGACGAGACCATTCCGGTCACGGCACAGCCGAAGCGGGCGGCACTCTTGAGCGCCTCAAGTCCTGTGCCTGTCGCCGCCCCTTCCACGAACATGGTGCGACCTGGTTCGAGTCGGAGTGTGGTGAAAAGCGCGCGGACGATCGTGCCGAGGTTCAGGATGTACGAACCTGCCGCTTCGAGCGAGAGATCCTGAGGTACGGGGTGCAACTGCGGGGCCTGCACAGTGAGAAACTGCTGATGGCTACCCGTGCGCGATTCGTACCCCTGGATGCGGAAGTCGGCGGACATGGGATCGCGTGCCGCGAATGGAGAGAGCAGTTCGCTCTGCCCCGAGTAAATCGCCACGAGGTCACCGACACGCAGTCGGCCTTCCGTCTTGGCTTCGCTGCCAAGCGCCGCCACCAGGCCGACGCCGCCGGAGCCGGTCACTTGCCAGTCCTGATCGTGATTGTCGAACGGCGACACGGGGATGCCGGTGATCGCCCAGATGTCGTTAAAGTTGACCTCCGACGCGAGCACGTAGACCAGCGCGTCGTTCGGACCGGTCTCGTCGACCGGAACGATCATCTCGCGCTCGGCCTCGATCGGGACACCGTGCACGGGCGCACCGGTGTCGGGATCGCGCCGCACTCCCAATCCGTACTGCCAGCGGGGAAGCGGCGTGAAGCCAGGGTAGAAGGGCGCACCCACCGGGAGCAATTCGCCCTGTGCGATGAGGTCTTGCTGCAGCGCCATGTCGAAGTTCGCGCCACGACGCGTCGGCAGCGGAGCGCTTCGCCGGTCGAAGAACGCCTTGATGCCACGCTTGCCGCCGTCGGGATCGATGACCGCTTCGGCAAAGAGTCGCGCTTCACGCGCCAGCCCGGCTTCGAGTCCCTGCGACCACCCCGTCCGTACCGCGTCCAGAACGCGTGCGCTTGCCGCGCCGCGTCCGACCCGCTCCGCCTGCGCCAACAGCCGCGCCACCGGTTCGAGCGTGACCATCGCGTCGATATCGATGTGGCCGGGCTTCTCCCACGCGAGTCGTCGTTCGCGTACGTGGGCGAAGCGCTTGCCGAGTACTCCGTCCGCTTCGTCGATGAATCCGCGGGCCAACGCCGACGCACGCGAGAGCACGTCCTCGCTGCCGGTCGTGAGTTCGTCGACCATGCCGTTGGCCAGGGCTTCGTCGGCACTGACCTGACGCCCGCCAAGGATGACTTCCATCGCCGCGATGAAGCCTTCGTTGCCGTCGCGATCGGCGAGCAGTCGCGTGAGACGCTGCGTACCGCCGTAGCCCGGAAGGAGATTGAGCCGGATTTCCGGTTGCCCGAAGATCGCCGTCTGGTCGGCGATGCGGTAATGACAGGCGAGGGCAAATTCGAGTCCGCCACCCAACGCGACGCCGTTGATTGCTGCGATGCACGGCTTGTGCATGCGCTCGATCATACGAAAGGCGAGGTGCGCCACGTTCGGCAACGGGAGCGCCTGGTCGACCGTTTGCATTTCCTCGAGCAACTGCTTGATGTCCGCGCCGGCCACAAACGATGACGTGCCACTGCCCGTGAAGATGACCGCACGAACATCGTCTTGCCGCGCGAGGTGCTCAACGACGGTGCACAGCTCGTCAAGCGCGCGTTCGTTCAACGCGTTGACTGGCGGGTTGGTGACCATGACCACGGCGATGCGCGCGCCTTCACGGACCGTGTGGTACTGCACGCGAAAGTAGCGCCAGTACGAGAGGATCCGTTGCGATTCACTGATGCGCTGCAGTGCACGCCACGTCTCGATCACGCGCGACAGCTCCGCGATCGATTCCGGATTGCGCAGGGTGGTCGTGTCGCCAACGGGCTGCTCTTCGACCAGGGCGCGCACCATGCGCCGCATGTACTTGCCGCTGCGCGTTTCGGGGAACGCCGGCACTTCGAGGAACGCTTCGGGCACGGCGACGGCGCCCTTCTCCTGGCGCACCAGCTCCGTCAGGCGACGGCGGTCATCCATGGTGATGCGTCGCCCGGGCGCGGGGCTGACGAACGCCAGCGGCGTCAGTCCTTTTTCGCGATGCGGCGCTCCAATGACGATAACGTTGCCCACCGGCGAATCGGGGTTGATCTGCTTGTCGCGCAGAATCGCCCCCTCGATTTCCTCGGTGCCCATGCGATGTCCAGAGACGTTGATCACATCGTCGCTGCGACCGTGCAGTGAGAAGCTGCCGTCCGCGTGCCGGATGGCAACATCGCCCTGCGTGTACGCCCACCGCCCCTGCCATCGTGCCCAATAGGTGGCGCGATACCGATCGATATCGCCACGCCACGACTCGGCCACTCTCGCACCGTCCATCACGAACGACGCGGTATCGCCCCAGATCGTGCGGGCGAGATACGGATACGGCGCGGCAATGACGATCTCGCCCTTTTCGCCATCATCGGCGCGTCGCCACGGCACGCGGCCGTCAGCGCCAGGCTCACCATCGGGCATCCAGACATCACCATCGATCCACGGCAGCGGATACGTGTGGGCGTCTGCCCGCAACGGGAAGTCGCCGTTCCCGTAAAAGTGCGTCCACACAATGCCACCGTGTTCCGTGGCCCAGTACGAATTGATGTACCACGGGCACATCAACTCCATCCCGAACGCCTGCACCGACGATGAAACGGGCTCGGCGCAAAACGTGGAGACGCGAAGCGACGAGAGGTCGTAGCGCCGAACGTCATGCGCATTCTGCGGATCGGACATCACCGCCTTGAGGAATGTCACCCCCGCCTTGAAGATCGTGACGCCGTAGCGCTCGATGATCGACGCGAAGCGGCCGGCGCTCGGAAAGACCGGCGCCCCTTCCGCCAGCACCGACGTGACGCGCGTGGTGAGCGCGGCGGAGAGCATGTAACTCTGCCCGGTGATCCATCCCGGATCGGCCACCACGTACATCACATCGCCCGGTCGTGCATCGAACGACACGCGCATGGTGTGGGCAATGCCGGCCACGAAGCCGCCGTGGACATGCACGACGCCTTTGGGCTTGCCGGTCGAGCCCGAGGTGTAGATGAAGAACAGCGGGAATTCCGCGTCCACCGGCACCGGTGGTACGCTCGCCCAGACCGCGCGCACGCAGGTAACATCGTCGAGTGCATACACTGCCGCGATGTCCGACACCGCGATGCCTGCCGTGCGCGCCGCCTCAAGCAGCGTGTGGTCTGCCGCCACGAGCAAATCGTGCGCCCACACATCGCGCCCGGCACGCCACGGCACATCAGCCTGCGCGGTATGCTTGACCACCACCACGGTCTCGACACGGCTCTGTACCGCCACCAGCGCTTGCGCCAGTGACGTGCGCACGCGACTCGCCGCCGCCGCGTCCAGCGTCCCCGCTTCCGTCAACGTTGCGAGCGCTCGACCGATCCCGCGCATCACATCGCTGCGCTCGACGGTGATCTCGCCGGCAATCGCGCGCGATGCTTCATCGATCAGACGCACGCCGTCCGCGTGCGCGAGATCCAACGTGCGCACGGCATCCGTGACCGCAGCGATCGCCTGTTCGGCCGCGATGTACTTATCGAGCGCTGGATCGGTGTACGCCGCCTTGAACGGGATAACTTGCGCGTTGCGATAGCCACCGTCGGCGGTGATAACCACTCGCGCACCCGCATCGTAGACGCGATCGGCGAGTGTCTTATCGGAGAAGCCACCAAACACGGGCGTGTATACGATGCCGAGTCGTTTGGCCGCTTCGGTCCATGCCACTTGTTCGGGAATGTTGGGCAGGTTGAGCGCGATGCGGTCGCCCGTCCGCAGGCCGAGTTGCTGGAGTGCGATCGCACAGCGCGCGGTATCCACCAACAGCCGCTTCCGCGACAGCGGATATGCCACCACCGGCCCACCACGACCGCCGTCGCGCGACTGATCCCACCGGTCGCCTTCGACCAGAAACGCGGCTTCATCGCCATGTCCCGCCAACACATGACGATCTACTTCGTTGAAGCACGCGTTCGTCAGCGCTCCGCTGAACCACCGGTAGAACGGCGCATCGCGGTCATCGAAGGCGCGCGCCCAGGGGCGATACGACCCCGGCAAGTCAGCCGTGACCGATGCGCCGCTCGTGGCGTCGAATCCACGCCACACCCCGTCGTCATGCAACGACAGCCACGCCCGCGAGGCGGGGTCGAACCAGTGAATCTCGCGAGCCGCGATCTCCCCGTGAAAGGCGCCGGGATCGTGCAGCGCGCTGTTCCGCAGCCGCGTCCAGTCGGCGCGCGTGCGGACGGGATTGATCTCAGGTGTGTGCGGGGAAACAGCGGTTGCCGTGAAGCGGGCCGTCATGAACGAATCTCTGGCGCACAAGTTCGGCTACGACATCACCACGACATCGGAGGCGAAACCGATGGCGTGCACTTCGTGCAGACTGTCGTAACGCTATGTGATAAGCCGCACGGCGGCGGCGGAACGTCGTGTGTTATCGGGCCACGCCCCCTCACCAGCGCTACCGGCAGCGCTCGGCGCGGGTGCACACCCGATGCCAACTACCCGTACTATCGTGATCCGCGAGCGATGATCTCCACCAGTCGCGCATCGTCGAGTGCGTCATCCCACCCCGGTTGCAGCAGGGCGATCACACGATCGGCGCCTGAATTGCACTCAACCGCGACGACTTCCGATCCTTCCGAAGCGGCAGCCGCGAGCTGATCGACCGGGACTTCGGGCATTTCCAGACAGATCCACGTCACACCACGATCATCTCGAACCGTCCGCATCGCGCATTCCTGAAGAGAGTACCCGGAGCGGGTCTTGAACCCGCACGACCTTGCGGTCACGGGATTTTAAGTCCCGCGCGTCTGCCAGTTTCGCCATCCGGGTGCAGTTCCGTCCCGACGACCGCGATCCCCGAAATGCCATCGGGAGCGATTGCGCGCTCCCGATGTCCTACATGCATGACCACGATTTCAAGAGCGGGAAACGGGACTCGAACCCGCGACCCCAACCTTGGCAAGGTTGTGCTCTACCAACTGAGCTATTCCCGCGTGCCCCCAACCTATCGAGCTGACTGAACCTCGACAAGCACTGACGATGCCCTGAACGCGCACGAAAACGACGAACGCGTCACGTTCGTCGCGCAGCGGCAGCGCTCAGGCAGCGCTCAGGCAGCGCTCAGGCAGCGCTCAGGCAGCGCTCAGGCGCGCAGCCCGAGCGCGTGCGCGGCGTACCAGAGCGTATGCGCCAGCAATCCAGCCAGGGCCGCATCCCCGCCGTTCGAGATCGCGCGGCCGGTTGCATCGACGTATTCGGCCGCGATCCCGTTGTCGAGGGGCGCCCGGCGCAACCAGGCCAGCACCTCGGGCGCGTCTGGGCCGAGCAGTCGCGCCAACTGCGGGAGCAGCGCACTGGGGGCCTCGTCGGAGACAGCACGCACCGAGCGGCGATAGAGGGAGTCTTCGCGCTCCAGCGCTTCGTAGAGCGGCAGCCAGAGCAGCGAACCCACGGGATCGTCGTCGAGCGACGCCGCTCCGGCCAGATCGATCGCGGACGCAAGTCTCGCCTTGCCACCACGGTCCACGGCGAAATGTCGGCGCAGGGCGGCGCGCACCGCGGCCGGATCTTCAACGCTTGCCGCCGCCTCTTCATCGAGCGTCCGCTTGAACACGTCGAGCGCCAGCGCCACCACGGCGTTGCCATGGAGCGTGAACGGCAGCGGCGCGGGCGCGCCCGACGGCATCACTTCGGTGGAATACAGCGGAATCCGCTCATCGCGTCGCGCGGCGATGTCATCCGAGGCGAGATACAGGGTGTCGGCGACGACCGGTTCCTCGACGATCTGCTCGTCGTTCGACTCACGGATGTACCGATCGGTGGCAATCGCGAAGGCGGCCGGCCCTTCGATGGTGAAGCCTGGCTGGAACAGCGTCCCGTCGAGATAGTGCACGCCCTGCCCCGGCGCGTATCCGTGCAGTTCACAGGCACGCACCAACAGTTCGCGGGCCAGCCCCGTGTCCGCCAACTGCACCGCCGGGAGTGTCCACATCAGCGCCTCCCAGTCACGCACCGTGCATCCCGCCGAATGCCACGGCGCCCGCGAACGCACGAGGTAGTAGTGCGCATCGTCCAGCGCGCGACCCACACCGTAAAAGTAGGCAAAGAGCAGATTCCGGTTAAGCAGCCGGTCCATACCGTCGCTGCCGGTGGTCTGCTCCATGGTCGACAGCGCCTCGCGCGTGGCCGTGAGCAGCGCGCGCCAGCCGCGCCGGCGGAGGACGGCCACGGTCGCCTGCGCGCCATCGCGTTCGGGGCCAACGGCGAGATAGAACGCCACCTGCACCGACCCGCGCCCAGGGGCTACGACATCGCGGCGAATGGCAAACGGTCGCGGTTCACGAGAGGCGGCGTCCGGTGCCTCCAACCGTGCCGGACCGTCGCTGCCGATCGCCAACGCCGCCAGCCCGGGAATGGCAGCCCCTTCCAGCAAGAGCACCTCGTCCGGACCGACCGACACCAAATGTTCGTCGTCGAACGGACGCGCAGTGCGCACGCGCTGGTGCCGGTGC
>JBBQSM010000077.1:0-20212 GCA_038234895.1 Gemmatimonadales bacterium
CTCGGCTGATGCAATGGGCACGAGTCCTTCACGAAACGCACGTTCGGCGCGCTGCACCACTTCCAGCGGATGCAGCAGTCCCACGTTCAGCAACGACGAGAGCGCCGAGTGCAACAGGTCGGCCTCGCCGTGCACCAGCGCGTCTTCGTACGGACCAAACTCCGGCAGCCGCTCGGTCACGAACCGCTCCAGCCACGCCTTGGCATCGGCGCGCGTGACCGGCAATGCGAATGAATCCACCGACCCCCACCGTCCGCGCCACGCCGACACGCGCTGCATGATCGCACGCGTGATATCGTTGGGCGCCGTCGCAAAACGCGCAGGCACGACTCGGCCCGCCGGCCATGGCTTCCGATTCTCGGCGTCGAAATTCCACGTGCCACCGGTCGGTTTGCCGTCGGCCTCCATGAGGATGCCGTGCTTGCGACGCATCTCGCGGTAGAACCACTCCATGCGATACTCCTTGCGCCCCGTCGCCCACGTGCTGAACTCGCCGCGCGTGGCCAGAAAGCCGCGGTCCTCGCGCAGCAGCAGCCCAACGCCGACTTCCTCCAGCAATCCGCGGGCGCGCTCGAGTTCGTCGACCATGTCCTGCTCGCGCCCCTCGGTGGCCACCACACGCGTGGCCCCGAGCTCCACCGCGATGGTGTGCAGTCCGTCCGCGTACGACGGCGCACGACGGAACTCGACGCGGTGCCCCGCCGCAGCGAGCGCATCGGCAAAGTGGCGCATCGCCGAGAGGATGAGCACGAGCTTTTGACGATGCCAGGGCAGCGACGCCCCCTTGGCCACGGACTCGAGGAAGACGATGACCACGTCGTCGCGCGGCGTGCGCGGGATGTTGGCCACCGCGCGCGAGCATTCCCACGGGGCAACGAAGGCGAGCGTCAGTGCAGATGAGGGGGAGCGAGTCATGACAGGAATAAGCAGCCGGTGCCGCCGTGCTGTTCCCTATTCGCGCGGCGGAGCGCATTCTCTCACGAGCGGCGCGCGACAGGCGGTACGCGCACTTTGCCGGATCGATGCGAATTGGGGGAACGGTGCGGGCAGCGGACGGAAATCTGATGCGATCGGCGGAATGGGGTCTTCGCGGCAGCAGTCGGGCGGCGCGCGGTGCCGCACGTCGGGTGTCCTGGAGTCTGGCGTTCTTGCTGTTGCTGGTCTCGTGCGGCACGTCGCGCGCGCGGGCGGCCAAGGCGGCACCGCGCACGCCGGCGGACCGGGTGTTGGTGGTGATCAATTCGCGGAGCGCCGACAGCGAAACGATCGGCCGCTACTACGCGGCGCGACGCGGCATCGCGGCGAGTCACGTCGTACACGTGGACATGCCCACCGACGATGAGATTGGCGAATTGCAGTTCCGCTCCACGTTGCTCAACCCGGTGGAGAAAGCGATCGACACGCTGCCGGTGCGCATCGATTTCATTGTACTTACAAAAGGCATCCCCATCCGCATTGAGGGGCGCGGTTACAGCGTGGATGCGTTGCTTGGCGGCATGCATCTGCCCGTGCCGCCGATGGTCGGTATGGATTCCGTCTGGCTGTCGCGCTATCAGAGCCCGTATTTCGATGCGCGCGTGCCGTTCGACAGTGACCGCTTCGCGATGTATCTCGTTACGCGACTTGACTGCGGGCACGTGTCCGATTGCCTTGCGCTGGTTGACCGGTCAATGGCGGCGCGGGCTGTGCGCGGCCCGTTCTTTCTCGATGCCACGCCGCCGAATAACCGCGCCGACGGATATGCGGAGATCAATCGCAGCATGTATGCGTCTGCGTTCCATCTACGGTTGAACGGGCTCGAGGTGGAGCTCGACACTACGGCGCGCTTCGTTGCGCCCGCACAGCCGGTCATGGGCTACGCGAGTTGGGGGAGCAACGATGCGAGGTTCGACAGCAACGCATACCACGCCGTGCGCTTTCTCCCGGGCGCGCTGGCAGAAACCTTCGTGTCCACGAGTGCCCGCACCTTCGGTCCGGTGAACGGTGGGCAGAGCCGCATCGTCGACCTGATCGCGCAGGGTGTGACCGGCGTGAAGGGATACGTGAGCGAGCCTGGCACATTCGCGCTCGCCAACCCCGGCGTGATCTTTGACCGCTACGTGCGCGGGTTCACGCTCGCCGAATCGTTTTACGCCGCGTCGCGCATGATTCTCTGGAAGGACATCGTGGTGGGCGATCCGTTGTGCGCGCCCTACGCGATGACGGTGTCGACCGCGCGTTGAGTGGAACGACGGGAAGCGGCTACCGTCGGAAAAAGTGAACGTACTTGGCTACCAGTCCGCCACGCTGCGGGCGGGTGACGCGCACGCGTTCAAAGATTTCCGTGTTCCAGTTACTGTTCCACACGACATACAGGTCGCTGCCCGGGGTGACGGTCCATCGCGTGCGTACGTTGACCGACGCCCGGTCTGACTCGTTGTCCCATTGCGTAAAGAGCGTCGTGTTCAGCCGCGGGCCCACGGCGTAGTCGGCACGGAGTCGAGCGGTTTGCGCAGAGAATGCGGCATCACGCAGCGCAATATCCGAGTGGATCAGATCGAGCGTTGCCAGCAAGTGCGGGATTCGGCGGACGCGGACGCCGAGTGTGTACTCGTTGGAACGCCCGTCGTAGAACGCACCGGTGCTTGCCGATGTGGAGAGTCGTACGGCGCGCGCCTCGCTTCCGGAGTATTTCGCCTCCACACGATTCCACCAGTAGTTACCGGGCGCCAGCGTGGCTCCCGGGAAGATGTCGAAATCGTCGTCGGGTGCATCGAACTCGCGCGTTACGTTGATCTCGAATTGATCGCCTGATTGAAACTGCAGTCCGAGCGGCTTGACTTCGAACGAGGCATTGTTGAGCCGTCCGTTCAGCCCCCAAACGACATTGTACGAGAGGAGGTCAAACTCAAGCTTGCGTATCGGACCTTTGCCGGGACGCGGCGTGATGCTGGTTCCTCCGCCCAGTCGATTGATGCCGCGCTGCTGCACGAAGCCGAGCGCCGGATTGAAGGCAGCATCGATATGATCGAACCGCACGACGATATCAGCGTTGTCGTTGGGATAGTCGAGCATGAGTCGGTAATGACCACCAACCGGTGCATGTACGCTGTCCCTGTTCCACGCGGCGTTGCCGAGCAGTACAAGATTCTGGTTGTCGCCAACGACAAACGGCAGGTTGAAGTCGACGCCACCATTGATGCTGCCCGACCCATCCTGTCGGGAGCTGGTGGTACCCATGGCGCCGATATAACCGCGGCCGAGGATGTCGTGCTTCACTCGGCCGACCAGATGCGATGCGTTCTCGCCGTCGCCCGTGCGAACCGCGAGGAGGCCGAGCTGATTGCTGCCGGCGCGTCCCTGCATGCGTACGCCGAAGGGGATGTGGACCGGCGTTCCGTTGCGACCGAGTCCTATCCGTCGCGAGTAGAACAATTGGGTTTGCTGGACCCGACCAAAATCGAAGATGCCTGCGCCTTCGGTGAAGAAGGGGCGCTGCTCCGGAAAGAACAGTGGAAAGCGCGTCAGGTTGACCACCTGACGATCGACTTCGGCTTGCGCGAAGTCGGGATTGAAGGTCAGGTCTGCGGTCAGCGTCCGCGTGACCGGGACTTTGATGTCGAGCCCGACATGACCGTTGGCGCCGGACCCGCTGACCACCGACTCCCGGCCGTCCGGCTCGAACCGCCGTTCGGCGAGTCGTGCCTCGGACAACACATACGGACGCAACTCGGCGCGCGCGCGTCTGGGCAGACTGTCAAAGCCCGTGACCGTGCCTTCACGCTCGAGGAAGCGAAAGCCCTCCGTGCGTTTCCACGCCCGCCAGAGCTGTTCCTCGTTCTTGCGGCGCACAAAGCGACGGAAGTTCATGCCCCACCGTCCGTTGCCGTCGCGATACCGGAGTGTGGCCCACGGAATGAGCATCTCAACGACATAGCCGTCATTCGTCATTCGGGCCCGCGCGTCCCAGACGCCGTCCCAACTGTCGTTACCCGACTCAAAGCTGAGGTGCTCGCCGTCCCACAGCGCGCCGTTCGCGTTGGTGCGGAAGTAGAATCCGCTGCGCTGATCGTACAACCCGTCGATCAGCACCGAGACGTAGTCGTCGGTGTTCAGGCTTGCGTCACGTCGCAACTGGGAGCGTACAATCAGCGCCGGTTCACGGTCGTAGCACCACCAACCGATCGCAAGGCCTGCCGGCGTGGCCAGCATGCGTACAACCGTGCGCTCGGAGGCTGGCTTACCTTCGTCGGGATCGCGTTGCGTGAAATCATCGATCGAGTCGGCCAGCGCCCACTCGGCCTCATCGAACCGCCCGTCGAGCTCAATCCGTGTCGCTGTTCGAAAGGCGCGCGGTATGTCGATCGCGTTCGCGGGGCGAATTTGCTGCGCGTCGATGGGTTGGAGAGCGCCGATGAGGAACGCGGTGACGTACGATAACCCGAAGCGCTGCATGCGTCGTACGATTTGAAGACTCACTCGTCGGAGTCAGTATCCATCTGTCCGCTGAGCGAGCGAGACACGTGCGACCAGCTCATGCCGACCGCGAGCAGAATGGCCGTGCAGATCTCCACGACGTAGGTGATGCCGCGCGCCGATTTCGCGCTGACCATTCCGGTATCGACCAGCAGCCATACGATACCGCCCGCGATGGCCAGTACCAGTATGGAGCCGCCGATTCCGATAGACCGACGCGTGGCGTTGAGGAACACTGCCCATCCCGCGAACAACCCCACGCCCGCCAGGAACTTGAGCGGCGCCGAGCCGGTGGATGGTGCGTAACCAAGCAACGGCGCAATCGCCCAATGATAGAAGGACACTCCTTCCGGGTTGTACGTCAGCAGCACGAGCACCAGCGCCGCGAGCGCGCGTGCCACGATCCCACCAAATCCAGGTCCGCCGTTCGCCATAAGGTGTTGCTACGCTGGTCAAAGGATATCAAGTGTGGTGCGATGCGACGTGACGCGATGTGAAGCGAATGACCGTCCGTTGCTACTCAGCGCTGCCGGTCGAGTAGAATCTGCGCCGCCTTGGCCACATCCGGCGACGGGTGCTTGAGGTAGCGCGTCACAAACCGCGTGGCCTCGCCATCGCGGTAGCGCGACGCGAGATCGAGGGCGCACACCAGCGTCGCCTGATCCGCCGCCGATTCGGCAATGTCCCTGAACATCGCAAACCCACGCTGATAGTTCAGACGGTTGGCAATCGTTTCTGCGTCGGGCGGGAGCGGCGTGTCGAGTGCTACGCCACCTTGCCCGCTCGTGAACAACGGATTGCGCACCGCGATGCACGAATCCATCGCCGTGCCGGCCATATTGGTGAGGCTCGGGCCGCACGCCGTGAGCGCACTCAACATCAGCACACCAACGGCGACGGCCGACCACGCTCGGGCGCTCATGACTGTACCACCTGCTGCGCGACCTCTACCAGGTGTTCGCACGTGATGCCGTACTCCTGGTACAGACGCTGGAATGGTGCGCTCGCGCCAAACGTCTCGATCCCCACGACTGCTCCGCGCGCTCCGACCCAGCGATACCACGACATCGGGTGCGCGGCCTCGATCGCCACGCGCGGCACATTCGGCGGCAGTACCTGATCGCGATACGCCGCGTCTTGCTGGGCAAACAGCTCCAGCGACGGGCAGCTCACGACGCGCGCCGCAATCCCCTGCACCGCCAGCTGGGCACGCGCGGCACAGGCAATCTCCACCTCGGAGCCCGTCGCCATCAGCACCACATCGGGCGTGTCGCCGGCACTTTCGTTTAGCACGTACGCACCGCGCGGCACACCGGCGCGAACGCGTGCGCGCTCGTTGAAGTACGACAGCTTCTGTCGCGTGAGCACGATTGCCACCGGTCCGCTGCGATGCGCCAGCGCGGTGCGCCACGACTCCGCGACTTCATCAGCGTCGGCGGGACGCAGCACCACGAGATTCGGAATGCAGCGCAGCGCGGTGAGATGCTCCACGGGCTGATGCGTCGGTCCGTCTTCGCCGAGTCCGATGGAATCGTGCGTGAAGACGTAGATCGCGTGCACGCCCATCAGTGCGGCCAGGCGAATGGCCGGGCGCATATAGTCGGAAAAGACCAGGAACGTGCCGCCATACGGGACAATGCCGCCGTGCAATCCCATCCCGTTCATGATCGCGCCCATGGCGTGTTCGCGAATGCCGAAATGGAAGTTGCGACCGTTCTGCACGGCGGGTGCGAAATAACTCGCCCCCTTCACGTTGGTGAGATTGGAGCCGGTGAGATCGGCCGAGCCACCAACAAGCTCCGGAATGTGCGGTGCGATGGCGTTGATCACGGTACCCGATGCCGCACGGCTGGCCACGGCGCCGCTCTTCTCGTCGAAGGTTGGGAAGGCTCCGCTCAGCTCCGCACGTACCTCGCCCCGTTGCCGGCGCAGCAGTTCCGCCGCGAGCTCGCCGTGTGCGGCCGTGTACGCATTCCAGCGCGCCGTCCATTCGGTGTGCGCTGCGGCGCGCAGTGCGACCTGCTCGTGCCAATGCGCGCGCGCGTCGTCTGGTACATGAAAGGCGTCGGGGTATGTCCAGCCATACGCCGCTTTCGTGAGCGCGATCTCGTCCTTGCCAAGCGGTTCGCCGTGCGCCTTGGCGGTATCCTGCCGGTTGGGCGAGCCGAAGCCGATGTGCGTGCGCGTGATGATCAACGTCGGCTTGTGCGCTTCTGCCTTTGCTTCGGCGATCGCCGCGTCGATCTGCGCGATGTCGTTCACGTCGGCGATATGCAGCACCTGCCAGCCGTACGCGGTGAAGCGCATGGCGGTGTCGTCGCTGCAACTCAGGTCGGTGCTGCCATCGATCGTGATACGATTGTCGTCGAAAAAGCCAATGAGCTTGCCGAGCTTGTTGTGTCCAGCGTACGACGCCGCTTCGTGCGAGATGCCTTCCATGAGGCAGCCGTCACCGGCAATGAAGTACGTATAGTGATCGACGATGTCATGGCCCGGGCGGTTGAACTCCGCCGCGAGATGGGCCTCGGCGACGGCAAACCCGACCGCGTTGCCGACGCCCTGTCCGAGTGGGCCGGTGGTCGTTTCGACACCGGGGGTGTGGTGCACTTCCGGATGACCCGGCGTCATGCTCTTCCACTGACGGAACCGCTTGATCTCGTCGAGCGGCAACGCGTAACCGGCCAGATGGAGCGACGAATACAGCAGCATGGACGCGTGACCGATCGAGAGCACGAACCGGTCGCGATCTGCCCAGTCGGGTGCCGACGGGTCGTGCCGCATATGGCGCGCATAGAGCGCGTAGGCGAGAGGCGCCAGCGCCATCGGCGTGCCCGGATGACCGGACTCCGCGGCCTGCACGGCGTCCATGGACAGCGTGCGCACGGTATCGATCGCGAGACGCATGGTCTCGGGGGCAGCAGCAGTTACAGCGCGTGATGCAGCGGACACGAAGGCTCCGGAATCGTCGGTCTGAGGCCGGCGCTACCCGCTTCCCGGGGCGCCACGGCTCGCGAAAGTTAGTCGGACTTTCGCGCGCTGGTGGAGGGATTCGCCCCTTTTACGCGCCCGTCTGTGTTCAGGTGCGATCTCGGTTGAGATATCGATCACGGGTAATGTCGAGATGATGCGCGACATGACCGGCGGTAAGCCAGAGAAGGGCACGGACCGACACCGTGACGCCGCCGGCCGTCCCTGTCGCCGCGATCGTCGTGTCATCCAGACCGGCCACCAGTGCCAGCGTGGCGCTGCGCACCGCCTCGATTTCGTCGAGCAGGTCGGGGAGCGTTCGCGTGTTGGCGCGGCTATTGGGCACCCATGCATCCTGATCGAACCCAGCCAGAGGCGTCTGATCGCCCCGCGCGATGCGCAACAGCCGGTAGGTGAAGACGCGTTCCGTGTCGGCCACGTGCAGCAGCGACTCGGCCAGCGTCCACTTGCCTGGTGCATAGGCATACGCAGCGAGCGCGGGATCGGCGCCGTGCAGCAGCGTGCGCCATTGCGCGGTTTGCGCGATGAGCAATGCCATGAGGTCGTCGTTCCCCTGCAGGGCGAGCGCGCGCGCCGTCGCATCGACGTAGAGCACTGCATACGGCGCATGTTCGGTGGGCGCCGGACGGGCGACAATCAGTGGTGCGCGGCCTGAGGCGAGGTGTGAATTGGGCATTGGCGTGCGGGTTGAGACGGAGAAAGCGCGACGTGAGTGAGAACGGCCGGCGGTCGGGACAACACGGTGGACGGACGTCAGGCGAAGCCGAGCGCGATGGAAACCGCCGTCAACGCTTCCGCTGAGGGCAGACTGCCTTGCGCGATGCGAGGCGAGCCACCGCCACGACCACCCACTGCGGTCAGGGCGGCGCGCAGCGTCAGCGCAGCATCGAGTCCGGAATCGGCCGCCGTCGCAAACAGCACACCGGCCGGCGATTGTGTGGAAATGAGCACGGCACAGGCGCCGTTGCCACAGATCGCCTGCGCTAACGGTTCGAAGTCACGCACGGCACCACGCTCGTGTGTCAGTCGAATGCGACGCAGTCCATCGGGTGAGGGCATGGTCGCTGTCCAGAGCGCGCGCGCCTCGTGTACCGCCAGCTCACCGGCAAGTCGCCGCTGCTCGCGTTCCAGCTCGAGGGTACGCTGCTGCAGTCGTTCGACCAGCGACGGCACATCGTCGGGCGCCGCCGTGAACAGCCGCGCCGCGCTGGTCAGTAGCGCCGCATCGGCGCGCGCGCGACGCACCGTGCGCATGCCACAGAGAAATTCCACGCGCGTCTGTCCCTTGGTGCGTTCGGCGCGACGCAGCAGCACGCTGCCGATCTCGCCGGTGCCACGGACATGCGTGCCGCCGCAGGCGCTTTTGTCCAATCCCGCAATGGTGACGATGCGCAACGTGCCGTCGCGATCACTTGGCTTGCGCAGTCCGGTCGCCGCCCGTGCGTCTTCGAAGGAGACCGTGATCTCGCGGTTCGACCAGATGAGCGCGTTGGCGCTTGCTTCGGCGTCGCGCAGCACGTCGACGTCTACACCGGTGCCGGCGATGTCGATCGTGGATGACTCTGCACCGAAGTGCACGCTTACCGTGGGCCAGCCGTACTGATCGGCGAAGAGCGCCGAGAGGAGATGCTGACCCGAGTGTTGCCGCATGTGATCCATGCGGCGCTCCGGGTCGATGACGCCCATCACGGGGGCGCCCACCTCGAGCGGCAGGGGCTCGGCCAGGACGTGCGCCACGCGGTCGTCTTCATCGATCACATCGGTGACCGTGATGCCGCCAAGTACGCCACGATCGTGCGGCTGTCCTCCCGACGTGGGATAGAACGCCGTGCGGTCGAGGTAGACACGTCGGGCGTCGTCGGCCAGTGCACGCACCGTGGCCGAAAACGAGAGTTGGTATGCGTCGGTGTAGTAGAGGCGTTCGGTCATCGTGTGGTGTGGTATCTTTGGCAATATGGCGTCCAATCCCTTCCCGTGTCGTCGGCGCAGCGCATATCTGTCGCTCGCAGTCGTGTTGCTCACGGTTCCTGCCGGCTGCAGTGGCTTCTTCAAAGTGACCCCGGAAGGAGCGGAGCCTGCGCCGTCGACCAAGCCGGCCACGACGCAGGCGCCGCCGGTCGTAAAGGAGCCCAGCAAGCCACCGGCTACACCACCGGCTACACCACCGGTGCGCACGCCGCCCACGCCGCCCACGCGACGTCGTGGACAGCCCGCCCCGCAGCCCGTTGCCCCCGCGCCCACTCCGGTCGTCGCGCCTGTCGAGCCGGAACCGGTCGAGCCGCCAGCCGTCGCCTCCGATTCGGCGGGCATTCAGCGACTGGTGCGCGTGGCGCATTTGTGGCACACGGTCGCATTGCATCATCCGTACGTCGCAACGCGCGGCGTGGCGTGGGATTCGGCGCTGGTGCGCACGCTCCCCACTATTCGCACCGCGTCCGATCCCGCGGCGTTCGCGGCTGCCGTCTCTCGCCTGCTGACCACCCTTGGCGATCCGCTTACACGTATCGAGCGGAACGCGAACGGCAGCCTGAATGAACACGTGAACGCGGCGGAGCATGCGGAAGGGCGTGCGGCACAGCCAACGGACCTGTCGCCGCCTGTGCGTGCAAGCGTGACCGGTGACGGCGTGCTGCTGCTTCAGTTGCCGCCCAACGCGGCGTGCAATGCGGCCGACGCCGAAACTGTGACACAGGCCATCGGGCGTTCACCGACTCGTGTCGTGATCGATCTGCGCGCGCCCACGTCGGCCGACGGCGCAACAGCGCTGGTGGATCTCGGCAACGCGTCGAGTGCGCGCAGGATTGCGCGCATAAACGCGTTTGTCGCGGCGACCGGGTTGGCCAGCGCGCTCACGACGGTCGCCCTGCCAACACCATCGGAGCGCGTTCGGCGGGTTGGTGGTGCAGCGTCACCCGGGCATGGTGAGCCGTTCGCGCTGGGCGCCGACGCGTGGCTGCGCGGCGATGCACCGCCGGTGCCGGCCGCCGGTCGGGTGACCACGCGTACGGTGCTGCTGGTCTCGCGTGGGTCGATCATACCGCGCGCACTGGCGGCGCTGCTCGAAGCGGGACGCGCCTCCCTCGTGGCCGAAGGGACCGCGAACGATCTGGACCTCGATGGTTCGCTGGTGTCGTCGGTGCAGGTGCCAATCGCTCCTGGCTTCGCGGCGCGCATTCGCACCGGAGCACTGGTGCACGCCGATGGCAGCGTGGGTCTGGTCGCCGACACGGTCGTGGCAGCTACCGCACAACTGGCAACAACGGACACGGCACTGGGTCTGCGTGCCGCGTTGCAGCTGTTGCGGACCGACCGCGCGCCGCGTGCGACTCGCAGCGCGATGACGGAAATGGTACCGGCCATGCTCCCGGTGGCGATGGACAACCAGAACTATCCGGGCATGGGTGCACGGTTGCTCGCCGGCTTCCGGCTGTGGAGCGCGATGCGCGCACGACATGCCGGACGCGATCTCTACGACGACGATCTCGACGCGACCTTCGAACGGGTGCTCCCCAGGCTCGAGGCGGCGCAGAACGAGCAGCAGTATGCCGCGGCCATCGGGGATCTTGCCAGCACACTCGACGACGCCGCCGGCATACTCCGCGGGCCGTCGTTTCAGACGTGGCTGGGCACCAGCACAGCACCGTTCCGCGCGCGACTGGTCGAAGGTCGCGCCATCATTACCGATGTCGTGAACGATGCGGCGACGCAGACGCTCGCCCTCACCGTTGGGACGGAGATTGTCGCGGCTGACGGCTATCCGCTGCCCGCCTGGCTGAGTGAACACCGGCGAACCGGACCTGCCTCGAACGACTGGACGCGGCAGCGCGAACAGATGCGCGTGATCGCGCGCGGTCCCGAAGGCACGGCGCTCTTCAAGTTGCGCGACGCGGCCGGCAAGGAGCGTAGCGTCGACCTGCCGAGGCGTGCGAGCTACGCCGCCATGTTGCCCACGGTGCAACGTCCCGAGGCCGCGGCGTCGCGCATGCTCACGCCGAACATCGGCTACATCGATGTGGAGCGGTTCTCGACGGAGGGAATGGACAGTGTGCTGCAGTCCATGCAACGCGCGCGCGGCCTCGTGCTCGATCTGCGGGCGTGGGACCCCATGGCCGATGAGCGTACGCTGGCGAACGTCGCGACTGTCATGGTGGCGCACCTGTCGACGCAGCCGATGTTCGTGCAGGCTCGCGAGGTGCGGCGATATCTCTCCTCGCCCTGTCTCGCGCCCACGCTGCGCGAAGCCGCTGCGCTCTGTCCGGACGAACGCGTGCAGGAGCCACGCTACACCATGGTAGACACGAGCGGTCACTACCAAGGCCGGATCGTTGTGCTCATTGATGAACGGACGCAAGGCGCGATGGAACGACTGGCCATGGCGCTTGAGTCGGCGGCGTCGGTCACGTTCATTGGCAGTGCCACGGCGGGTGCACCATCGGTCGCGGTGCCACTCGAGCTGCCGGGTTCGCTCACGGTGGGAATTCCGCTGGTCGAATTGCGCCGCGCCGACGGCGGACAAGTGCAGCGCGTGGGCATCTCGCCGTTCCTGGATGTGCGCCCAACGGTCCGTGGTGTGCGCAATCGTCAGGATGAAGTGCTCGAGCGTGCGCAGCAGTGGCTCACGCAGGAGCTTGATCCACCGGTGCGCCGCCGGCGCTGACAGACAGCGATAGCGTGCACATGACACGCGCCTTCAGCGGCGCGCTCCCCATCGATGACGCGCTTCCGGCACTGCGCGCCGCGCTGGCCACGAGCACGAGCGCGGTGCTGGAGGCACCACCGGGCGCGGGCAAGACAACGCGCGTGCCGTTGGCGCTGCTCGATGCGCCGTGGCTGGCGGGCAAGCGACTGCTCATGCTCGAGCCGCGCCGCCTCGCCGCACGCTCGGCCGCCGCGTTCATGGCCGCCACACTCGGCGAGACCGTGGGGCAGACCGTCGGTTACCGCGTGCGGGGCGAAGCGCGCATCTCGTCGCAGACGCGCATCGAAGTGGTCACTGAAGGCGTGCTCACACGACTGCTGTCGGCCGACGCCGCGCTCGAAGCGTATGGCATCGTGCTCTTCGACGAATTCCACGAGCGATCCCTGCAGGCGGATCTCGGACTTGCGCTCGTGCTCGAAACGCAGATGCATCTGCGCGAGGAGCTGCGTGTGCTCGTGATGTCGGCGACGTTGGATGGTGTCGGCGTGGCGCAGCTGCTAGGCAGCGCGACCACGCCGGCACCGATCGTACGCAGCGACGGACGGGCGTTTCCCGTGCAGACCCTGCACCGACCACCGCGCGCGAATGACCGGCCCGACGCGCACGTTGCACGTGTAGTCCTCGAGGCGCTGGTGGCACACGAGGGCGACGTGTTGGTGTTCTTGCCGGGCGCGGCCGAGCAACGGCGGGTAGCCGAACGACTCGCGGGCGACGCGCGTGTACACGACGCGCGTGCGGCGGTGCATCAGCTGCACGGCGCCATGCCGCTTGTTGCGCAGGCCGCGGCTATCGCGCCGCCGCCGGTTGGCACGCGCAAGATCGTCCTCTCCACCAGCGTCGCCGAAACAAGTCTCACCATCGAAGGCGTGCGCGTGGTGGTGGACGCGGGGCTCTCACGCCTGCCACGATACGATCCGCGAGCAGGGCTCACCCGACTGGAGACCGTGCGCGTCAGTCGCGCCTCTGCCGACCAACGCCGCGGGCGCGCCGGACGAGTCGCACCGGGGTACTGCTACCGCTTGTGGGATGCGCACGAGGATCATGCGCTCGTGCCGCGCACGCGCGCGGAAATTCTCGATGCCGATCTGGCGCCACTTGCACTCGAACTCGCCGATGCGGGCGTGAGCGATCCGGCGACACTGCGCTGGCTGGATGTGCCGCGCGTCGGTCCGTTTACTCAGGCGCGGGAACTGCTGACGCAACTGGGCGCACTCGACGACAGCGGCGCGACCGGGCGCATCACGCCGCACGGTAAGCGAATGGTGGCCTTGCCGGTGCAACCGCGCTTGGCGCACCTGCTGCTTGGCGCGCAATCGCGCGGGAGCACTCGGCTGGGTGCGGAAATCGCGGCGTTGCTCGAGGAACGCGATATCGTGCGCGGTACCGGCGGATGGAGTAACGGGGTGCTGGCCATGGCACCGGCCGATCTCACGTTGCGACTGGAACTGTTGCGGCGCGACGTTCGTGCGAACACGCCTGCCAACGCTCCTGCCAACGCTCCTGCAGCGGTGCATGCGCATTCGGAGGCGACCGATGCGACACACACCGATCGCGATGGCGTGTATCGCGTGCGTACACTGGCCGATGATCTGTCGCGACGCATGCGCGACGGTAGTGCATCAGCGCACGGTACCCCCGTGCATCCCGCCGGCACCAACGCGGACGAACTCGCAGAGACCGGCGCGCTGCTGGCGTTGGCGTTTCCCGATCGTGTGGCGCAACGCCGGGCTGGTACAGAGCCGCGCTACCTGATGCGCGGCGGCGTTGGTGCGGCCCTGTCCAAGCATGATGCACTGCGCGACGCGGAGTACTTGGCCATCGCCGAACTGGAAGGCGCGCCGCCAGAGTACCGTATCGCGCGGGCGGCGCCAATTTCGCTTGCCGAGATCATGCAGGATTTCGGCGACCAGATCGTGCGGGAAGACGTGGTGGAGTGGCACGAGTCCACGCGGTCCGTTCGCGCGCGTCGCCGATCGATGCTTGGAGCCATCGCGCTGGACGATGCGCCGCTGCGCGAGCCGGACGTGGAACGCGTGCGTGATGCGCTGCTGTACGGTGTGCAACGGGAAGGCATTGCGGCGCTGCCGTGGAGCAAAGCGGGCACACACACACGCGAACGACTGGCGTTTCTGCATGCGCAGGACAGCTCGTGGCCCGACGTCTCCGATCACGCGCTGGCAGATACGCTGGCCGAGTGGCTGGCGCCGCGTCTTGATGGTCTCATCCGCTTCGCCGACCTCGAGCGCATTGACTGGACGGACGCGCTCCTCAGCCTGTTGCCGTGGGATCGACGCGCGGCGCTGGACCGGTTGGCGCCGACGCACGTGGAGGTGCCGAGTGGCTCGCGCATCAGTCTCGACTACAGCGATCCGTCGGCACCGGTGCTCGCCGTGAAGTTGCAGGAAGTGTTCGGGTGGACGTCGACCCCCACGCTGTTGGATGGTCGCGTTGCACTCACGCTGCATTTGCTCTCGCCGGCCCAACGCCCGGTGCAGGTGACGCGGGATCTGGCGGGCTTCTGGCGCACCTCGTATTTCGAAGTGCGCAAGGAACTGCGCGGGCGCTATCCACGGCATCCGTGGCCGGACGATCCGCTCACTGCACCGGCGACACGACGCGCGAAGCCGCGCGGGACCTGAGCTGGCTGTCATGCCGGCGAGCGGAACGTTTTCGGACGCGACTGTTATATGAGTCAGCCAGTGCCAGTGCCGTCCCCCACCTGTCCTGTGAGAATGTGAACATGTCGTCATGCTGGGTAATGCCTCGCGCTGTGGCCGCCGTGCTCGTCCTGACAATGCTCGTCGCCGCTTGCTCCTCCGGCGAGAGTATTGCACTGCCGCCGCCAACGCCTCCGACCCTGCCCGTCGGACCCGCCGCGGACTTTCGACCTGGTCCGCCCGCGCCGTGGTTTGGCGGGTCGTCGCGCGCGGATCTGTTTGAAGTCGGCATCGACCGGGGCGTCCGTCGCAGTGGACTGGCCGCCGCCTACCTGCGCTCGCGGACCAGTCCCATCGGAGGCGTAGCATTCGCCAGTCTGGGACAGTCACTGTCGGCGATGCCGTACCGCGGCAAGCGCGTGCGCCTGACCGGCATGGTGAAGGTCGACAGTGTGAGTGAGGCGGGCGCCGGCCTGTGGATGCGGGTGGATGGGCCGACGCGAACGCTCGGCTTCGACAATATGATCGGGTTCGGCCGCGGCATCCTCGGCACACGCGACTGGACACCGTACTCGGTCGTCCTCGACGTACCGGAGAGTGCTATTGCCATCACCGTGGGCGCGCTCTTGTCCGGACCCGGTACGTTGCGCGTGGACGACATCAGCTTCGGAACGGTGGACGCCAATCTCCCGACCACCGGGACCGCCGTACCTGGGGCGCAGTTCGGTGATAGCGCCACCGCGACCAACAACGCGCTCCGCCAGGCCAGCACGCCGGTCAATCTCGACTTCGAAGGAGTTCCTGCGTTCGCCGGTTCGACCGCCAGCTGGCTGTCATCGGTGGCCAAGCCGTTCACGTCCGATGCGCCGGGCAGCAACCTGGACGATCTCGCGGAGCTTGGTAGCATTATCGGTACGGCGCGTGTGGCCGCATTTGGCGAGGCCACGCATGGCACGCGTGAATTCTTCCGCATGAAGCACCGCGCCTTCGAGTATCTCGTCGAACGGCAGGGCTTCACGCACTTCACCATCGAAGCGACCATGCCGGAGTCGCGCGCGATGGACCGCTATGTCACACTTGGCGAAGGGGATCCGGAGAAGCTGCTTTCCAACCTCTACTTCTGGACGTGGAACACGCAGGAAGTGATGGACCTCGTGCGCTGGATGCGCGCTTACAACGTTCGCGTCGGCGCACCGCGGCTGCGTTTCGTAGGCTTCGACATGCAGGCGCCGCATCAGGCGGTCGACAGTGTCTTGTCGCTGCTCAATCGCCTGGACGTGCCGCTCGCGACACGTGCGCGCAACGCCATGGGCTGCATCGTGGCTGGCCGGGATGCACGAACCGGACAATACGCGGCCGCACCGTATCGCGCGGGAACCACGGAGGCGCAGCGCCTCGCGTGTGGCGACTCGCTGGCCGCGATGGGACATGCTGTTGCCGTGGCGCGCCCGCAGTGGAGCGCACGTATGTCCGCCGAGGAGCTGGATTGGCTCCAGCAGTACGTCACCCTTGTGCGGCAATGGGAGCGAATGGCTCGCGCAGCAACTGCAAGCGAAGGCAGTTTGCTGCGCGATGCCGCCATGGCCGACAACCTGATTTGGATCACGCAGCAGTCTCCCGCGGCGCGCGTGTTCGCCTGGGCACACAACTACCACGTCAGCCGCAGACCGGGCACGATGGGACAATTCGCGGGGGAGCGACTGGGTGCCAACTACCGCAATATCGGCTTCACCTTCGGCACTGGACAGTTCAACGCGGTGGAGATGACCGCCACGGGTGCCTTCACGACGTTACGCGCGCACACGATCAACGCGCTCGATACGACGGCGCTGGAAGCGGTGTTCGCCGCGACGTCGCAGCCACGCCTCATCTTCGATGCACGTCGCATCGCCTCCGGCGGCAGCGGTTCAGCGGCGCTCAATGCCGGTCCGCTGCGCATGCGTTCCATCGGCGCGGGTTACAGCAGCGCCGGCGCATCCGGGTATTTCGAGCAGGCGCTGCTGCCGGCGGACTACGATGGGCTGATCTGGTTTGCCACGACGACACCGAGTGTGTTGCTGCCGTTTCGGTGAGCGGGGGAGGTTCGGACGGGGGAACGACCCAGCGGTGAGCCGTCAGTGGAAGCGATGAGCTGTGAGTGCAGTCATTCGCTCACGGGGTCGCCGCTGGAACCGCGCAATCTCACCGTCCCTTCGGCGTCCCCGTCGTTCCAGCGGCCGGACCGGACGGATGCACCTGACAGGCGGGAGGCTGCTCCACCGTGTACGACAGGTTCACAATCCGCCAGGATGTCCCCTCCTGCATCAGCGTGAAGACATCCACGCCGCAATGCGACCACTTTCGGTCCGTGTAGAGATCGTACGGCATCCACACCACCGCCATCGTGCCAGCCACGCGCACCTCGGCGTCGTAGCCGCGCTCGATGATCGGCGGGCGATTCCCGGTGATGCGCTGCTGCGGCGCCGTGCGCATGCGATGCGCCGGCGAGCCATTCCGCGCGGTCGTCGCATAAATCTGCGCTTCCGGCGTCATCAGGTCGCTCAGGCGCGTCATCTCACCGCTCTGGATGAACGTCATCGCCGAGTCTACCACGGATAGCACAGCGCGCTGCGATGCGCTCAGTGACGCGCCGGCGCGTGCAAGCTGTTGCCCACCGAGCGACTGCGCATAAAGAACCGGCACACCGAAGGGCGCGGTGGCGATGGCCAGGGCGATCGCGATGGCGGCGAGCGTGCGTGCGCTGCGACGTGCACGATCGGAGCGTCGAGAATGGGACGTGGGGCGCACAGGCAGGACGGAGGAGGGAGGTATGGCGTGCGGCCGCGACGATCCGGCGCAAGATGCGGGTGGTCAACACAGTTTGACATCGCTGCCTCCCGAACGTAAGTCAGCAATGCTGAGTTCGATACCCGTCTGCGTCGTCAGACGTTTTCGGGCTGTTCGTCGTTCGCTGTCCACGGCGCTCGTGCACCCCGGCCCACGCGCCCAGTCCAACGGAGGAGATCCGATGATCGCGCCTCGAAGCATGTTACGGATAGTGAGTACGATCGTTGCGCTGATCGCAGCAGGATCAGCGACGCTGCATGCGCAGGCCACCATCGCCGGGCAGGTCACCGACTCGCTCAGCAAGCGGCCGATCGTTGGCGCCGAGGTGACCGTCGTCAATGCCACCGGCGGTCTCGCAGGCAATGCACGGGTGAACGAGAACGGTCGCTACAGCATCGTCACGACCAGCGTCGGCTTGGTGACGGTACGCGTGCGTTCCGTTGGGTTCGCGCTGTCGCAACGTCGTCTCACGCTCACGGCTGGTGCGTCGTATACCGCTGATTTTCAACTCACCGAACGCACGGCACAGCTCGACCAGATCGTCGTCACCGGCACTGCGGGTGTTACGCAGCGTCGGGCGATCGGCAATGTCGTCAACACGGTTGACGCGTCGGAAGTGCTGGCCAATGCGCCCGTGCGCAGCGTCGAGCAATTGCTGGGCGCTCGTACGCCGGGTTTGATCGTGCTCCCTGCGACCGGCCAGGTCGGGACTGGGGCGCAACTGCGCGTGCGCGGCGCGAGCAGCTTGTCGCTCAGCAACGATCCGTTGGTGTTCATTGACGGCATCCGTATGGACGCGTCGACCTCGCGTGGTCCCGGACAGCGCGGCGGCGCGGGTGCCAGCCGACTCAACGACATCAACCCGCAGGACATCGAAAGCATCGAGGTCATCAAGGGGCCGGCCGCGTCCACGCTCTACGGCACCGAAGCGTCGAACGGGGTCATCCAGATCATCACCAAACGCGGTAAGGCCGGGCGGCCAAAGTTCGACGTCACGTCGCGGCAGGGCGCCAACTGGTTGGCAAATCCCGAGGGGCGTGCCGGTGTGCTCTGGTCGCGTAACACCGCTGGCGAGCTTACCAACGTCAACCTGTATGAGTACGAAAAGGAAAACGGCGCCGGGCCCATCTTCACCACCGGTCGCAATCAGGGCTACAACGCGAATCTCAGCGGCGGTACCGATGCGAGCCGCTACTTCCTGTCCACGTCGTACGATGATGACGTGGGCATCGTGCCCTGGAACTACGACAAGAAGTTCAGCGGTCGCGTGAACGCCGACATCGCCGCCGGCAGCACGCTGCGCCTGCAGGGCTCAATCGGCTACGTGCGCGCCCGCACGCGGCTCGCACAGCCGGCCATCGATGTCGATCCGTTCAGTCAGGTCGTGTGGGGCAACCCGCTGACGCTCACGTCGAATCGCCGCGGTTTCCAGGCGTCACCGCCGGAAAGCTGGTCCACCGTCGAAAGCCGCGCCGACATCGATCGGACGACCCTCAGCCTGCGCGCAAACTACGCCCCCAAGCCGTGGTTCACGCACCGGCTCATCACCGGCCTCGACATCGGCTCGGAAAACAACTTTCTGCTCTATCCGCGCCAGCCCCTTGGCGCCGCCGATCCGCTCGGCAGCAACGGACTCGGTACGAAGAACGTCAACCGCAGCACGCGCAATGTACTGACGCTCGACTACGCCGGCTCGCTCAAGTACACCATCAAGAACGACTTCAACATGACGTCGTCGATGGGGCTGCAGCACTATCGGAACGATCTCTCGACCATCGGCGCCTCGGCCATCACGTTTCCTGCCGGCCCCGTGACCACCGTCAGCGGCGGCGCCACGCGTCTCGGAAGCGAGGACTACTTCGCCAATGCATCGGTGGGCATGTTCGTGCAGCAGGAAGCGGCGTGGAAGAATCGCATTTTCCTCACCGCAGCCGTGCGCGCCGACGACAACAGCAGCTTCGGCAAGGATTTCTCCTCCATCTACTATCCGAAATTCAGCGGATCGTGGGTGATCAGCGAAGAGCCGTGGTTCAAGCTGCCGTTCACCGAATCGTTGCGACTGCGCGCGGCCGTGGGCGCATCCGGCACGCAGCCCGGCACGTTCGACGCGTCGCGACTGTACGATCCGAGCGTGGGCTACCAGAATGCTCCCGGACTGATTCCCGCGTCGTTTGGCAATCCAGCGCTGCGTCCGGAACGGAGCACCGAGTCCGAGGGTGGCTTTGAAGCGACGATGTTCGACGGTCGGGCACAGATCGAGTATTCACACTATTCGCGCAACATCACGGACGCGATCGTGAACTCGCCGATTGCACCGTCGGTCGGCTTCCCGGGTTCGCAGGTCATCAACGTGGGACGCGTGAAGGGGTGGGGCGATGAACTCTCCGTTAACTTCAACGTGTTGCGCGGCGAGCGTGTGCAGTGGGAGCTCGGCACGCAGCTCGCGAACAATCGGAACGAAATCATCGACATGGGCGGCACCCAGTTTCTGACCGTCGGTGGCGGGGGCCAGGCACAGAACCGTGTCGGGTTCGGCATCGCGGACATCTTCATGTACAAGGTGCGCTCCGCCACACTCGACGCGAAC